>JAAYCB010000329.1 GCA_012744395.1 Pirellulaceae bacterium
CCGTCCTGCTCCTCGAACAGCACTACAAGCTGGGCGGATTGGCCACCTGGTTCCGCCGCCCCGGCGGGCACATCTTCGACGTCTCCCTCCACGGCTTTCCCGTCGGCATGATCAAGAGCTGCCGCCGATATTGGAACGGCCAGATCGCCGACTCGATCGTCCAGCTCAAGCACATCCGCTTCGACAATCCGATGTTCTCCCTCTCGACGACATTCGATCGCCAGGACTTCACCCGGCACCTCGTCGAGCGATTCGGCGTCGCGCGCAAGACCGTCGATGAATTCTTCGACACCGCCCGGGCGATGACCCATCTCGGCGATCAGTCGATGACCGCCGGCGAGTTGTTCGTGCGGTTTTTTCCCGGCCGCGAGGACGTCGTCCGGCTGCTGATGGAGCCGATCACCTACGCCAACGGCTCGACCCTCGAGGACCCCGCCCTGACGTACGGGATCGTCTTCTCCAACTTCATGTCCAAGGGCGTTTACACCTTCGCCGGCGGAACCGACAAGCTGATCGGCATGATGGACGCCGAGATGCGCCGCAACGGCGTCGACGTGCGGATCCGCTGCCGTGCGGAGAGAATCCATGTCGAGCGGGGCCGCGTCGCCGCGGTGACCGTCAACGGGCGGCGGATCGGTTGCCGGGCGGTCGTCTCCAACGGCAACCTCAAGGGGACGATCTTCGACCTCGTCGGCGAGGCATGTTTCGATCCCCGGTTCCTCGACGAGGCGCGCGCCGTCCGCTTGAACAACTCCAGCACCCAGGTCTACATGGCGCTGAAACCGGATGTCCGGCTGGACGAAGCGGCATGCGGCGACCTGCTGTTCACTTCGACCGCGCCGGTGTTCCGCACGGACCTGTTGCTCAGCCGCCAGGTCACCAGCCGCACGTATTCGTTCTACTATCCCAAGACGCGGCCGGAGCGAAACCGCTCGCTGATCGTCTCGAGCACCAACGCCCGGTACGAAGACTGGGCCGGCCTGGACGAGGCCGACTATCAGGCGGGCAAGCGGCGCCTGGTGGAGACGACGCTCGATGCCGTGGAGAAATACGTGCCCAAGATCCGCGAGAAGATCGACGCCACCGAGTGCGCGACGCCGCGGACGTTCGCGCGCTACACCGGGCACTGGGCGGGCTCGAGCTTCGGCACGAAGTACGAGGGCCTGGCCGTCAGCCGGCGGTTGCCGCGCGAGATCGCCGGACTCTATCACGCCGGCAGCGTGGGGATTATCATGTCGGGCTGGCTGGGGGCGGTCAACTACGGCGTGATCGTCTCCAACGACGTCGACGCGTTCCTGCTTGACTGAATCGGCCGAATGGAAATCGCATGACCCGCCAGCAGATTCTGGATGCCATCCCCCACCGCGACCCGTTCCTCCTGGTCGACGAGATCGTCGAGTGGGGAGAAGACCGGATTGTCTGCACGAAGACATTTTCGGGCGGGGAAGACTTTTTCGCCGGCCACTATCCGGGTTTTCCGCTTGTGCCCGGCGTGCTGCTCTGCGAGGCGGCGATGCAGGCGGGGGCGATCCTGCTTTCCCGCCACTTCGCTGCGGTCGAAGGCAAAGTCCCCGTCGCCACGCGGATCAACCAGGTGCGGTTCAAACGGATGGTCCGCCCCCGGGAGACCTTGCGGATGGCGGTTGAGCTGACCGAGCGCCTCGCCGATGCGTTCTTCCTCAAGGCGCGCGTCACGGTCGGCGGAAGACTCGCTGTAAGCTTCGAATTCGCCTGCACGGCGGCAAACACCTGAGGGAGGCGGCGGCGATGGACTTTCTGCAGCTCGCAGGCAAGCGGATCCTGATCTTCGGCGTGGCGAACCGGAAGAGCGTCGCCGCCCACGTCGCCAAGACCCTCCAGGCGGCCGGCGTCGAGTGCGTTTTCGTTGTCCAGAGCGAGGAGATTCGCCAGGGGCAAAAACCGCTGTTCGGCGGCGCTGCCGTGTTCGTCTGCGACGTCGAGCAGCCCGACGAGATCGCCCGGTTGAGGCAGGACGTCGCCGCGCGATTCGATCGCTTCGACGGCCTGGTCCACTCGATCGCCTACGCCGATTACTCCGAGGGAATCAAGCCGTTTCATGAGACCCCCAAGAAGGCGTTCCTTCAGGCGGTCGACATCTCGTGCTATTCGCTGATCGCGATCAGCCGCGAGCTGAAGGACCTGCTCGCCGCCGACGCGTCCGTGGTGACGATTTCGATCTCCACGACGCGGATGGCAAGCGAGAACTACGGCTTCATGGCTCCGGTGAAAGCCGCCCTGGATTCATCGATCGCGTTTCTGGCGAAGTCGTTCAGCCAGTTCTCGCGCGTGCGTTTCAACGCCGTCGCCCCGGGGCTGCTGAAGACCTCGGCCTCGGCCGGAATCCCGGGCTACGTCGACTCGTACCTTTTTGCCGAGCAAGTCACCCCCCGGAGGAAGGCTGTCCAGACCCAGGAGGCGGCCGACGTGGTGGCCTTTCTCCTCAGCCCCCGTTCGAGCGGGATCAATGCCCAGCGGATCGTCGTCGACGCCGGCATGTCGATCAACTACTTCGATCGCCAAATCATCCAGCGCGCCCTGCGGGAGGCTTGACCGGGGGTGGCGGAGCAGCGATTGCCATTCCGCCACCTGAGGGAGTAAACTAGGAGGTTGGTCTTCCTTGGATTCGATGCGCCCTGGCAGCGCCGCCCCCGCGAGCCCTCTCGAATGGCCGACGAACGGCCCGGTTTTGACGAGAGCGGGGCAATCGGCAGCGGCCCGGCTGGCTGGAATCATGGCGGGCAGGCGCGTTGATTCCGCTCTGTCGCGCGCTGCCGCTGGAGTGGGTCGCACAGTCGTTCGATTTTCCCGCAAGGCAGTCCGGCAAATCGGGCCGTTGGGGTCCTTTGGGCAGAAAGACGCGCGAGCGCGCAGAGAACCTGCGCTTGGCGGCTGGGAAGGAATTGATGAGCCAAACGATTGAGAAACGCGATGCCGCTCCGCAAGAACTGCGCACGCTGTACGCCGTGGTCCGCGAGGAGCTGGTCCAGGTCGACGAGCTGCTGCGAACGGAGCTGACGAGCGAATACCCGTTCGTCGAGGAGCTGGCCCGGCACGGCTTCCGGCTTGGGGGCAAACGCCTGCGTCCCGCCCTGGTCCTGCTCGCGGGCAAGCTTTGCGGGGGCATCGACGGCCGGCATCTGCAACTGGCGGCCGCCGTGGAGATGGTACACACCGCCTCGCTGATTCACGACGACGTCCTCGACGAGGCGACCATCCGCCGGCATCTCGACACGGTCAATGCCCGCTGGGACAACGAGGCGAGCATCCTGCTGGGCGACTACCTGTTCGCGCGGGCGTTTCGCCTGGCGGCGTCGCTCGACAATCCGTTTGCGGTCCGCCGTTTGATCGAAGCCAGCCGGCTGATGTGCGAAGGCGAGCTCCGCCAGATTCAGACGCGGGGGAACTACGATCTGACCGAGGACGGCTATCTGGAGATCATCGCCGACAAGACGGCCTCGCTCTGTGCCTGCTGCTGCGAAATCGGCGCGCACTACGCCGGCGCCGGCGAGGCCGAGCGGCAGGCCCTGACGGCTTTCGGACGCAAGCTGGGGGTCGCCTTCCAGATTGTCGACGACCTGCTCGACGTCCTCGGCGACGAGCAGACGATCGGAAAATCGCTGGGCACCGATCTGGTCAAACAGAAGCCCACGCTGCCCCTGATCCGGCTGCTCAACCAGAGCGGGCCCGAGCAACGCGCCAAAATGGTGGAGATTCTCTCGACGACGACCGCCCACCACCGCGAGGCGCTGAAGCCGTGGCTCGAAAAGTCGGATGCCATCAGCTATTCGAAGCGGAGAGCGACCGAGTTCGTCGAGTCCGCCGCCACGGAGCTGCGCGGCATTCCCGACGCGCCCTCAAAGGACTCGCTTGTCGGAATTGCCCAGTTTGTCGTCGATCGCCGTCACTGAGATTCCTGGCAGCCCGCCGGGTGGCGATCCGGCCCGGGCGGCGCGGCCGGGATCGGCAAGCATCGGCCGCAGTTCATCGACAAAGTCCCTCACGTCCTTGAATTGCCGGTAGACGCTGGCAAAACGCACGTAGGCCACCTGGTCCAGCTCGCGGAGATACTCCATCACGATCTCGCCGATATAGCGGCTCTCCACCTCCGACTCGCAGTTGGCTTCGATGTGGTTCTCCACCTCGGTGACCAACGCCTCCAGATCGGCGTCGGCGATCGGGCGCTTCCAGCAGGCCTTCTCCAGCCCCTGGATGAGCTTCGCGCGATCGAACGGCACACGGGTGCCGTCCTTCTTCACGACCCGGACGGTCGTCCGTTCCACGCGCTCGTAGGTCGTGTAGCGGCGGAGGCAAGCGTTGCATTGCCGACGCCGCCGCGTGGCGACGCCGTCCTCGCTCGCTCGCGAATCGATCACCTTGTCGTTGTCGACGTGACAGAACGGGCATTTCATAGCCGGGCAGCTCCCTATCCCGCCCTTTGTACTGTACACATTCCCGCCGTTTTAGAAAGGGGGATGGCGATAATCTCGCGATCTCGCGGAGGCGTACCCGACCCCGGCGGGATAACCGCGCGGCAGGTCGCCGCGGCACGGCCAAGGTTCAAGGCCCAATTCTCACGGGCCAGGCGTGGTCAAGACCGGGCCGTTGGTCCACGGCAGCGGACCGAGGGACCTTGAACCTGGCAGCGTGCGGCGGGCGACGGTTGGCGGTCCGCCTCTTGCAGAAGCGCCACCCCCCTCGGTGGCAGGCCATCCGCGGCCGCCCAGAGCAGCAGTTGCCGCACTCGCCGTCTTCTGCCGCCGGCGGGCGAATCGCGCGCGTCGCCGAGGCCAGTAGTCTCGGACGTCGAAAAGTTTATAATAGGCCGCACCGAGCCGGCAGAAGGCAACCCCCGCGGAAAGGACCGAACAACATGAAGTGCCCAGCGTGTCAGAACGAGGTGAATGTCGATTCCGTCTATTGTCCGAAATGCGGCGAGAAACTCGAGCAGGCCGCGGAGGGGGCGCCCGCTGCCACATCGCCTCCCCAGCCGGCAGCCGAAGACGGCGGCCAAAGCGGAAGCCAGCAACCGGCCGGCGAGGCGGCGCAGCAGACCGCCAGCGAGCGGATCATGGAAAGGGCCCGCGAGGGGGGTGCCCAGACGGCCGGGGACGCGCCCGCGGCGGGTTGGTCGAAAGGGGGCTATTCGCCCAAGGCGCTGAACTTTCGATTCTTGGCCACGTGCCTAGTCACGGCGGCCCTGTTGGCGGTCGTTGTCTGGCTATGGTGGGGGGAGAGCGGCTGGTGGAAATGGGCCGGCTACGCTTCGATCGCGACGATCGCGGCCCTGTGGATCTGGTACCTTTGCGTGCGAATCTACCGCGTCGGCACGATCAAGTACGAGTTGACCGCCCACCAGTTCTATCACGAGGAGGGCATCTTTCGCCGCGTCCGCGACGTCATCGAGGTGATCGACATCGATGATCTGAAGCTCGAGCGAACGCTCTGGGATCGCGTCATCAACGGCGGCGTCGGCACCGTGGTCGTCCAGTCGGCCGACCCGTCCGATCCGCAACTGCGGCTGGTTGGCCTGGCCAATCCCGATGAAGTGTTCCAGGCCCTCGACAACGCGCGGCGGAAGGAGCGTGTGGCTCGCGGGCTGAAGTCGGTGTAGATCCGGCCGTCGAGGAGTCGAGTGCATTCGGTGCGGCGGGGAACCGTCAGGCCCTGGCGCCGACCGGCAGGTCGTCCAGCGGAGGGCGCCAAAGGAGATGGCCGGGGAAGAGGGCCGCGGCGGTCTGGCGGGCGAGTTTTGTGGAGCCTTCGACCCCCGCCGATGCGCCCGCCCCGCCGGCGATCGCTCCGAGCAGAAGCTGCGAGAAGGCCGTGCCGTCGAGGCGCAGGTGGCTGCGGCGGACGGAACCGCCGCCAACGCTCGCCGCCGTCGGGGCGCGGCCCTTGTCGTGATCCAGCCCGCGCGGCGCGGGGGCGAGCGCGAGTTGGTACTTGCGGTTCCCGACGGCGAAGCCCAACTCCAGCGGCAATCCCAGGCCTTCGCGCCTGGCGCGATCGAGCAACTCGACCGAGAGCCGCTGGAGCATCCGATCCGGGCTGAGCAGCTTGGCCATCAGCACTTCGCAGTGGCGCGGATGGCCGACAGAGACGGCCGCGCCGGCCCGCTGGAGCATGGATCCGAGAGGGTGGCCCTCGGCCAGGTGGATGCCGAGCGTGTCGATGCCCTGCTCGATTGCCTCTCCGCAGGCGCGGCAGAGGAGTTGCACGCCGGACTTGGGATGACCGGGGGCGGTCATCAGCTCGAGGACCTGGCCGGCCTTGAGGGCGGCATAGCCGACGATTTCCGGGGGGGATGACGCCCGGCTGCGGTGTTTCCCCCAATCGATCGCCACGAGAATTTCGTCGTAGGCCCGGCGACTGACGAGCCAGTGCCAGTAGGTTTCCGACCGCTCGAGCGGCCCGTACGTGCCGTCCGTGTTGAGCCGATAGATTCTGGCCAGGTCGAGGATTTCCATCCGCCGCACGGGGCGGATGTCGAGCGGCCGGCGAATCTTCGGATAGTCGTCCGTCTGCGCGAGCACGGCGAGGATTTGCCAGACGCCGGCGACCCAGCGGTTGCGGTCCCCGCAATCGATCCAGCCGGCCCGGCGAAAGAAGGCCGGCTGCGTGGTAGAGAGCAATCCGACCGCGGCCCCTCGCTCGACCATCAGGCGTTCGGCGCGGCGGAGCAGGATTGCCCCGAATCCCCGGCCGCGGATTTCGGGCGCGGTGGCCAGCCAGCGCAGCCCGGCGGCCGGAATCAGCGCATGCCCGAAGCGGATTGCCCGCCGCGTGATCTGCACGTGGCCATAGATTTGGCGGCCCCCCTTGATCAGCAGGCGATCGCGGCTTTCGTAATACGGGTCTTCCAGCGCGGCTTTGAATTCGCCTGGCGACGGTCCGTGGAAGACCGCGTTGAGAAAGTGCAGGGCCGAGACATCATCCGCCGTCTTGGCGGAGACAATCGCCATTGGCTGACCCAACCGCCGCATCGATTTCGTCGCCGGAAGCGACCGCGTCGATGCGGAAAGAGGCGTGCTCCCGCTCATCGGCTCGAGTCCCTTCTTGGTGGAGCGTGTCCATCTTCAACCTGCTAACGGCACCCAAGATATCAAAGCGTATTCAGACGCGTTTGGGAAGCAACCCGGTAAAAAAATCGTGGAGCGTGGCGGCCGGGTAGAGGCAGAAGCCGTAATCCCTCGAAGTCAGGATGGCGCTGGCCCGGGCAGACTGCTCCGCGATGTCGAGCTCCCGGCGGAGGCACGCCGCGCGCGGCGCGACCCACCGACGAAGCTCGCGATTCAGCCCGCGGATCGCCAGAAATCGCTGCCGGCGGCTCTCCCCGGCCACCTCCCTGAAGACCCAAGCGCGTTTTTCCTCGGCCAGCCGCCGCGCGTCGGCGGGCACGGCGGGATGGACCTGGTCGAGGTAGCGCTCGGGCTGGAACTCCAGCCGGCGAAGCTCCTGGCGAATCCGCCGGGAGACCTGGCCGCGGTCGGCCGGGCGGTGGACCGGCAAATGGAGGGTCCCGGAGACGATGAAGAAGCCGGGCGGCGCGACACGGAAGAATCGCCAAATCAACGCATCGGCCACCTGGTCGTACTTGGCCCCGCCGATGCCGTGCACGAACAGATCGCCCAGCGCAAGCCGGGCCCACAGCGTGGTGATCAGCGCCCGGGATCGGATCCGGACCCCCTTGGCAGCCCAGTCGTCGAGGGCGTCGACCGCTCGCAGCGGGTCGCCCCCCGGCGCAAGCGGCAGTGCAATCTCCAGCCCGCGACGGTCCGTAAGCAGAACGGCGTTCCCCACGCGGCGGGCAAACAACCGCTGGCGGCGGGGATCGCCGGCCTGCCAGACCCAAAACGGCGCTTCCAGCCAACCGTCCTGCTCCGCCAGGTCCGGGACCGGGTGGGCCGCACTGCGGATCCGGTGGATCGCCCGATATTGGCGGACCACCTCGTTGTAGTCGCGCTGGAATCGCGGCAACTCGTCGAGCAGGTGGCAGAGAAACCACCGGTAGGCGGACGTGTCGCAGACCGCGCTCTGGGGCACTTCCAAAGTCCGCCAGCCCCACGCGCCCTCGATCGCGTGGCGGGCCTGGGCCAGGCACGCCCCCAATCGATGGCCATCGGCCGCGCGCCGGCGGACGAGCCGCCAATAGCTGCCCACCAGCGGATCCTTGACCAGGTCCGCAAGCTGCTCCGCGACGCGATCGGCGAAACTCGCAAAAACCTCCGGCTGGAGAATCCCCCGCTCCTCGAAGGGGACCGCCAGACCGGGGGCGTCAAACGGAATATTGGCCACGCGGGGCTCCGCGGGCGACCCGCCGGGCACCCGAAGCACGGCACTCCACAGGATATCGCTGTCGACGACGAGATTCACTCCGAGGGCGTGATGTTCTTCGGCCAAACGGCTGAGCGCGTAATTCTTCAGCCACACGCCCGGATGAAACATCTGCGGTTGATGACCGGCGAGAAGGACCCGCTCGGGCGACTGCTCGGCCCAGGCGTCCAGGTCGCGGTACTGGCCCGTCCAGTGCCGGGCAGCCCGGACCAGTTCCGTTCTCGCGGCGGCGGCCAGCCGCCCAAGGCACTTGCCCTGGATGTCGCAGCAGGCCGCGGCCCGCGTGCGGCGGTTGGCCCCAACCAGCGAACCAACCTCCTCCCAAGGCGGAACAAACATCCTCGCGCCGCTCTCGCGAGGAGCTCGCAAGGGCCGATACTCCAAATACTCGCGGCCCGAGGCCATTACAGGGTCTCTCCACACGCCGATCCGGCTGTCGAGAACTTGGAGACGTGCAATCCGGCAACAGTCCCACAAGCGCCCCGCGCCGCCGCAGAGGTACAGCGGCCATCGGCGACGAGACACCGCCGGATGGCACGCTCCAGGACTTCGCGGTAGACGGCTAGCCGGGTTGACGTGTCGTCGAGCGAGCCGCCGAAGGACCGCGCCTCATCCAGATAGATCAAGGGGACGGCGACTTCCAGAATCCGCAGGCGATGGAAAGCGGCTTGAACCCACAACTCCAGGGGCATTGCGTAGCCCGGGTCCGTCACCTCGATCCGCCGCAGGGCGTCGACCCGGTAGGCCTTGAAACCGCAGAATGCGTCGGTCAGATGCAGTCCAAGGCGGCGGTTGATCTCCTCGGTGATGATGCGGTTCACCCGCCGACGCTGCTCAGGGGGGCGGCTGTCGCCGGCGAACTGGGCCAGGTAGCGGCTGCCGGATACGATGTCGGCGCGGCCCGTGGCGGCCACCAGCTCCGGGATCCGTTTCGGCTCATGCTGGCCATCGCAGTCGATCGTCACCAGCACGCCGTATCCGTGGCCAATCGCGTAGTCGAACGCGCTTTTCAAAGCGGCGCCGTACCCGCGGTTCTCGCCGTGAGTGACAACGCGGATATCCTTGCGAGCGGCAAGCACCTCGGAAGTGCCGTCCGTCGATCCGTCGTCGACAACCAGCACATGGCGACTATAGCGGAGCGTCTCATCGAGGACTTTGCCGACGTGGGCTCGTTCGTTGAAAACCGGCAGTGCAGTCAGTGATTTTGTCGTCATGACCTTATTCTAGACCCGCCGGCGACGGCGGAAAGGCCCGGTGAGCGGCCCGGGATCTTCGGAAGCTTCCGCATTGACCCGGCGGAGGAGGAGACAGGAATTTCGGTGAGGTTCCCAAGCTGGAGCTTGGGAACCAGGAGAACGCTGGAGCTTGGGAACCAAGAAAGTCATCGGCGGGCGTCTGATCCGCCGAGTGCGGCGTCGGCGCGGTCGACAACCACCACCATCAGCCGCCCTTCCCGCTCAACCAGCAATTCGAGGGGCCCCGGAAGGGTGGCGATCCACTCGGCGAATTGGCCATCGTCGGCGGGACTGCGCCCGGCCACTTCGTAAATCCGATCGTCGGGTTGAAGCCCGGCCCTTGCGGCCGCCGAGCCGTCGACGACGGAATCGATGATGATCGTCCGCGGCTCCGCCTCGTCGGTCTTCCAGGTGATTCCGAGGCGGAGCGGCTTGCCGGCCAGTTCGACGACCAAAGCGCGGACATCTTGGCTTTCGGGTGGTTGGACGACGACCTCGACCGGATTGGTGGCCGAGATCACCGCTCCGGAAAGGTCCTCGCCGGATCGGATCGCGCGGCCGGCCACCTCGATCAAGCGGTCGCCGGGCCGGATTCCGGCCTTATCGGCCGCCGAACCCGGGACAACCGTTGCGATCGCCACCCCCGGCCCCTCGGCGCCGCCGGCGCGCCAGGCGGCGCCGAGTCGGAGGGGCGCCGCGCCCCGGCCGCGATCCGCCTCCGCCCCACTCGCGGCCGACTCGGCAAGGCAGGCGGTGCGAAAGGGCGGACATGCGGCTGCTTCAGCCAACTCAAAGGCAATGCCGAACAAGAGCCCGGCAATCCGGCTGATTCCCTCCACCTTGACCAGGTCGGCGTCGTCGGTCTCGCGGTGATACTGGCCATGCACGCCGGTGTGGGCGAAGAGGACGGGGATTTGACGGCCGACGAATGGGAAGTGGTCTCCGTTGGCGGCCAGTGACCTGGAGAAGTCAATCCGCAAGTCGGTCTGCCGATTGTTCCTGGCCGCCATCCGCCGGTATCCGGCCGCGGTCCGCGAGCCGAACAAGATCACCCGGTCGTCGCGGAGCCGTCCGACCATATCGAGGTTGATCACACCGACCACACTATGGAGGGGTGCGGTTGGATTGGCGAGCCAGTGCTTTGAGCCAAGGAGCCCCTGCTCTTCGGCATCCCAGAAGGCGAACAGGACGTTCCTCCGCGGGGGGGCGGGGAGGTGGCAGAAGGCCTCGGCGATTTCCAGGACGGCCGCGACCCCGCTGGCATTGTCATCAGCGCCGTTGTGGATTTCCCCGATCTTGCCGAGGCTTGTCTTCTGGCTGCCGCGGCCGATATGGTCGTAATGGGCGCAGACGACCAGTGTCTGACGATCCGGCTCCGCGGAGCGGCCGTTGAGCCGGGCGAGGACGTTCCTGTATCCGCCGGAGAAGGGCTGGAGGAAGCTGCCATCCTCTCCGCCGGCGTCGAGTTGCAGCTTGCCAAGCTGCTCGACCAGGTAGTCGGCAGCGGCATGCCCGCCCGGAGTGCCCGCCTCGCGGCCCTCGAACTGATCGTCCGCCAGATGGGTTACGTAGCCCTCGATCTGGTCCGCTTGAATCGACTCCAGCGCGGCTTGGAGGGCCGCGTTGGCCTCAGCGGCGGGCGTCTGTTGGAGAGGGCCTTGGCCGCCTGCCCAGCAGGCAACGGCAAGCAGCAGGAGTCGCAGGCGGAAGAGGCGGGTCATGGGACGTCTAATCGAAGCGGGTGCCGGAGCTTAACGTAGTATAACCCGAGGGGGGCCGGGTGTCGAAATGCCCGGCGGCGACAAGCCATTTCTCGGCGGGCTCACCATCGACAAGAGGCCGGAATTTGACTAGTTTAGAAGATTCCCTCCCCGGCGGGTGGGAGAGGGAAGATTTCGGTTATCCGAGGGAAGACATTTTTTTCAGCGACGTGCCGTCTCCGCGCCCGCTCGCGCCGGACGGTGGCACGGCAGGGCCACGGCGGTATCGTGGCAGGAGATTTTGATGAGTGCGAAGCGAATTCTGCTGTCGGAAAGTGAAATGCCCCAGGCGTGGTACAATCTCCAGGCCGACTTGCCCGGACAAATCCCGCCACCGAGGCACCCCGCCACGAGACAGCCGGTTGGTCCGGCGGACTTGGAGCCGATTTTTGCCAAGGCATTGATCGAGCAGGAGGTCAGCCGCGAGCGTTGGATCGAGATTCCCGACGAGATTCGCCGCGTGCTGGCGATCTGGCGTCCGAGCCCCCTGGTGCGGGCATTCAACCTGGAGAAAGCGCTGGGGACTTGCGCGCGGATCTACTTCAAGGACGAGAGCCACAGTCCGGCCGGCAGCCACAAGCCCAACACGGCGGTCGCTCAGGCCTATTACAACAAGATGGAGGGAATCTACCAGTTGACCACCGAGACGGGCGCCGGCCAATGGGGCGCGGCGCTGGCCTTCTCCTGCGCCCAGTTCGGCATCAAGTGCAAGGTGTTCATGGTCAAGGTCAGCTACCACCAGAAGCCCTACCGCCGCTCGATGATGCACGTCTGGGGCGGCGAAGTCACGCCGAGCCCCTCGGAGGAGACCGAGGCGGGGCGGACGATCCTGGCCGAAGACCCCGACTGCCCCGGCAGCCTGGGGATTGCGATCAGCGAGGCCGTCGAGGCGGCGATCGCGCGCGACGACACCAAGTACACGCTGGGCAGCGTCTTGAACCACGTGATGCTCCACCAGACGATCACCGGCCTGGAGGCGGAGCAGCAGATGAAGATCGCCGGCGACAGCCCCGACGTGATCATCGGGTGCGTCGGCGGCGGGAGCAACTATGCCGGCCTGGCGTTTCCCTTCCTCCGCCACAAGATCGCCGGCGCCGAGATGCGGTTCATCGCCGCCGAGCCGCAGTCGTGCCCGACGATGAGCCGCGGGCAGTATCGTTACGACTTCGGCGACACGGCCGGTCTGACGCCGCTGATGAAGATGCACACGCTCGGGCACACGTTCATTCCGGCGGGCATCCACGCCGGCGGGCTCCGCTATCACGGCATGGCGCCGAGCTTAAGTTATGCCGCCAAGCTGGGCCTGATCGAAGCGGCCGCGTTTCACCAGATCGAATGCTTCGAGGCCGCCAAGCTGTTCGCCGAGACGGAGGGGACGATTCCCGCGCCCGAGACGTCGCACGCGATCCGAGCGGCGATCGTCGAAGCCCTCCGCTGCAAGGAGACGGGCAAGGAAGAATGCATCCTCTTCAACTTCAGCGGCCACGGCATCTGCGACCTGAGTTCCTACGACCGCTTCTTCGCCGGCGCGCTGGAAGACTTCGCCTATCCCCAGGATCGCATCGAGCGGGCGTTGGCGCAACTGCCGGTGATTGAGTAACTGGCCGTCTCCGGCAGAACGCCGCCGGTTCGATTCCAGCGCGGAGGCCGCGCGCGCGTCGCTGCCGCGGGCAAAATAAGCCCGCCGGCCGTGGGGGGAGGGAGAATGGCCGGCGGGCTTTCTGGGGAAACTTGCTGGCAGGGAGCGCTGCCTAGTACATGTCGTGGGGGCCGCCGTGCCCGGCCGGGGCCTTCTCTTCCTTGGGCTTCTCGGCCACCAGGGCGTCGCTGGTCAACAGCAACGTAGCCACGCTGGCCGCGTTCTCCAGGGCGGTCCGCGTGACCTTCGTCGGGTCGATCACGCCGGCCTTGACCAGGTCTTCGAACTCGCCGGTGGCCGCGTTGTAGCCCATGCCGTTCTTCATCTCGGCCACCTTCTCGCAGATCACGCCGCCATCCTGCCCGGCGTTGGCCGCAATCTGCGTCAGCGGGGCGCGGCAGGCGCGAACGACGATCTTGTAGCCAACCAGCTCGTCCTGGACGAGCCCTTCCGGCTTCAGCGCCGCGCAAGCCCGGAGCAGGGCCACGCCGCCGCCGGGCAGGATCCCCTCTTCGACGGCCGCCCGGGTGGCGTGCAGGGCGTCCTCGACGCGGGCCTTCCTCTCCTTCATCTCGCTCTCGGTGGCCGCGCCGACGTTGACCTTCGCCACGCCGCCGGCGAGTTTCGCCAGCCGCTCCTCGAGCTTCTCGCGATCATAGTCGCTCTTGACCTTCTCGATCTCGCGGCGGAGCTGGTCGATGCGCCCCTTGATCTCGGCACTCTTGCCCGCGCCCTCGATGATCGTCGTGTTGTCCTTGTCGATGACGATCTTCTTGGCGCGCCCCAGGTCGGCGAGCGTCACGTTTTCGAGCTTCGTGCCGAGACTCTCGAAGAGGACGCTGCCGCCGGTCAGAATGCCGATGTCCTCGAGCATCGCCTTGCGGCGGTCGCCGTAGCCGGGGGCCTTGACGGCGGCCACCTTCAGCGACCCGCGGAGCTTGTTGATGACCAGCGTCGCCAGGGCTTCGCCGTCGATGTCTTCGGCGACGATCAGCAGGGGCTTGCCGGCGTTGACCACGGCCTCGAGGACCGGCACGAGGTCCTTGACGCTGGAGATCTTCTTCTCGTGGATCAGCACGTACGCGTCTTCAAGGACGCACTCCATCGCCTGGGCGTCGGTGACGAAATACGGCGACAGGTAGCCGCGGTCGAACTGCATGCCCTCGACCCACTCGACTTCCGTGGTCAGGCTCTTGCCTTCATCGACCGTGATCACGCCATCCTTGCCGACCTTCTCCATTGCCTCGGCCAGGAGGTCGCCGATTTCCCGGTCGTTGTTGGCCGCGATCGACCCGACCTGCGCCATTTCCTCCTTCGTCTTGATTGTAATCGACATCTTTCTGAGATTGGCGATGATGTCGGCCACAGCGCGATCCACGCCGCGCTTCAGATGCACGGGGTTCACGCCGGCGACGACGGCGCGGAGGCCCTCGTTGAAAATCGCCTCGGCCATGATCGTGGCCGTCGTTGTCCCATCGCCCGCCACATCGCTCGTCTTCGAGGCGACCTCGCGGACCATGCGGGCGCCCATGTTCTCGTAAACGTCCTCCAGGTCGATCTCCTTGGCCACCGTCACGCCGTCCTTGGTGACGGTCGGGGAGCCAAAGCTCTTCTGGAGGATCACGTTGCGTCCGCGCGGACCGAGCGTGACCCGGACCGCCTGTGACAACTTGGAAACGCCCCGCCGGAGGGCATCGCGGGCTTCCTGATCAAACGCAATCATCTTTACCATCGGATGTGTTCTCCTTCAATTCTCTCGTTGCTGGACCCGCCTGCCGCGACGGGCCGCGCCGCGGGCCGGTCCCCCAGCACTCGTTCTCACACGATCACCGCCAAAACATCCTCTTCCCGCATCAACAACAACTCCCTGTCGCCGACCTTGAATTCCTCGCCGGCGTACGAAGAGAACAGCACGCGGTCTCCGACCTTGACTTGGAAGGGGGCGCGCTTCCCGTCCTTGAGCATCCGCCCGTCGCCGACGCTGACCACCCGGCCGCGCGCGGGCTTGTCCTTGGCGGTGTCCGGCAGCACGATCCCGCCTGCGGTGACCTCTTCCGATTCCTCGCGTTCAATGACCAGGCGGTCTGCCAACGGCTGGAGCTTGATCTCGCCGCCGGACGCCTTCGTTTCGGCCTTCTTCTTCGCCATTACCTGCTTGCCTCCGAAATTGCATGACTTACGAGCGTTTTTGAAATTCCGCCGTCCCGGCCAAAAACCCTCCCGCCGACCTCGCCGCACGGCCTGTTGCTGCCAGGCATAGCCAATCGGACAGCCCGAAGCGCGCTCGGTAAACGGTCTTGCCAGGCTTGGACGGCTGCCAAATCTGCGCACAACCAGCGATGTCTCCCCACGGTGACGCAACTGGCGCGCCAATCGATCGGCCAACTCGTTAAAGACTTTGTGCAAGTAGAGTTACGCCGGCATCGAGCAGACCAGCCGGGAAGACCGCCCGCAAGGATGACAGGAATCGTCCAGCGCGGAGGCCCCGGACTGCCAATTTGACAGCCCGGCAGCGCGACCAAGCACGAATCCGCAGTTCGCGGAGAGGGGAGACCGGACAGACGACTGCCGTGCTACTTCGTGTGCGCCGAGCCGCCGGCGGATTCGCCGGAGGCCCCCGCCTCCGCGGCGAGAGGCCGCCGCACGAGCGATCCGCTTCCGGCTTCGTGCCAATAGAGGATTTCCGGCTCGCCGAGCTTCCAACTCAGAAAGGCCTCCCGGCCATCGATTACCGCGGGAAAATCGACGATTCCATCCACGGCACTGGCAGGCTCGACCCCGACCTGGCGAAGCTCGTCGATATAGCCGCGGAGCCGCTCCGAGTCGCCCTGCAGCGAAACCTCCATCGCCGCCAACTCCTGCCAGTAAGGGTCGTTTTCATTCTTCCGCCGATGTTTCAGCAGATACCCGACTCGTTGGCGCCGCTCTGCCACCTCCACGGACAACTCAACCAGGTCGGAGACGATGGCCCGAACCAGCGGCAGGGTGGCGTTGGCCTGCTCGATCGTAAACGTCTTCATGCCTCTCACGCGACTCGGTTCCGATGATGCATCCGCGGGTAAGGAAACGCGAAACTGATTTGACCTCAGTTTGGCCCCTCATGGACCGTTTCCGTGATATATTTCGACATAGCGACAGCCGCCGGATTCAGCGTGCACCGGCCCCAGGCAATCTCCAGCGGCAGCCTGGCAAAATCGACCAGGCAACCATCGCGGCTATAACAGCTCAGATCATGGGTCGAGCCCATGAAGATACAGTCGACGGGGCAATTCTCCGTACACATTCCGCAGAACATGCATTTTGTGTAGTCGATTACGAAGCTGGTGACGCGAAAGCCCTTTCGTCCCTCCACCCGCTCCTTGCCGATGTAGATGCAGTCGACCGGGCAGTCGCGAGCGCAACGCTCGCAGGCGATGCATGTCGTCAAGTCGAATCGATGGAAGCCGCGGTAGCGCGGCGCGATCGGCACGGGCAACTCCGGATACTCATACTGCTCGGTGTAGGTCCTCCGCTGGGGATCGTACGTCCGCATCCAATAGCGCAGCGTCACCCACAACGACTTGGCCACCGTGCTGACGGCGATGAATATGTTCCGAAACCACCCCACCAATCCGGGCATGGTGTTCGTCCGACCAATCGACATGAAATCCTCCCGCTTGCCGCGCCCGCACGGATCGGGGTCAAACCGCCCGAACACAGCCACTACCAACGGTCCCCGGCGGGCCAAGCAGGCATCTCCTCTTGATGAATTATAGGGGACGAGGCGGGCAAGTCCTAGGTCTCTGCGCAGGATTGGGCCAGCGACCGCTTGGGATTCGCTCCGACTTCGTTTCGCGATGGTGCCTTGTTCGGCACGGTCCAGCCGCCGAGGTTCAAGGTCCCGGCTCGCTCAGTCCGGCATTTTTTTCAGCAACAGGTCCTGCCAGATCCCCTCCTGTCCATTGGGATTGAGGACCCTGCTCGCAGTTCGACCTCTTCCGCTATACTACACCGAGGGTACATAATGCCACCCGCACGCTGCACCCCACGTGACCGGAAGCGAGGCACAGCCGGTAAGTCGTTGCAGAGAAAAGGTTTACAGAGACTAGCCAGCGTTCACGACGACGCGTCGCAGACAGGACGCCGGCGGTTCGGCCACCGGTGCGGTCTGACTATTTGGCAAAATCCATACCAGAGCGGCCGCGATTTTTTTTGACGGACCAAACTTTCCTTGACTTGCCACATATGGCAGCGTATGCTGAAGCAAAGGCGGTCCCGGTACGTACGCCCACGCAGGAGCCTGAAATACCTTCAGGCACTGCCAAAAGGGGCAAGGAACGATAGGATGTTGGTACTATCCCGCAAAAAGAACGAGAGTATTGTCATCAATGATGACATTACGATCGTCGTCGTCGAGATCCGAGGAGACAAGGTCCGCCTCGGGGTGGAAGCCCCGAAGGAAGTGCCGGTCCACCGTCGCGAGGTCTTTGATGCGATTCGCCGCAACGAGGCCGCTGCCAGCGAGGGCAAGGCTGCTGATGCGGCAAAAACTCAGAACGATTCTTGACACGATCGTTCTGGACGCAAAAAAACGGACGATTCCTCGGCTGTCTGCTTCCCTCGAGCGCTGTTTGCTCTATAATAGCGCTCTTGCCCACCGCGGCCCCGTCGTCTAACCAGGTTAGGACACAGGCCTTTCAAGCCTGCAACACGGGTTCAAATCCCGTCGGGGTCACTCTCGCCCGATTCGAGGGGACAATCGTCTTGATCAAGCCGCCGCGCCGGCCAGGTTCACCGCCGGGATCCGGGTCGTGGTCTGGCTAGCCCCGCCGCGCAAGCGCGGTCCCCTCCTCTTGCCGGTGGAAGGTTCAGCCCGATGGGTCTCCCGTACGACGCCGTCCTGCTCGTCTCCTTCGGCGGCCCGGAGAGAGCCGCGGATGTCCTCCCGTTCCTCGAAAACGTGCTCCGCGGCAAGCGCGTGCCGCGCGCGCGGATGCTCGAGGTTGCCGAGCACTATTACCTCTTCGACGGCGTCAGCCCGATCAATGCCCAGCTTCGAGCCCTCCTGGCGGCATTGATCGCCGACCTGGACGCACACGGTGTGCATCTGCCGGTCTACTGGGGCAACCGCAACTGGCATCCGATGCTGGAAGACACGATCCGGCAGATGGCCGAGGACGGCATCCGCCGAGCATTGGCGTTTGTCACTTCCGCATTCGCCTCGTATTCCGGGTGCCGGCAGTATCTGGAGGACATCCAGGCAGCGCGGACGGCGATCGGCTCGGCTGCGCCGGTGGTGGAAAAGCTGCGGCTGTTCTTCAACCATCCAGGATTCATCGAGCCGATGGCCGAGCGGGTTGCCGAGGCCTTCGAGTCGATCGCCCCGGGCGACCGTCCCGCGACACGGCTGCTGTTCACGGCCCATAGCCTCCCCCTGGCGATGGCCGACCGCTGCGGATACGTGGAACAGCTTCGCGAGGCCTGTCGGCTTGTGGCGGAGCGGGCTGGCCGCGGCGCGTGGGACCTGGTCTACCAGAGCCGCAGCGGTCCCGCCGAACAGGCCTGGCTGGAACCCGACATCCGTGACCGCCTGGCCGCCCTTCGCGGCGATGCCGGCTGCCGCCACGTCGTCGTGGCGCCGATCGGATTCCTCGCCGAGCACATGGAAGTGATCTACGATCTCGACGTGGAGGTTGCCGGGCTCTGCCAGGACCTGGACATGACGATGGTCCGCGCGGCCGTCGTCGGTTGCCACCCGAGATTCGTGGCCATGATCCGCGAGTTGCTCCAGGAACGCCTCGACGACCGCCCCGTCCGGCTTGCCCTGGGCAATCTCGGACCGAGCCCCGATGTCTGCCCCGCCGGATGTTGCCCGCCGCGGTGATCGCGCCCCGGGGAGGGCTGGCCGCTACAGCCGTTCTGGTTGGCGCTTGCGCAAAACCGGCCGCGGACCGCGCGTCTTCCCCGCGTTCCGCGACGGGGCATCTCCCCCTCTCCGCTACAACGGTCCTTGATCGGAACGCAGGGTTTCACCAACCGAACTACCCTGTGCCAAGCAGGAGAAAAACGCGGCGATTTGACTGTCGCTGCGCTTGCGGGCGGCCGAGCGGCGTGTATGTTTTTTCGGTTGCCCCAAGCGGTAGTCGATCCGCCGTGGAGTCCGTCATGCCCAGAATCCCCGCCGCCATCGCAGTCGTGATGCTCGTGGCCACCTGCATCGGGTTCAACACCGCTCGATTCCCAGTGGTCCTCGAGATGGCGGCCGTTCAGGGCAGCTCCCAGCAACCCCGGCTTATCATCCGTGTCGAAGACGCCGAGCCGCCGGCAGACCTGTCGAGCGGCGACCGGGCCGGCGATCAGGAGGAATCGGAACGGGCCGGGCAACCGCGGGGAGCCGGCGATGCGGACTGGGACGGCTCCAGCGGAATCAAGCCGAGCCGGTCCGGTGGCAAACGGCCGGGATCAAAAGACTCGCCGTGGGGGAATGGACGCGCGCAGAAAGAATCGAGGCCGGTGAGAAGCGTCAGACCCGTGGTCGCCTCGATAGGCAGGGCTGCCGACCCAGCCCAGGCAGAAGATGGCTTGCGCGGCAGCGTCCAGGCCCGCGAACAACCCGATCGCTACGCCGACGGCGATTCCGGCCCTCCGGGTGGAATGGCCCCAAGCCGGTACGGTTACGGAGACCTCGGTACGGAGACCGAGGACGATCCGGCGGACTCCTGCGAGGAATCGACCGATCCGTATGAATCCGCTGCGGACGAGGCGGATAACGCCCGCAGAAGCTCGCCGGCCTCGAATTCCTACGGCAATTCCGATACGGATGACAGCACGGATTCCTACGGCAGTTCCTACAGCAGTTCCGATTCCGATTCCGATACGGATGACAGCGCGGATTCCTACGGCAGTTCCGATTCCGGTTCCGATACGGATGGCAGCGCGGATTCCTACGGCAGTTCCTACGGGGGCTTGGATGAAGATTCTTACGGGGATCCATACGGCAGTTCGAGCGGAGACGCGAGTTGGGCCCGCCAGGAACCGCCGACCGCAACGACGGCAGAAGGCCATCGTGGCGGGCCTGGCTCCCATGCCGGTTCGGCAGGGACCGCCGACGCGGCGGTCCGCAGGCCGCAAGGCCTCGACCTGGTGCCGGTGGCGGCGGATTCCGGCGCAGGCCAGGCGGGGCAGAATCGCTTCGGCGCCGAGCAATCCGCCCGCCACCGCGAAGAGAACGGCGGCGGCTGGCAAGACGCCGCGGAGACCGGGAAAGGGGTGATTCCCCTGCCGCCCGTCGATGGGACCGTCAGCCCGCCAAACGTCCGCCCTACGCCGTACGGCTCGATCCCCATTTATCCCTCGACGAATTCCGCTTGAGTCGCAGCCCGGCCGAATCGCCCGGCTGGCTCTTCCGGCCGTGCAGACAACGCGTTGACCAATCGCCAGCCCCCCCTATAATCGAGGCAAGCTTCGCCGCGGATCGATTTTCGGGAGGCGAACGGGCAGCATCACGGGGAGGATGCCCTTGGATCGTGGATGTTTACTCGGGGGCCGTTCCCCATTCAGGGCCGCCGGCTGGATAAGGAGATGAATTGATGGCAGATGTCGCCGAAGTCACCGACAGCAACTTCCAGGCCGAGGTTCTCGAGGCGTCGGAACCGGTGCTGGTCGATTTCTGGGCACCTTGGTGTGGACCGTGCCGAGCGATTGCGCCGATGATCGCCGAGCTTGCCGCCGAAAACGCCGGCGTCGCGAAAATCGTCAAAATCAACGTCGACGAGTCTCCCGGCACCGCCGCCCAATACCAGATCAATAGCATCCCGACGCTGATCATCTTCAAAGCTGGACAGGTGGTCGAGATGTTTCAGGGGGTCCAGCAGAAGAGCCGCGTGCAGGATGCATTGCAGCAGGCCTTGAGCTGAACGTGGGGCAAGGGTTCAAGGACCAGTCCCCGATCGCCAAGAGTGGGCACGACCGGGCCTTTGACTGGGACCACCGGACTTGAGGGGCCGTGGACCTTGAACCTTGTCGAGCGTGGGACCGCAGATAGGGGCAAAGACAGGGGAAGCCGAGCGCCGAGCGAGTGCCGCAACCGGGTCGGCCGTGGTCCAGACGGGCGCAAAAAAACCGGACCTTCCCAAAACCGAGGGAAGATCCGGTATGACCGTAGGACCATCCGGAGGAGGCAACAGGGCGTTCTTCAAACTGGATGGCCGTGATCCGATGCACCGGCCCAGGCGGCGCCGGGGAACCGGGGCCGGAGCGATGCGGACAATCCCGACACGCACTAGGCCTTGGGGGCCGGGGGCGGAGCCGGAGCGGCAGCGGGGGCCGGAGCTGCTTCGGCCGGCGCGCACGTGGCCGGTTCGCAGGCGGCCGGCGCGCACGTGGCCGGAGCGCAGGTGGCCGGGCGGCAGGCACGCAGCCGAGCCAGCAGGCCGCAGCGCTTCGGGCCGCAGGTGGCCGGTTCGCAAGCAGCTGGGCCGCAGGTGGCCGGCTCGCAGGCGACCGGGGCGCAAGTGGCCGGCTCGCAAGCAGCCGGTTCACAGGCAACCGGCTCACAGACAGCCGGTTCACAAGCGGCCGGCGCGCAGATGGCCGGTTCACAAGCAGCCGGAGCGCAGGTGGCCAGTTCACAAGCAGCCGGAGCGCAGGTGTCCGGACGGCAGGCACGCAGCCGAGCCAACAGGCCGCAGCGCTTCGGCGCGCAGGTGGCCGGTTCGCAGACAGCCGGCGCACAAGTGGCCGGTTCGCAGACAGCCGGAGCGCAGGTGTCCGGGCGGCTGCTCCTCATGCGAGCAAACAGGCCGGCACGCTTCGGGCCGCAGGTGGCCGGTTCGCACACGGCCGGGGCGCAGGTGACCGGTTCGCAAGCAGCCGGCGCGCACGTCTTCGGGGCGCACGTCTTCGGGCGGCATGTTCGCGCTGCCTCCGCCGTGGCAACAACGCTCAGCATCGCGAACATGGTCGCGACACAGAAAACCAAGGTGCGATTCATTCAAGAACCCTCCAACTTAACAGGTACCGTAGCGTCAAGGGATCCGCTCTCATCTCGGCCGTCTCCCGTGAATTGCTCCCCAGCAACGACGGCCAGCGGCCGGAGAGCCACGAAAATCAAGCTGTGCCGTGCCGACCCACGACAACCCCGCCCTGTGTAAGGTTTGCGGTCTAGGTCGACATTGACAATCTCACAGCTTAGATGGTTAAGTTAGCATGGATGATTTCGATGTCAAGCGGTTAGGAACGGGAAAATGGAAAGTATGGGCACTTTCTGAAGACCAGAGGGGTCCAAGAAAAGGCTGAGCGGCCTGGATTTGAGCAACGAGACCGCCCCCAGAAACAAAAAAACGAGCGGGATTTCCTTCCATCCCGCTCGTGAGTCGGTCTCGTAAACTATTGTCTTAAAAAGATTTACAGATACAGAGCATCCGCCGGCTGGCGTACGTCCGCCGGCGGTACCGTTTCTGCAAAGGGCTGGCCACCGTGGCATGCGGCCGTGATTCCGCGGCCTTTTTTCACTGCTGGTTCCGCCGGCACGCGAGCCGGCGTCTTCGCCACAGGCAGCAGCCGCGGCGCGGAGGCCGCCTCAACGCTGAACGGCCTGCGTGTTTGCCGGGCGTTGGGCTTGAATCGGCACATTCTCCTGCTCTCGATCCTGAATCGCTGCACGGAGCATGTCCAGTTTTCTCAGCGTCTCCGCAAGGTTCTCGAAATCGAGCAGCAGCGGCGGCTGGTCGGGAAACACGGTTGCCGCCATCCCTGCGATCCGCCACCCATCGGGCGACTTGCGGAGCATCCAGAGCATGTCGTCGGTTCGAGGATGTCCGTCGGCGCCCACGTCCGTCCAGGTTGCCGAGACCCGCGCGCCACCGCCTTCCAGATACTGAACCTTGCCGACCTCGAACGTGGCCGTATCGCTGCCTCGCGGCGCGACTTCGATCCCCAATTGGGCCACTTGCGTTCGCGCGGTCGACGTGAACATCGCCGCGGCCTTGGAATCGTTGCCCTCGCGGATCGCCTGCAAGAATTCGGTCACGGCAACTGCCGGCGGTTCCGCGCTGGTCTCGGCCGAGGCCTGGGTACCGCCGGGGGATGCCGGCGCCGGCCCCCCGCGATCGGATTTTTGACAACCGAACCCCACAACGCCAAGCAAAGCCAGCAACAGCATCCATTCTCTGCAACGCATCCTGCCGATCTCCTCGATTGAGTTGCCAAATCTCGCGAAGCAGGGAAGACCACCACGTCAACAATCGGGGCATCCTCCGCCTCGCTGCCGGGATGTGACTCCCGAACTCCGAGAGCGGCGGCGGGCCGGCCGCGCGGCCGGTCCGCGACCGAGCTCAACGGAGGGCGAGGAGTGTCGCAAGAACCGAGACTCGCGTCAAGACAAGAAATCGAGGCGTTTGCGGCGGGAATCTTGGCGCGCGACGCAGCGCGGAGCACGTCCGCGTCCTCCTACCCCGAGTGCCAAACGCGCGCCGTTTTGCGGGAGAAGAGCCAACCTCCCTGCCGCGGACGCGGCGGCGCGGTGGCCGGCCGGGCCGCGGTGGCCAGACCCGCCTTGGAGAATCCAGAGGAAGATTGCCAGCAAGATTACAGCCGCCAGGGCAAGCACAACGATCAGGCCCAGGCGCGGACCGGCCTTGCGACGCGCCGCCCGCCGCAGCCCGCCGGCCGGCACGGCACGCGTCGATGAAACCACCGGCGGCTCCAGCGCGCCATCGGCTGCCGGCTGAAGCGCAGGAAACACCGACCCCGCCTCCCGCCAGTCCGCCCAACCTTCGCGCCAGACGAACGTCTCGGAACTGATCCGGCCTTCGTTCAACCAGGTCTGCACCATGTCCGGTTGGGCCGGACCAAACTGGCCGCCGCTGGGCGGACGAACGTACCAGACGGCCGCGGGCGCTTCGGCAAGCGGGTCGACGATCGGCGCCGCCGGCCGAAGCGGCACAGCGGGATCCTCGCCGCCAGACATCTCCGCCAGGTTCGCCGCTGCCGCATCGGCCGGCCCGGCCGGGGCCGCCCGCTGCAAATCCGGCTCCTCCGAGGCCGTCGCATGGCCGGCTTGTCCGCCAACCGGCACGGCAGACTCTTGCGGACCTGCAACGTGCAGTTCCAGGTCTCGCTCGAATTGGCTGGCCGGATCCGCCGCCGGTCCGGGCGGTGCCGCGTCGACAGGCGACTCGGACGCGTCGGGCGGCTTGCCCGCCTCCGGGGCCGTGCTCTCCGACGGAATCGTGAATTTCACGCCGCAATACGGGCAGATTCCCCGCCGGCCGGCCAGGAAAGCCTTCACATTGAGTTTATGCCCGTTGGGGCAAGAAAATCGGATTCCCATGACACTATTATAACCTCGCTGGGCGGGCAGTCAGCGGTCAGCGGTCAGCCGTCAGTTGTCAGTGGGCTTTCCGCAGGGCGCCCCGGATTGGGTAGCCGATCGCGCGCCCGCATGCTCCGCGCTTTCGGGGGGGAGGGTCGGTTGCGCCGGTCGCGGATGCCGAGGGTGGGCTCGGCGGCCCTTATCGCTTCATCGTTCAGCGGCTCTGCCGTGGCAAGCAGGGCAGCGGTCTGTAGACGCGGAGACCGCTGCGCGGAGTCTGCGGTTGGCGATGAAAACGCCTTCCGCGCAAAGTGGCTCTTGGCGCCCCACTCCAAAGACTCAGACGCCCTGACCGCCGACCGCTGACCGCTGACGGCGATCCGCTGCCCGATCACTCGGCCACCTGGTGGCCCGATTCCTGAAGACCGAGGCGTTTCATTTTCTTGTAGAGTGTCGTGCGGTTGATTCCGAGCGCGTCGGCGGTCTCGTGGCGATTCCAGTTGTGGATTTCCAGCGCCTCGCGGATGATCTGGCGTTCGGGGCCTTCGAGGGCCTCGCGGAGTGTTCGCGTGCCGATCGGTTCGACGTGGACTGGGCCATGTTGAGCGAGGGCTGGGGGCAAATCCTCCAGTCCGATCGTCGGCCGTTTGCCGAGCAGGACGGCCCGTTCGATCACATTTTGCAGCTCGCGCACGTTGCCCGGCCAGCCGTAGGCCTGGAGGGCCGCCATCGCCGCATCGGTGAAGCCTGCGACGTGCTTGCCGTTCTCGCTGCAAACGGACTGGAGAAAGTGGTTTGCCAGCAGGGGGATGTCGCCGATCCGATCGCGGAGGGCCGGCAATTCAATATTAATGACATTGATGCGGTAGAACAGGTCCTGGCGGAACCGGCCTTCCGCGACGGCCCGCGCCAGGTTGTCGTTGGTGGCCAGGATGACTCGGGTGTCGATCGTGCAAGTCTCCGTGCCGCCGACCTGTTCGAACTCGAAATCCTGAAGGACGCGAAGCAGCTTGACTTGCATGCCCATGCTGGCCGTGCCGATCTCGTCGAGGAAGACCGACCCTCCGTCGGCCTGCTTGAACTTCCCCATCTTGTCGCCGGCAGCGCCGGTGAACGCCCCGGCCACGTGGCCGAACAGTTCACTTTCCAGGAGCGTTTCGGGCAGCGCGCCGCAGGCGACTTCGACAAACGGGCGGTCGCGCCGCGCGCTGCGGCGGTGGATCGCCCTGGCGATCATCGACTTGCCCGTCCCGCTCTCCCCGGTGATCAGCACCGTCGCCCGCGTATCCGCAACGCTGTCGATCACGTCGAAGATCTTCCGCATGCGATGGTCGCTGCCGACGACGTTTTCCATGCCGAAACGGAAATCGAGTTGTGTCTTGAGATTCTCGTTTTCCTCCAGCACGCGCTGCTGGTTGAGGGCGCGCTGGATCGACATCTCCAACTCGTCGTCGATCAGCGGCTTGGTGAGGAAATCGAACGCTCCTTGCCGGATCGCCTCGACCGCCGAGTCGACCGTGCCGTAGCCGGTGATCATGATCACCGAGGTTCTGGGACGTTCGCGGCGGCAATCGGCGAGCAGATCGAAGCCGTCGCCGTCGGGCAAGCGGACATCCAGGAGGGCCACGTCGTAGGCGCGGTGTGCGATCGCGCTGCGAGCGCGCTGGCAATTCTGCGCGGTGTCCACGTCATACCCCTGGCCTCGCAGCCAGTCGGCCATTGAAGCGAGAATCTGCCGGTCATCGTCGACCAACAGGAGAGTGCCCTTGCTCATGGTGTCTGCCTCGGAGTGGGGGTGTGCCGGACCGCTGGAGCGTCCAGCGCCGCTGCACCAAGGGTCGTCCGGGATGGTAGTGCGGGAGAGGTGGTTGCCAAAAAGCAGCGCCCCTGGTCGCCAAATATCTACGTCGCAGGACCAGGCCAGTCAACGCGGAGTTTGCCCATTTTGACACGAGTTGAGCCGGGTTCCGGATCTACCGGGTTTCTTGTCCCGAAGATGCCGGTTTTTCGGGCCGAGCCCGCCCGCAAAGGAGCCGGTGAGTTGGCAGGAACCCTCGCAGGAAGGGGCCCCGTCTTGCGGCACCCCGCTGTACCGGGGGGGGAAATATTAGTCCCATTGGGTACTTACAGACCAGCCCGAGGTACGTTACGATTGACTTGGAAACCTAGCCCTTTGGGTGGAGAGATTCCCCCGATGGGTCCAGAATGGGTTGTGTTAGACGTCTGGAATGCTACTCTTACTAGGGGGGCGACTCGTACGACGGAGCGGTTTACTGCTTGATTCGCCCCCGCGGTATGAGTACAGCGGTACGACGTCAACGGTTCTATTTCCTTTTAAGGGTTCCCCAATGAGCGTCAGACTCCTTGTCGTGGACGACCATGAGGTCATACGCACGGGCCTGAAGAGCCTGCTTGCAGGCTCGGACATCGAGGTGGTGGCGGAGGCTGCGACCGGCAAAGAGGCGATTGAGCAGGCCGAGAGGTCAAGACCCGACGTGATTCTGCTCGACATCCGCATGCCGGACGGCGACGGGCTGGCTGCCCTGGAGAAGCTGCGAGGCGTCGTACCGGAGAGCCGCGTGGTCATGCTCTCCACCTATGACAACCCCACCTATGTCGCTCGAGCCGTCGCCTTGGGCGCCAGCGACTACGTCCTCAAAGGGGCCAGCCGCGAAGACCTGATTGCGACGATCACGGCCGCCGCTGCCGGCGAATCGCCGTCGCGGGCAGGGGAGCTGCGACGCGTGGCCAGCGCGATGAAGGTCCGCCAGGTGATCGACGACGACGAGGTCCCTCTCACGCAGCGCGAGACCCAGGTCTTGCGGCACGTCGCCTTGGGCCTGAGCAACAAGGAGATCGGCCGCTCCTTGGAGATCAGCGTCGAAACGGTCAAGGAGCATGTCCAGAACATCCTCCGCAAGATCGCCGTGAGCGATCGGACCCAGGCCGCCGTTTGGGCCGTCCGCAAAGGGCTGGTATAAGACGTAAGCGGTTCTCGCCATGACTCGACCCAACCGTTCGCGGCGCGCGTTCCTCAAGACTTCCGCCGCGCTGGCGGGAATCGCCCCGCTGGCCGCCGGCCTGCTCCGGGCCCAGTCGAACCGCGTCGACGGGCCGCTGATCGCCTATGTCGGCACCTTCAGTTCCCCGCTCCGCGACGTGCTGCCAACGCAGGTGGATCTGCCCCCCGGCAACGGCCGCGGGATCCACCTGTTCCGCGTCGATCGCGACAGCGGGGCGCTGGCGCCGGCCGGCATCCATCCGCTGCAGACAAGCCCCACCTGCGTGGTCTGCAATGCGGCGGGAACCCGGCTGTATTCGACCAATGAGACGGAACGCCTGGGAGCAGGCAAGGAAGGCACGGTCAGCGCTTTTTCCATCGATCGGGCGGACGGCCACTTGACGCTGCTCAACACCGTCCGGTCCGGCGGCACCGGTCCGACGCATGCGAGCATCCATCCGTGCGGGCGGTTCCTGCTGGTGGCCAACTATCGGGGCGGCTCCGTGGCGGTGCTGCCGATTCTGCCCGACGGCCGCCTGGACAACGCCACCGACGTCAAGACGGATGCCGGCACGATCGGCCCGACGAGGGCGACCAGCGCTCCGCCGGGCAGCTTTGCGTTCAGCGGGCACGACCGGACCCATGCGCACATGATTCAGGCCGACCCTTCCGGGCGCTTCGTGCTGCACTCCGACCTGGGCCTGGATCAGATTCTGGTCTGGAAATTCGACGAACACCGCGGCGCGCTGACGCCGAATGACCCGCCCACCGTCGCACTGCCGCCCGGCGACGGTCCGCGCCACTTCCGCTTCCATCCCAACGGCCGCTGGCTGTACTCGATCCAGGAAGAAGGCTCGACGATCGTCCTGTTCGACTACGATCCGCGCGCGGGGCGCCTGGCCGCGCGCCAGACGATCTCGACGCTGCCGCCCGGGTTCGCCGGCAGCAACTTCTGCTCCGAGATCCTCGTCTCCGCCGACGGGCGATTCGTCTATGGGGGCAACCGGCTGCACGACAGCATCGCGGTCTTTTCCGTGGGCCCCAACGGCGAGCTGGCGTATCTCGGCGAGGAGTGGACGCGCGGGGACTATCCGCGGTCGTTCAACTTCGACCCGGCCGGCCGGTTCCTCTATAGCTGCAATCAGCGCGGCGACAACGTGGCCGCCTTCCGGGTGAACCGCCAGACCGGCGGACTGGAGTTCAGCGGCGATTATGCCGCGGTCGGCAATCCTTCGAGCATCGTCTTCGTCGATCTCGCCGGGGCTGGCTGAGCACGCCGTGATCCGGCCGGCGCGGCGCCTGGTCGTTTCGCCGCGGGGGCACCGAGCGGCCGCGGGCCTTGGTCAGTTGGCTCTCGGATGGGCCTTCTCGTAGGCCACGCGGAGACCGGCCGTGCTCACGTGGGTGTAGATTTGCGTCGTCGCCAGGCTGCGATGCCCGAGTAGCTCTTGGACGCTGCGGATGTCGGCCCCGCGGTCGAGAAGATGGGTCGCGAAACTGTGCCGCAGGGAATGGGGACTGGTGCGGTTGTCGAGCCCCGCGGCCTTCAGGTGCTTCTCCAGCATCCGCGCCACGCTCCGCGTTGTCAGGCGCGATCCGAATTTGTTGACGAACACGGGCGAGTCGGCGTCGGCGGGCCGGTTTCCGCGGAGCATGCGGAGCGGCATCCAGCGGCGGAGCGCGTCGGTGGCGTAGGACCCGAGCGGCGCAAGGCGTTCGCGCTTCCCCTTGCCGCGGATGCGGACCACGCCGGCGCGGAAGTCGAGATCGCCGTCGTTGATCCCGACAAGCTCGCTGACCCGGAGGCCGGCCGAGTACATGGTTTCAAGAATCGCCCGGTCGCGCAATCCGAACGGCTCATCGGCCGGCGGGGTTTGAAGCAGGCGGCCGATGTCTTCCGCCGAGAGGAAGTGGGGCAGGGTCCGGCCCTGCCGCGGGTTCCGCAACGCCTTGCCGGGATTGTCGTCGACCCAGCCCTCGCGCTGGCCGAAACGGTAAAAGCTGCGGAGGCTGGCCAGACGCCGGGCGATCGTCGACTTGGCATAGCCCGCCTCGTGCAGTGCGGCAACGTAGCCGCGGAGCTCCAGCGCCGAAACCTCGCTCGGCGAAGGGCTCTCCCCCTGGCGGGCCTCTGTCAGATAATCCGCCAATGCCGTCAGATCCTCGCGGTAACTCTTGACCGTCAGGTCCGAGGCGTTGCGCTCCGTCCGCTGGTAGTTGAGGAATCGGTCGATCGAGCACTGCATGGGCGGCGGGGGAACGGTCGGTTTTTCCGGTATTCGGTTCCCAAGCCGGAGCTTGGGAACCAGAAGGAGGCCGGGGATTGGGAACTAGAGAAACAAACAGGGGTCGGAGGCCGCTCTCACACGACCGCCGACCCCGGCGTTTGTGGACATCTCGGTCGGAGTCAGGCGATTTCATCCGTGTCGGTCGGCAACGAGACCTGGAACCGGCGGTGAATGGCGTGCTTCTGACTCTCCTGGCGGATCTTCTGGCTCAAGACCGCCGCGTCGTACCAGGTGAAGCTCAGTTCCGGATTCGAGGCGTAGCGGCCGAGCGTGCGGAGCGTCTCCGCGCGGCTCGAGTCGTCGTAAAGGAACACGTATCGTTCACCGCCCTTGACCAAGGCAAGCACGTTGATGTCCTGACTCATCAGATGAATTCTCCAGCTATCCATCACTCTTGTTCAAAACGGCATAGCCACCAGCGATCGATCCGTCGAACCGAGAGTGGAGACTGCCGATGCCCAAAATGGTGCCCTCGCCGCAAACGTTCCGGGGGCCTTGGGCGGTCGGCCGGGCTGTGTCAGCGCGTCTAGGGATTGTTATCGGGTATGAGGCCATCGCCACACCACTCGGGTTTCTCGGGCGGCATCGAGTACCCGGCAACCGCCGCCAGCAGCATGTTGAGGAGGATCGCGACGCGGATTTCCTGCCGTGCCTGGTTCGGGCGGAAGGTCTCCCCTTCGACACCCCGGCAGGCATCCGCTCAGCGCGCTGCCCCGCCGATACATTCATTACGATTTGCCTTATCGGCAAGGTCGCTCTGTTTCCTCCAGGTGAAATCTCCCGCTTTCTAGACGGGCGCGTTCTTGATCCCCCCTGCCCGCAGCCGGAGAATGGACTGTCAGAGCAGCCGCTCCACGATCAGGCAAAGTTCAAGGTTCAATTGCCAATTGCCAAATGGGCAAGACGGGGCCGTTCGATCGAGAGCACGGGACTGGCGGGACTTGGGTCTTGCCCCTTGCCCCCAGTCGGGCCGCCAAATTCCTTAGATCGCCCACAACACCGAGTCTTCGGCCGTTTCATCGTCAATGACTGCCACCCAGTTTCGCAACCCAACGCGATCCGTCCCGATCGGGTCGGTGACCATCGGCGCCGGCCATCCGATCGTGATTCAGAGTATGTGCGCCACGAAGACGGCCGACGCCGAGGCAACAGCCGCCCAGGCCGACGCCCTCGAGCGGGCCGGCGCGGGAATCGTCCGGATTGCGGTCGACAGCCGCCGCGACGCCGACGGGTTGCGGGCGATTCGGGAGAAGACGGCCGCGAATCTCGCCGTTGATCTCCAGGAAAACTACCGCATCGCCCGCGAGGTAGCGCCTTGGGTCGACAAGATTCGCTACAACCCCGGCCATCTCTACCACCACGAACGAAATCGACCGTGGCAGGACAAGGTCCGCTACCTGGCCGACGTGGCCAGCGAGCATGGCTGCGCGGTTCGCGTCGGCGTGAATTGCGGTTCGGTCGATCCGCAGAAGCGGGAGAAGTACTCGCCAGGCGATTCCATCGGGCCGATGCTCGAAAGCGCCCTGGACCACTGCGACCTGCTCGACCAGCTCGGCTTCACCCGCTATTGCGTATCGCTGAAGGACTCCGATCCGCTGCTGGTCGTCGAGCTGAACCGCCGTTTCGCCGGCCAGCGGCCCGAGATACCCCTTCATCTGGGGGTCACCGAGGCGGGCATGCCACCCGAGGGAATTCGCAAGACCCAACGGGCGCTGCACGCCCTGCTCAGCGAAGGGATTGGCGACACGATTCGCGTATCGCTCACCTTGCCCAACGACCGCAAGCACGAGGAGATCGACGCCGGACGGCGGATTCTTGCCGACCTGGCTGCGGGCCGGCCGCCCCAAGCCGGCGCGATAGCGCCAGGCCGGCTGAACATCATCAGTTGCCCGAGCTGTTCACGGGTGGAAAACGAGGCGTTCGTGGAGCTGGCCGCCGCGGTCCAGAGACTCACGGCGTATGCCTCCGAGCAGCCGATTACGATCGCCGTCATGGGATGCAGGGTGAATGGGCCGGGCGAGACCGACGATGCCGATCTGGGACTCTGGTGCGGGCCGAACTACGTGAATCTGAAGCGGGCCGGCGATCCGGTCGGGGCCTTCTCTTACGATGAAATCCTGCCGCGGCTGAAGACCGAGCTCGACGCCCTGATTGCCCGGCGGCGCGGCCAGGCTCCCCCTGGCGCTACGGATCGGCCGTGAGGCGGAACTCGTCATCGGCCAGACCAGCCGTTGCGATTTCAATGCCCGGCCCCGTCGCGGCGGGGCAGACCAGGATCGCCGCCAGTCCCGGCCGCTCGCCGCAGAACTCGAGGGCCTGTTCGCACCCCATGACGAACAGGGCGGTCGCCAGGGCGTCGGCCGTCGCCGCCCGCGGGGCAAGCACGGTTGCCGAGAGCAAGCCTTCGGCGGGCCAGCCGGTTCGCGGATCGAGAAGATGGCTGTAGCGGCGGCCTTGATGGCGGAAGAACTGCGCCGCCGATCCCGAAGTCCCCAAGGCACGGTTGCGGAGCCGCACTTCGCCCAGGCGCTTGCCCGGACGCAACGGATTTCCCAAGCCGACCGTCCAACCGCCGGCCTCTGCGGACTCGGCAGCCATCAGCCGTGCGCCTCGGGCGAGGACGCTGCTTTGGCCGCCCTGGAGCAGGTAGTCGTCGATGCCCGCCCGGTCGAGCAACTCGGCCGCACGATCCAGCGCGTAGCCTTTGCCGATGCTTCCGAGACTCAGCTCCACCCCCGATTGCGAGAAGCGGACCGTCTGCCGCTCCGCATCCAGCGCGACCATCGAGCCGCCCGTGTTGCGCCGGGCTTCGGCCAACTCCTCGGCATCGGGCAAGCGCCCTTGCCGCCGGGCGAATCCCCAGACCTTCCAGAGCGGCGTGGCCGTCGGGTCAAACGCGCCTTGCGTCTGCCGGTAGACCTCCTGGGCACACTCGAGCAGTTCGAACAGGCGCCGGTCAACCGCCACGGGCTGTTCGCCGGCCTGGCGATTGACCCGCGCCAATTCGCTCTCGGGGCGGAAATAGCTGAGCTGGGCTTCCAGCGATTCGACCAGGTCGAGGGCGTCGAGGGCGGTCTCCGTTCCGCCCCCGTATTGGCCGGCGTTGAGCACGATCTCGAACTCGCACGCCATCGCCCGCCGACTGATGTGAACCGCATAGGCGGATTTCGCTCCCGGCCGCGACTCGGGCAGATCCTGCTCGAGCGCTTCGCCGAGCGCCTCGGCGGCGGACAGTCCGCGGAGAAAATCGCGTCGCGTGCTTGGGCGTGTCATCGGAGCCTCCGCTTATTCGGGGGATGCGTGCGCACGGTCGGAAACGATCCAGGGGGGGTTGTCGCCGCCCTCGCCGGCGCCGATCTCAAGGACCATGATCGTGCCCCCCTCGCGCGCGAAGCGGCCGGGCCGGCCGCTGAGCGGATTGGCCTCCAGGGGCGGTGGCGACGGTCGGCTCGACCGCGCTCGGTTCGCTCGGCGATCATGGCCCTCACCTCCTGCGCCGCCGGGTGAGCATCTCCAACGGCTGCAAATGGACCAGCTCCGCCAGGCCGCGCTCCGCCATCTCCCGGCCCGAGACGTATCTGCCCGGTCGAATCCAGGGCTCGAGCAGTTCGAGGGAAACACCGAAAAGCTCGGCCAGCCAGCGATCCATATCCCCTTCGAGCTGTCCGAAATGCCGGGCCCACTCGGCGGCTTCGGCCAGCCCCACGTTCTCGTCGCTCTGCCATTTCATCGGGTGAAACAACGAAACGCTGAACGGCGTCACGAGCCGCCGCTGGCAGGCGGCGAACGGCCATAGCGCCGCTGAAGAACACTCGCCGATCACGACCCCGGTCGCCCGCAGCGATCTCAGCAGAATCAACGACGCCAGGGCAACCGCCGAATAAGGGCTTCCCCCCACCGAGTCGAAGTACAAGACGCACTCCTGGCCGACCTCGACGGAGAGGAGTTTTTCGCACAGGTCCGCCTGGTTCTCCGTCAGGTCGCCGGTCAAGGCGATCTCGATCGGCCCCTCACGATCTTGCTTGTGCATCGTTGGCCCCTTCACGGCCGCAAGAAATGCCGACGGGCCGCTCGTCGGCGGCCCGCCATGGATGCAAACATGACTCGCGCCCCAAGGCTCCAGACTCTAGTCGACGTGGATCGATTCAGTCGGGCAAACGTCGACGCAAGCGCCGCAATCACCGCAGGTATCCTCATCGACAGACGCCTTGCCATCCTTCACTTCGATGGCATCCAGCGGGCAGGCCTCGACGCAATCGCCGCAACCGTTGCAGGTTTCCTGATTCACAATCGCCGTCATGGGATCAAAACTCCCTTACAAAAAACTGTTGGTGAATGTGGCTGGAACGGTCGCACGCGAGGGAGGCAGACTGCCACCGAGTTGCCGACGGCCGCTCCTCTCATCCGCAGCAGCCATTCCCACGTCTCTCGGCGACCGGCAACCGAATATTCCTTTATATATCGGCTACCCGCCTCAAGGCCATACCCCAAACCAGTTTTTCCGCCGCGCTGCCTCCGCGACCGTCGATTTCGAAGACCGCGCTCCGGATCGATCGCACAAGCGCCAAGCTCCAGAAGTCCGGCGTCCCCCGTCAAGGGCCCAGCTTTGCCGATTGCCGATGGAGCCTTGCGTCTTGCCGCCCCAATTGCTCCCAAGGGGCCGTTCGCAACCAGCCCATTCGTGCGGGCCGATCCGCTCCAACAGCGTCGGCTCCGACATCCGGGCCAGCGTTTCGGAGGCCGCCGCTGGCCCCCCTCCTGACACGGCTCGACAGACCGAGACACCCCCAAAAGGTGCAGGTTTTCGACAAGCCGGGTGCATTCTCCGCAGCGTCTTCGAAGCGTTCACGCAAACCAGGTTGCTTGCAGTGCGATTCGTGGCGCATGTGGCGCGCAGGCGAGGCGCCCGGCAACGTGCCGGCGAGGCACTCCGGCGCGCCTCGGCCGATCCGAAAAAAAGCAGCGAGACGCTTGCGCAGGTGGCAGGCCCGCACGCCAAATCGTCAACATGCCGGCAATCCTCTCCCTTGGCATCGAAATTGCTATTACTGCGTTCTCCAGATCCGGCGTTGGGGACGGTGAACCGGTTGAGACAACCCGCGTCCCCGCGTCGAAGACGTCCGACAACAAGGCCCGGGGTTGCGCAGCGCAGCTTGGGCTGTGAAACGGACAGAAGAACACACACCCCGAAGGGGTGCCACACGGGCTGCCGCGCTCGACGGATTCAAATGCCTTGAGCGCGGCTCGGCCTTCAGAAGATCCCGATGCAGCCAAGGGCAAGAAACGTTCGCGAGAAGGAGTCCGGACCATGAAAAGCGTGTTACTACCGTTGTCTGCCATGCTGTTGGCTTCGGCCATGGTAATTGCCCCAGCGAGTGCCGAGGAGGCGCGGATCGACATCGTCATCTCACCCAGCACGGTCAACCTCGACATGAAGGGGGTCTGGGTGACGGTCCACGCGGACATTCCCTACTCTCTGGTTGACCACGACGTGTTGGTGACACTCAACGCCGTTCCCGTCAAGTCCACGTTCGCGGACAACCGTGGAGATCTCGTGGCGAAGTTCCCGGTCGGCGACGTGGCTGCAATTCTAACGGAGTATGTGGGGGAGGAGGTAGAACTGACTCTTTCGGGGACGGCCGCGGACGGGACGGAGTTCTACGGAACGGACACAATCCGAGTGATCCAGAGCAGCAAGAAATGACTGGCAACAGCCCGCTGTACGCCGAATACGGTCTCCGCTCGGGCAGGTGACCGTACAAGCGTACGTTTTGTGGGGCAGGGATCGGGAAAGGGCGTCGATCCGACCGGGTTGGCGTCCTTTCCTTCGTTCTTGGCGGGACGCGAGGGGAGCGGTTCCGGCAAGGGAACGGCGACCTGCCGTGGCCTTCAAGGAACCGTCGCCGCCGGTTCGCCTTCGGCACGGGTGGCGAGGGCCTGGTAGACCGCCAGATCGATCACGTCGCTGATCAATCTCACCGAGCCGTCGGCGATGGCGAAATTCGCGCCGAACGCATGATGGCTGCTGAAATCGGCGAAGTCGTTGAGCACGTCGTTGGGCACGCTGCCGGCCCGGCCGACAACCCTGGCCGTGCCCCGATAAGCGCCGGGTACCGCGCCGACCCACGTGGCGTGGTCCAACCGCGACGACCGTTCGCCCACCAGGAGCGTGTTGGAGAGGCCATCGAGAATGTCAGCGAAGCGGATCGCGCTATTCTGGAAAAACACTCCGTTGCCGGCCCGGGGCTGGACCTCGATCAAGTTGCTGCCGAACACACCCGAGTAGTTGGCCCGGGCAATCTGGAACATGGGTCCCCCTGGGCCTCCCCCCCCTCCACCTCCCCCCCCTCCACCGCCGCCAGAACCGCCACCCTGGAGCATAAAGACTTCGTCCGAGGGATCGGAGGGGCATAGAAGCAGCCTGATTCGAGTTTCGCGAAAACGCTGGTTGACCGGGTCGCCGATCGGTCTGCCACCAGGTCCGGGCCCCGGGTTGCCCGGCCCAGGCCCCGGGGCGTTCTTCAGAGTCTCTTGCTCGATGAAACCGGGCAGCATCGCCGCCCAGCCCCAACCGGGCTCGCCATTGGGCTGGCTGCTCACCCAGCCTGCCGGGAGCCTGCCGTAGGTTGTCTGGTGGTTGTGCAGGGCCAGGCCGATCTGGCGAACGTTGTCCTGGCACTGAATCCGCCGGGCAGCTTCCCTGGCAGCCTGGACCGCCGGCAGCAGCAGGGCGACCAGCACCGCCACGATGGCGATCACCACCAACAGCTCCACCAGGGTCAGCCCTCTCGCCGGTCGGATCATCAGAGCGAGACACCTCGAAATGGGATCACCGTCGATGCGCCCCGTGCGACAGGCCCGGGCGCCTCGCGGCGGTTCCGCTGGCGGGGGGAAGCCCCCCCACTTGGCCTTATCTTTCCGTGCAAATCCGTGGGAGTTTCCTGTCCCCAAGACTGGTCTGAGGTGGAATCTCGCTGGATACTTTACCATCGGGCAGGCGGCCCCAGCCAGGAGAAGATAGGGCTTCCCCTCGCCGCCGAGCGGTCGCTAGCCACACCGGCTCAAGTCGGACTGGCGCTGGCGGTCTCCAGATCAGGTCCTGCAATTGGCGTGCCCCGGCGCGAGATTCGCTTCTCAGGCGCTGCCGGTCAATCGGGATCGCAGCGCCGCGATCCCGCCCACGGTGTTGAAGAAGGCGTCTGGCAATGAGGATCGGCCTGAAACTGACGGCGGCATTCCTGTCGATCGCTTCGCTGGTCGGAGCGGCCGGATACGTCGCCCAACTCACCAACAGGGCGGTCGAGCAGCAGATGGAACAGCTCGGACGCGGAGCGATTCTGAAGGTCGCCGACACCACGGAAATCACCGTGGCCCTTTACGCGAGCCAACTCGCGTCACACGCCATTCTCGTCGCGCAACGAAGCGGTCGCGACGACGCGGCCAACCGCCACGGCCTGATCGGCGCGAACCTGCAGGTTGCCGAGGCGGGGCTGGACCGGCAGCGGCTGGCCGCCGAATCGCTGACCCGCTGGGCGGCCGCCCAAGGCCTCGCTGAGGTGGTCGAGCGGGAAACGACGCAGACCCTCCCAACCCTCGCACGAATCGCGGAGGAATTCGCCCAGCATCGCCAATTGCAGGACGAGTTCCTGCGGCTGCTTTCCGGCAGCGTCGAGGAGGCGGAGCGGTTCCTCAACCTGCGGCTCTGCCAGCACGCCGAAACCGACGTGCTCCCCCTGCTGGCCGAATATCGCCAGCGCGCGGAGAAGGAACTCACCGGCGGCATTCGTACAACCGAGCGGGCGATGGTCGTCGCAAACCAGTGGCGGGGACTGCTGCTGGTCGCCGCCGCCGTCTGCGCCGTGCTGATGGGCCTGTTTACCTCCCGGTCGATCGGCGCGCCGCTTGGCATCTTGCAGCGCGCAGCGGCCGAGGTCGGCCAGGGCCGATTCGACGTCCGGGTCGCCATCCGCCGCCGCGATGAAATCGGCATGCTCGCCGCCCAGGTCAACCAGATGGCGGCCGACCTGAAGGCGACCACCGTTTCAAGAGCCTATCTCGACAACATTATCTGCTCGATGCGGGAGATGCTCATCGTGGTCGATCCGGAACTGACCGTCCGCCGCGTCAACCCGGCGGCATGCGCCGAACTCGGCCAGACGGAGGACCAGCTTGCCGGCCGCGAACTACCGGAATTGTTCATCGCCGACGAGCTGCCCGATTCCAGACAGTTCCTCCAAGCCCTGTCCCTTGGCCTGGAGTGTTCCATGAAGCACGCTTCCGGCGCGCCGATCCCCGTCCACTGCTCGGCCGCGGAGATCCGCGGCGCGATCGGCGACCCCGGAGGATTCGTCTGCGTGGCCTCCAACATCTCCCGGCGCAGAATGGCCGAGGTGCGACTCCGCGCCTCGCTCGAGGAGAAAGACCTCTTGCTCAAAGAGGTCCATCACCGCGTGAAGAACAACTTGCAGGTCATCTCGAGCCTGCTCAGTCTTCAATCCCGCGAGATCGGCGATCCGGAAATCGCCCAGCTGTTCCAGGAGAGTCAGGGGCGGATTCGCTCGATGGCCCTGATCCACGAGCAGCTTTACCGGTCCGGCGATCTGGCCCGCATCGATTTCACCGCGTACGTGGAAGACCTCGTGGGCCATCTCCGGCGGGGCCTCGGCCGCAAAGCCGCGCCCGTCACGTTCCAACTGGAGGTCCAGACTCTGCCCCTTCCGCTTGACCTGGCCGTCCCCTGCGGCATGATCGTCAACGAACTGGTCACCAATGCCCTTCAGCACGCCTTTCCCGACGGCCGCTCGGGCGAGATTCGCGTGACGTTCACCCAGGACGCCGCCGGCTACCGCCTCGCGGTCGCAGACGACGGCGTGGGAATCAAGCCGGATCGCTGCGACGCCCGACCCCCTTCATTGGGTCTGAGAGTCGTCGAGGCCCTGACACGGCAAATCGACGGAAGTCTCACGGTCCGGCACAACAGCGGAACCCGGTTCGAAATCCGGTTTCAAGGCAGGCAATGGCCAAGGACGACGGACCAATGACTGACAATGCATGCCCAATGCCGCAGCCGGATGCCGCGGTCTTGATCGTCGAAGACGAACAGATTGTTGCCATCGACATCCAGAGCAGCCTGGAACGTTTGGGATATCGAGTCGTGGGCGCCGCCGCCTCGGGAGGCGAAGCCTGCCGCATCGCCGCCAGTCGGGAACCCGACCTGGTGCTCATGGACGTGCGGATCGATGGGCCGATCGACGGCATCGAGACAGCGCGGCGAATTCGCCAGACCCGCGAGGTGCCGATCGTCTTCCTGACCGCCTACTCCGACGTGGAAACGCTCGAGCGAGCCAAGCAGGTCGAGCCCTATGGCTACCTCGTCAAGCCCTTCGCCGATCGCGACCTGGAGGCCGCGATCCGGATCGCGCTCCACAAGCGGGCGGCCGACGCGCGAATCCGCGAAAGCCGCGACGATCTGGCGGCGATCCTCGACGCCCAGCGCCAGGGCACCGTGATGCTCGATGCCCAGGGGCGGATTCGCTTTGCCAGCCGGGCCGCAAGGCGGATTCAGGGAGTTGACAATGCCGGCGTGATCGGGCGCGCGCTGCCGGCGCTGGTTCCCCTGTCCGAAGCGCAGATGGCCGCCTTGTCGGAAATCTGCGGCCGCCGGCAGGAATCGCGGACCAGGCTGCCGCTGGTGCTGGAGAGCGAAGACTCCCCTTCGAGGCACCTGGAAATCGAGGTCGTTGACGATCCCCGCCAGGCCGGCGGCAGGATTCTGTTCGTCTATGACGTGTCGCCGCTGGTTGATATGCAGCGCCAACTCGACAGCCGGCACGTGTTCGAGAAGATGCTCGGCCGTTCGAAGGCCATGCGGCAGGTGTTTCAAGCGATCGAAGACCTGGCCAAGATCGACTCGACGGTGCTGATCGAGGGAGAGACGGGCACGGGCAAGGAGCTCGTTGCCCGGGCAATTCACCGGCTCAGCCCGCGCTGCGACGGCCCCTTTCTGGCCGTCAACTGCGGCGGGCTCAGCGAAGAGCTCGCGGCCAGCCAGTTGTTCGGCCACCGGCGCGGATCATTCACCGGGGCGATCAGCGATCAGCGAGGGCTGTTCGAGGCGGCCGGCGGAGGGACGCTGTTTCTCGACGAGATTGGCGAACTGCCCCTTCGGGTGCAGACAACGCTGCTCCGCGTGTTGGAGGAGAACGCGGTCCTGGCGCTGGGCGAATCGACTCTCCGGCCGGTGAATCTGCGCGTTCTGGCGGCGACGCATCGCAACCTTGCCGAGGACGCCGCCGAGGGCCGGTTCCGCCAAGACCTCCTGTATCGGATCCGCGTCGCCCGAATCCAATTGCCTCCGCTCCGCGAGCGGCGCGAGGACCTGGCGATTCTCGTCCGCGCGTTTCTGGCCGATCATCGCGGCTCGACGGGCAAGCAGGTCGACGCGGTCAGCGACGAGGCGATGGGCATCTTGCTCGATTATCACTGGCCCGGCAATGTCAGGGAGCTTCGCAACGCGCTGGAGTATGCGGTGATCCGCTGCCGCGGCTCGCTGATCCAGCCTGAAGACCTGCCGCCCGAGCTTCTGGAGCGGCCGGCGGACAGCTTGCCGCACAACCCGGCCGCCGGCGAACTTGACCGCGTGACGGCGGCCCTGAAGTGGGCAAAGGGAAATCGCACCAAGGCGGCGACCCTCTTGGGCATCAGCCGCGCCACGCTCTACCGACGGTTGCGCGAGCTGGGCCTCGACGACAGCCAGGCGGATTAATCCCGCGCGAGGAGTGTTTCTCAAGCGCTTCCCCTGAGACACTGCTGAGACGCGCCCTTCGGCAAACCGATCACGCAGACCGGCCCGGTCGCCCCGGTCCGCTCCGGCGTCGCGTCCGGCATGCCGTTTGCTCATTCCTCGGAGCGTGGCCATCGCCCAACCGCAAGTGACGCCCCGAGGGCACGGCGCCGCGGCTAGCAACTTCGAAGAGACCTGATTCATGCACGATCCGGCCGTGTTGCGGTTCGTTCTCGTCAGCGGGTTGATCGGTGTCGCCGCTTTCTGCGCTTCCTACGCCGCCGATGTCTGGCGGCGGCGCAACGCGGCCCTGGCGGGCGGCCGCGTCTCTCCGTTGAAGGCCTGCCGGCGATGGTCCGCCCTCCTCTTGGTCGCCGGCGGCCTGGCGATCGGCCTGGCCGTTGCCGTCCGCGAATTGGATCGCCCGTCTGGCGTTCTCTCCAGCGACGGGCTGTTTGCCGTCCGGGCCCCCGAGGGCGAGTTCCGCCTGGCATACCTCCTTTCCGGCGAAACGGCGGAAGAAGGCGACGTTGTCGCGCGGCTGGACTCCGCCGCGGGCGAAGCCAAGGCGCGCGAGCTCAACCTCCGCTGCCGGCGACTCGAGAAGGAACGCGATGCCCTCGTCTTGGACACCCCCCAGCTTGACCCTGAACTGGTCCGCAGTCACCAGAACGCCATCTCCGCCCGGCAGCAGCAGCGATCTTCGGTGAACCAGCTTCTGCCCGACCACGAAACCGCCGTCAGGCAGGCCACGCTGGAGCGGCTGGCCAGGCTGGAAAAGTCTGCCGAACTGGATATCGACATCGCCTGGTACCTGGGCGAGCTGAACCGGCGAGTCCGGCGGCGCGAATACGTCCGCCGAGAACTTGACCGGTTGCGGCCCCTGGTCGACCAGAATGCCGTCACGGAGACCGAATTCGATCGATTGCGGCAAGAGGCCGACGACCTGGACGCCGAGATCGACAATCTCCGGCGGCGAGCCGAAGGTCTCCAGACAGAGAAGGCGCAGATTGCTCGAAGCCTCCAGCAGCTCGTCGCCCTGGCCGAACAGCAGCAAGCCACTCTCCACGGCGAGTTGGAGTGCGCCCGGAGGGACCAAGCGCAGGCCGAAGCCGAAACCCGCCGGCTGGCCGCGCACCTGGCCAGAGATCGCGCTCGGGCGACCGAGCTGCGCAATTGCCAACTTGCCCAGCTCGATCTGAAGATCGAGGAGACCCGAGCGGAGCTTTCGGGCGTGGAACAATCACTGGTGGTCCGCGCCCCGTTTTCCGGAACCGTGGTCTACCGCGATCCCTCCCCGCGATCGGCCGAACAGCAGCAGCCGGTCCTTGTCCTCGGCAGAGAGACCGGCTTCCGCATCCGCGCGCGGATTCCCCTTGCCCAGATGGCGGCCCTCAAGGAGGCCGGCCAGATCAGGCTCGAGCAGGTCGAGCCGGCCGTGGAGCCGTATTTCGTCGGCCGGTTCCTGCGCGCCCGGGCGATGCCGCACAAACCGGGCTACGCCGTGGCAGAACTCGTCTGTACCCCCACCAGGGAAATCGCCAAGGAACTGCTGGAAGGTGAACAGGTGGTGGCCACGCTGCTCTGGCGGCCTCCGCTCGTCACGCTTCTGCCGTTTCGCATCGGCGGGGCCGCCGCCCTGCTCGGCCTGGCCGGCTGGGTCGCCGCCGCCCTGCTCGAACTATTGAAGAAACCGCGCGCCGCGCGCCGCACACCTAACGGCCAACGGGCAGCGCCGCATCTGTTTCGCTCCCAGCCGGCGCCGGCCCGCGATCAAGCCGCGCTGCGCCGGGCCGACCCTCCCCTGCCGAGCGTCGCCCAGCTTGAGTCCGGGGCCATCTCGGCAATGCTCGAAATGCTCGGAGGGCGGCTCCGCGAGGCCGTGATCGGCGACCAGCTCGACGACGATCTGCTGGCTGCCGTCGAGTGGGCGCTCGACCGCCACCAGGTCCGCGCGGTCCGCCAGATTCGCGCCGGCTTGGGCTGCGACAGCGAGTTGGAACGGTGCGTCGCGGAACTCGACGAAAAGGCTGGCGCCTCTCCGGAAGGCAACGGCCATCCGCTTGGCGCCAAACAGTGCCAGCGCGCGCTGCGGGTCTTCCGCGCGATCGATCCGCGCTTCGGCCAGACCAGCGCCAGTCGCTGCTGAGGAGGTTCCCCGTGCAGACTGCTCTGGCTGCCGGCGTGACCGACAATCTGACCGCAGGCGTGCCAGGCGAAGGTTCCGTGGCCGGCGCGCGCGACGTGCCGCGACTGCTCGTGGCCCTTCCGTTCGTTGCGGGAATTTCGCTGGCGACATTCCTATTCGCCTATCTTGTCTCGCGCTTTATCCACGAAGCGATCGAGGCCGCCGCCACGCCCGGTGCGGGCCGGTTGGCCGTTTTCGCGCCGGGGCTGCTGGCGGTGATCACGGCGTTGGGCGGGTTGCGGTGGACGGTCCTGTTCACCCTTTCCTTCGCCGCGTTTCAGCGAGCGCGGCAAACGGCCAGGCGCGCCCCCTCGACATGGCCGCTGGTCTCGATCTTCGTACCGGCCTACAACGAGGCGGAGAACATCGAGGCGGCGATCGAGTCGCTGCTTTTGCTCGATTACCCCCGCTACGAGGTGATCGTCGTCGACGACGGTTCGACCGACGGCACCTGCGGCCGGGCGAAACGTTATGCCGGGTCCCACGGGCGATGCGCGATCCGCGTCTATCGCAAGCCCAACGGCGGCAAATGGAGCGCTCATAATTTCGCCTTTCGCCGCGCGATCGGCGAACTGGTTCTCTGCCTCGACGCCGACTCGCGGGTCGACCCCCTGTCATTGCGCCGAATGGTCGTCCACATGGCCGATCCGCAGGTTGCCGCCGTGGCCGGGCAGATTCGGGTGCGAAACCGCCACAACGTGCTCACGCGGCTTCAGGCGATGGAGTACCTGATGGGCAACGGCTGCGCCCGCATGGCCATGAGCCTGAACAAGACGGTGCTGATCGTGGCGGGCCCGCTGGGCCTTTTCCGGCGATGCGCTCTGGAGGAGGTCTTCCTCCGTTACGGCCGGGCAGACGGGCCGCTGGCCGAGGGGCAGGTGGATGGGCCCTTCGAGGGCGACACCTTTGCCGAGGATTTCGACCTGTCGATGGCCGTCCTCTCGCTCGGCGGACGGATCGTCTACGAACCGGCCGCGATTTCGCACACGCGGGCGCCCGATTCGACTCTCGGGCTGCTCAGCCAGCGCTACCGCTGGTGCCGGGGGACGATCCAGGTGCTGCGAAAGTATTTTCGCCGCGCGCGGGTCCAGCACGACCTGCTCCGCCCCGGGCTGCTCGCCTGGCTGACGGCGACCTACCTGTTCGATCTGGCACTGCTGCCGATCATGTATGCCGTGGGCATCGGCATGTTGATCGTCGTCGCCACGAGCCACATCGGCGGGCTGGTCCTCGTCGGCTGGGCGGCGGTGGCACTGCTGGTGAACCTGAATGCCGCCGCGATGTTTGCCCTTCTTCAGGGAGACAGCCTTGGGCTGCTGCACATCCTGCCGCTCTACGACATCTACCAGAATTTCCTCGTCACCCCCGCCTGGTTCATCTCCATCGTGGATGAAGTCCGCGGCGCGCGGATGCGGTGGTGAAGTGCCCGCCGCATGATTTCAGCCCCGTGGCGCGAAGCGCTATGGATCGAGCATGGCGATCAAGCGGGATTTGCTGACGGCGCCTTTCTCCTTGGCGACTCCCTGACCGTTTCTGAATACCAGCAGACTGGGCACGGACTGGAGGCCGTAGCGAGCGGCCAACTCGGGGCTCTCATCAACATCGACCTTTACGATCCGCGCCTGCGAGCTCTCCGCGGCCACTTCTTCCAGCGTGGGGGCCAGCCTTTTGCAGGGACCGCACCAACTCGCGGAACAGAGGACTGCGATTGGTTTCCGACTGGCCGTCCGTGAATTCATCGTCCGCTCCGTCTCCTTCGTAGGCGATGCACGGTTCTACCACGAGGGATGCGCGACTGCGGCTGGCGGTTACAGCGGCAATTCCCTGAGGAAATCGCTACCTTTTGTAGCCCAGAGGATGTTTGGGTTTGCAGCCTGACGGCTGCCCCCTCGGGCGGGGCAGGATCCTCCCATTTGCGCGGAGCGAGAATCGGGACAGTCCCGGAAACACGTGCGTCCGCCGGCGCTTGGAGGTAGAATAATACAGTCGTGGGCACTCGGTCGGGTTTCATTCGGCAGAGATGGCGATGCATTCTCTCCAAGGTCATTTGCTGATCGCCTCACCGCACCTGGCGGACCCCAACTTCGTCCGCACCGTCGTGCTCCTGGTCCACCACAGCGAGGAGGGCACGCTGGGGGTGGTCCTCAACCGCCCGTCGGGCAGGACGATTCGCGAACTCTGGGCCGACGTGGACGAGGAGCCTTGCGACAGCGATCATTCGTTCCATGTCGGCGGGCCGGTTTCCGGACCGGTGATGGCGATTCACACCGATCGGCAGCGGAGCGATCTGGAAGTCTTGCCGGGCGTGCATTTTGCCACGCAGCGCGACTACATCGACTATCTCGTCCGCCAGGAGGAGACGCCGTTCCGCATCTTTGTCGGCCATTCCGGCTGGGGCCGCGGCCAGTTGGAAGGGGAACTCAAGGAAGGCGCCTGGCTGACCATGCCGGCCAGGCTCGAACACATCTTCGCCGACGAGAGCGAGATCTGGGAACGCGCGACCCACGAGATCGGCCGGGCAATGCTCTTCAACGCGCTGAACATCAAGGGGGCGCCCGAGAACCCCTCCTGCAATTGACCCCAAACAGCCGTTGACCGCGCAACGCAAACGTTCACCAACCGTTGCAGGGACCGCTCCGCGACCGGATAACGGCGGCCGGTCCGGTATCGGCCGGACTTGCCGGTCCCTCCGATCGGCCGTCCCAGCGCCTCGAAACGGAGCGAGCAAGGCGATGACAACGCCCGTGGTCTTGGGCACACTCCTGTTGGCCGTCTTCCCCCTGATCACCGGCGCCGCGGAGAGAGACGACTCCGACGGCGACGGGATTCTCGACGACCACGGAGCCGTCCTGGGAACCGACCCGCGGAAGCCCGAGCTGTTCACGAGGATTCGCCGGCTGGAATTCCGCCTGCCGGTCGGCAAACAGGCCGAGCCATGGCAGGCCCTGCTGGCCGGCGGCGGCCAGATCGCCCTCGATCCGGCCGGGTCCGTCCGCCAGCAGACGGACGCCCGGCTGCTCGTTGCGCTCAATCGGCGGGAACAGGCGGAGGAGGCTCGGCTGGCCGGTTCGCTCCGGCCGGGCGGCTCGCGCGGTTGCGCGGTGGCGGTCCGCGACGCCTGGCAGAACTCCCCCAAGGGTTTTTCGTTCTCGGGAGACGGCCTGAACGTGGAACTCTGGCAGCGAGCCGCCATCGAGACGATCGCGCCGGACGACGAGCCGCCGGCAACGGCCGAGACGGGCCAAGGGTGGGTGTCGATCCGCCTGCCCCGCCTGGTACACTATGCGAGTGTCAAGATCGCGCCGAGCGGCCCCGCCCCGGCGCGTTGACCTGGGGGACCACGATTCGTTAAGGGAACGAGGTCAACGATGGGATCCAGGGTATTTGCACGTATCTTGCTGGTTGCGGCGGCGGTGGCCCCGCCCGCCTGGGCGGTCGAGCCGGAGGGCCGGTCCGAAGCCGTCCCGGAGACGCGCTCCACTCCGCCCGGCGCCCGCCAGCGCGAGGGGGGCCGGGCGATGGCCCGGAATCAGGAGAACCGCGCAGGCACCGAGGAGGGACTCCCGGAGGCGCAGGTCGAAGGGCCGGATCGCCGCGAGCGGTTGATGGTCCAGCCCCGCTGGCGGCTTGGCGTCTACGCCTACAACACGCCGACCGGAGTCGTGATCACCCGCGTCGCGCCCGGCAGTCCCGCCTCGCGCGTGGGGCTTGAGCGGGGCGACCGGATCGTGGCCGTCTCGGGCTACCAGGTCGGTTTGGTCGGCGAACGCGTCTATTATCTGGGCGAGGAGCTCCAGCTTCGCGCCGAGCCGCGCGGGCGGGTGCTCCTGCTGGTGCAGAATGTTCGCGGCAACGGCCTGCTGAGCGTGCCCGTCCAACTCGAATCGCCGCGGCGCATCGAACCGGTGATCCCCATGCCCCGCCCGCACCGCGACGCGCCGGGGCGGGAGCGCCAGGCACGGTAGAACCGCCGAGCAGGTTCGGCCGTTCGTGCCGGCCGGTCGGCCCCGCGGTTCACCGGTTCTTCGCGGGGCCCGCGGAGCGCCCGTCCAATCCGCGCCAAGGCCGATCTGTCCCCCGTCCAGCGTCGTCCGCCCGGCGTCTCCCCCGGCGTGCAGAGCGGGGCGCCGGCAGCCGGGGAAGACCGCTCAGCTGAGAAGCTGCCAGGCAATCACCAGGGGCCCCAGGATCAGGACCCACCAGGCGAACCGGTGGAGCTGTCCCCGCTCGAGCCAGCGGACCAGCCAGCTCAGGGCGAAGAGCCCGACGGCGAAGCTGACCATCGCGCCAATCGCCAGAATTCCCGGTTGGAAGTCCGCCGGAGGGTGCTCGAACACGTCGACCAGGTGCAGCAGCCCCCCCCCGGCGATCACCGGGATGGCCAGCAGAAAGGAAAAGGTCGCGGCCTCGTCGCGGCGCATGCCGCAGGCCAAGGCGGCGACGATCGTCGCCCCGCTGCGGGATATTCCCGGCAGAATCGCCAAAGCCTGCGCCAAACCGATCACCAGGGCCTGGCCATAGCTCAGGCTGCGGCAGGTAACCTCGCCCGGTGTTGCCCGGATCGTCCACAACAGGCCAAGCCCGGTGACCGGAAACATCAGCCCTGTGGTCATCGGGCTTTCGAGGACGCCGCCGAAATAGCGCCCGATCCACAGTCCGGCGATCACCGCCGGGATCGTGCCCACGACGAGCAGGCCGATCACCCGTCGCTCGCCGCCGAGCAAGCCGAGGATTCTCCGCCAATAGAAGACCAGAATCGCCAGCAGCGTGCCCAGGTGGAGCACGATATTGACGGTCAATTTCTCGCCGGGAAACGGCTGGCCGAACTGCTCGAACAGCGAGGCCAGGACGACAATGTGCCCGGAAGAGCTGATCGGGAGAAACTCGCCGATTCCCTGGACGACCGCAAGCAGAACGACCTGGAGAAGAAGCATGCTGTGGTGGGCGGGCAAAGGGTTTATTCAACGGGGCAGGAAGTCCACAGGGACAAATCGCGCCGCCCACGCCACAGGAATTATCGCCCATGATCCACGAGCGGGCTACCCCGGTCAGAAGATGGGAACGGCGGATCGTGGAAATCCCCAGTGAGTACCTGCCCGCCTTGGCGAAGCGGGCGGCCGACAGCCTCGGACCGCGTGCCGGCGAAGTCGCGGCCACTCGCGGGCATCTTGTCCGCCAGGCCGTGCAAGACGGCCTTTTGCGCCAGTTCGACGAACTGGTCGGCGACGACGGGACCGTGGACCTGGTCTGCGACCCGGGAATGGAAATCCCACTCGAGCTGGAGAACAAGACGCTCTCGCTCACGGAACTGCTCGACGCCCTCCAGTACAAGCGGACCTGGGCGGAAAAAACGCCGGAAGCCGCCTGAATGAGTCATCAGCAAGCAGCCCCTCCATCCGGAACAACCGGCCGCCCCGACAAAAACCGCAGCGACCACCAGGATTGCCCGGTTTTTGCCGTTTGCCTGACGGGTAAACCCATGGCGGTTGGACTGGCAAGCCGACGATTATTTCGGCGGGCCGTGCTGCTGTCTCACGTTGCGGCCGAGCGCGGCCTGGCTGATCAACGCCAAGCCAAGCCCGGCGGCAATCGGCACGACAGTGGTTTTCGGGTAATGCGGTTGGGTGGAGGAGAAGCCAGACATGATCACGGTGAGCGACCGGGTCGAGTTCAAGCCGGAAGACGTGAACCTGAACATTGCCGGAGTGGGAGAGACGTTCACGCGGTTGATCCGCGAGGCCGTCCAGTTGCCGGCCAGCGACCTGCACTTCAACTGGAACGAAGACGACGTGACGATCTCCGTGCGGCACCTGGGGGTGCTCCGCCGCTGGTCGAACATCACCCGTGAAGAGGGCTCGCGGTTCATCACCTACGTGAAGGCGGCGGCGGGGATGGACGTGGCCAAAAAACAGCGCCCCCAGGACGGCCGCTGGGTCTGCACGCTCGACGGCAATCGGCGCGCCGACCTGCGGATCAGTACAATCCCCACGCTTTACGGCGAGGACCTGGCGATCCGCCTGCTCGAGCGGGAGTTGCCGCTGCTGGAGATCGAGAATCTCGGGCTGCACCCCAAGAACCAGTTCGAACTGCTCGACCTGCTCAACAAGCCGGGCGGACTGATGCTCGTCACCGGGCCGGCCGGGACCGGCAAGACAACCACGCTCTACGCGTGCCTCCACCGCCTCAACGACGACACGCGGAAGATCAACACGATCGAGGACCCGATCGAGTACTCCCTGCCCGGCATCCGCCAGTCGCAAGTCAACCACCGCCAGGGCCTCGAATTCCCCGAGCTCCTGCGGAGCGTGTTGCGGCAGGCGCCCGACGTGATCATGGTCGGCGAGATCCGCGACCCGGTAACGGCGGAGACGGCCGTGCGGGCGGCCAACAGCGGCCACCTTGTGTTCGCCACGCTCCACGCGCCGCGCGCGGCCGGGGCGATCGAAAGCATGTTGGCCCTCGGCGTGACGCCGCACTTCCTCGCCACGAGCCTCTTGGGGATCGTCTCCCAGCGGCTCGTCCGCGCCCTCTGCGACGGCTGCAAACTGCCGCTCGACGTCGACAAGTCGCAACTGTTTCCATCGGTCGAGCGGTGGCTCGAACCCGGCCAGGGCAGGCGAATCTACGCCGCCGACGGCTGCCACCGCTGCCAGCACGAGGGCTACCGGTCGCGAACCGGCGTCTTCGAGGTCTTGCGGATGAGCGGCGAGCTGCGCCAGATGATCGCGCAAGGCCGCACCGCCAGGGAGGTGCAAGAAGAGGCGATCCGCCAGGGGATGCTCGATCTGCGGCGCGCGGCGCTGCTGAAGGTCGCGGCGGGCCAGACCACGACCGACGAGCTGGCGCGGATCGTTCCCGCCGATCGCTTCGTGGAAGCCGCCGCGACCGTCGCGTGCGGCGGCTTCTA
>JAAYCB010000330.1 GCA_012744395.1 Pirellulaceae bacterium
CCAGGCGATCTGTGGGTGGTCCCTTTTGGTCTCTTTGGAGTGCGTGCGACGGATCGCCGCTTTCGTCCACCCACCAAATTGAGGGCGTTCTGGCGTTCGGCCAATCTATGGGTGGCCCCTTTCTCCCATCGCCTCCTCCGACGCGCCGACCAGCGCGGTGCCGGTGATCTACACCGGCGCCGGCGTCTTCCTGCGGACGGTTGCCTTGCCGCGGAACCCGGACCTGGTGCTCGTCGACACCCGCGTGATTGCCGCAGCGCCCGTGCGGTTCCTCGTCGCCAAAGTCAATGATTTCTGCGAGTCCGTCGGCCTCCCGACGACACTCGCACAAGTTGGGCTGGGCGAGGCAAGTGGCGACGACCTCCGCCGAGTCGCCGAAGCGGCCTGCCGGGAAGGCGAGACGATCCACCACGAGTCGTGCCCCGTTTCGGCGGACGCCGTCGTCGCCGCGCTCAAGGCGGCGAACCGGTTCGGGCGCAACCGGCCTGATCGCCGCCATCGAGCGTCGTGATCGCGGCCGCCGGGCTTGGCGGTGTGCCCCAATCTCATAAACCCAGCGGTTGGGGAGCCTGACTCGCTTAAGCCGGGAAATCCGCGGCAGACCAGGCACTCAGCAAGGTCGGCGCGTGGCAGAAAACCCTCGGGGAAATTGACCCACATGGCGAGCCGGCAACACCGGGGAGTGCGAACCGGATGCCGTCTCCCCCAGCGCGTTCGTTGACGCCGCGTGTCCCGCTGGCTAGACTCTCGGCGTCCCCGCAGTCAATTGAAAGGAGCTGGAAATCATGTCCACACGTTGCTCACGGCGTCGTTTTCTGAAACGTTCCGCCACCTTGGCCGGCGCTGCCGCGATGGCAAATTCCCTCCACGCGCCGTCCGTGCTGGCTCAACCGAATCCCGGCGACAAGCTCCGCGTGGCCGTGATCGGCGCGGGGGGCATGGGGGGCTATAGCGTCGCCTGCGCGCTCCGCGAGGAGCTTGTCGCCCTGGTCGACGTCGACGAGAACACGATCGCCAAAGTCATGAGCCAGAGTGTCAAGGACAAGGCCAAGCCCAGGATTTTCCACGACTATCGCAAAATGCTCGACGAGTGCCGGAAGGACCTCGACGTCGTCCTGATCGGCACTCCCGACCATCATCACGCCCCAGCCGCCATCCGCGCGATCAACGATGGCAAGCACGTCTTCTGTCAGAAGCCGCTGGCGCACAACATCGCCGAATGCTATGCGCTCGGCAAGGCCGCCCGAGAGAAGAAAGTGCTCACGCAGATGGGCAACCAGGGCTATTGCGGCGAGGGAATCCGGCGCGTGGCCGAGTACGTCGCCGCCGGGGCCATCGGCGCTGTTACGGAGACCCACACCCTGCTCGACCGCAACTTCGGCGGGACGGGCGGCCGGCCGCCCTCCAAGCCCGTTCCGCCCGGCCTGCACTGGGACGAGTGGCTCGGCCCGGCCCCCTACCGCGACTATCACGACGGCCTGCACCCCTTTTCGTGGCGAGACTGGAAGGCATTTGGCACGGGCACGATCGGCGACATGGCCTGCCACCGCCTCGCCTATCCCTTCATGGCGCTGAAGCTCTGGGAGGTCAAGCAGTTCACCGTCGAATGCCTGAATACCAAGGGGGGCAGCGAAGAGAAATACCCGCAGGACAACGTCGTCTGCTACCACATCCCGGCCCGCGCTGCCTTCCCCGCCTGCAAATGCTACGTCTACGATCACCAGGCGCTGCGCCCCGAGGTGATGAAGGAATTGGAGAGCAAGTATTCGGTCAAGTGGTCCGAAGCGACTCTCTTCGTCGGAACCAAGGGCTATCTCGACAACCGCGCGCAGATCATTCCCGACGCGGCCCACCAGGAGGTCCCCGCACCGCCCAAAACGCTGCCGCGCGCCAAGGCGGGCGGGCCCGTCGAGGACCTCTACGCCTGCATCCGCGACGGAGGAACCCCCGTCTCCAACTTCCCTGACGCGGGCGGCCCCTTGACCGCAATGGCTCTGGCCGGGCACCTCGCCCAGTCCGCCGGCATCGGCGGCAAGATCCAGTGGGACGTCGAGAAGATGCAGTGCACCAACCGGCCGGAAATGAACGAATTCGTCCGGCGAGAATACCGCCCCGGATGGGAGGTGTAGCCGACTCGGCGGAAACCAATCCCACGTGCATACCCGAAAACCCAACGCCGTCTTCTTCGTGCTCGAAGGCCTGAATGGCCTCGCCGTGCCGTACTTCAACAGCTACATCTACTTCCTGCTCCGCGATCGCTACGGATTCGGCAACCTCGGCAACCTCTCGGTCTCGGCCCTTGGCGGCTTCGCCTACATGCTCGCCGCCTGGCAGGGCGGACGCTTCGCACAACGTTTCGGCTACTCCAAGTCGCTCCAGATCGGCTTCGGCGGCCTGGTTGCCTGCCTGGCCCTGGGCGCCGTCGCTGCCTCGCTGCCGGCGGTGCTCCTGGTGTTCATCGGTTGGACGGTAACGGTCTGCTTCACCTGGCCGACGCTCGAGGCGCTCGTCAGCGACGGTGTCGGCGACGACGTGCTCCCCAAGAACATCGGCGTCTACAACGTGATCTGGTCCGGCGGGGCGGCGGTGACGTACTTCGTCGGCGGCGCGCTCTACGAAACGCTTGGCCACGCGAGCATCTTCTGGTTGCCGGCGCTGATCCACGGTTGCCAGTTCCTGATCGTCTTGTGCCTTGGCCCACAGCCCGAGCGCGCCGCGGATTCAGAGCCAACCGCGCCGCCGCACCCCCCGGAAGCGGCGGCATTCGCCCAGCCGGTCAGCCCGCAGGTCTTCCTGCGGATGGGGTGGCTGGCGATTCCCTTCTCGTACATCGCGATCACCACCCTGATCGCCGTGATCCCGGCTTTGTCGCAGACACTCGGGCTATCCACGGCCGAGGCCGGGCTGTTCTGCTCGATCTGGATGTTTGCCCGCCTGGGGACGTTTGTCGTTCTCTGGCGTTGGACCGGCTGGCATTATCGATTCCGCTGGCTGCTGGGCGCTTACATCGGGCTGATGGCCGGCTTCAGCATGTTGCTCCTTTCGACGAACCTCGGACGGCTCGCGGCCGCGCAAGTGATTTTCGGCGCATCTGTCGGCCTGATCTACTACTCGTCGCTGTTCTACTCGATGGATGTCGGCCAGACCAAGGGCGAGCATGGCGGATTGCACGAGGCGATGATCGGCGCCGGAATGTGCCTGGGGCCGGCTGCGGGCGCACTGAGCGTCTGCCTTGCGTCCGACTACCCCAACGCCGGCGTCTACACGGTCACGGCGCTGCTGGCCGGGGGCCTGGCCGGCCTGATCAGGCTGCGCATACGGCGGGCCCCTTGAACGCGCCCCGTGCCGACCCTGGTCTCCGCGGTCAACCGGCGTCCTCGTGATCGAGCCCTTCGATTCTCTTCAAGAAATCGGCCATTGAGGGGCACCGGTTGCGCGGGTCCGGCGCCAGGCAAGCATGAATTGCCGCGGCCAGTTGCGGGTGAATCTGGGGCCGGCGTGCCGTGATCGGCGTTGGAGGCGTGTCGTGGGTCATGGCCGCCAGCCCGGTGTCGCCGCTCATCCAGGGCAGTTCCCAGCTGCACATCTCGTAGATCGTCACGCCGAAGGCGAATATATCGACCCGCTGGTCGGTGGTTCGGCGCCGGACCACCTCGGGCGCCATGTAGTTCGGCGTGCCCGTCCGGTTTCCCGGCTGGAGAAAAGGCCCCTTTGCCGGCACGGAGAGGCCAAAGTCGGTCAGTTTCAGAATCCGGCCCGATTCGTCGAAGAGCAGGTTTCGCGGGCAGATGTCGCGGTGGATGAACCCCGCTTCGTGAACCGCCTGGAGAGCTTGCGCGATCTGGCGGATGAGGTCAACCCGACGCCCCTCGATCGACCTGTCCCGCGCGAACAGGAGCGAGTTCATCCCGGATCCTCCGAGGTACTCCATCACAAGATATTGCGCCCCATCGGTCGTCAGACCGTGTTCGAAGGTCTTCACAATGTTCGGATGGTCAAACCGCATCGCGATCTCGCCTTCGCGCGGCTTGTTGAGGCCTGGGAAGCGGCTCTCGAAAAAGGCGGTCTTCTCCGAATCGAGGATCTTCAACGCCACGATCCGGTCATGCTCCCGGTCCCGCGCCATGTAGACCTTCGACATCGTGCCCGAGATCGCCTCCCGCAGCAGTTCAAACCGGCTCTTGACGTTCAGCCGGCCCCTGCCCGAGAACAAGGCCTTGAGGCGATCGGTAACGCCCATCACACTCCCCTTGGATACCGAGAGCCGGCGGGAACTCGACACGGACGACCATTCCCCCCCATTAGGTTTACTCTAAGTCGAGTTCCTTGCTTTGGCAAGCAAGACCCATCCCCTTGTCCAAGCCCCAGACGAGGAATGCGAGCAACGGTGCCCCTATGCGCTGTTGCCAGCGGCTGGCGATCTGGCGGCCGCCTCCGCCTGACGGTCGAGCACCTTGGCCACGCCGGCGAGCGCCATCTGGGCTTTGAGGCAGGCCTGTCGAAACGTCTCGGGATTTGGGACGCCTGTGAGCAGAAATAGGTCCTGGCCGGCTGATCGGAAAACAAGGTCCCCCGAACGGAGGAATTCCTGGCCCGGCAGGATCCGCACCTGGATCGAGTCGAAGTCGAGCAGTCCGATGGACCGGCCGTCCGCCCCCGCCAACCCCCGGCGAATCACGATCCTCCGGCTGGTGAGCGAGTAGCGTCGGGCTGCGCGAGGGGCGAGCCGCCAGAAATAGAGAAGGAAGGAGACCGGGATCGTCGCCACGGCGAGCAATTTTCCCAGGGTGAAGAAACCGCCGATTCCGGCGCGGACGCTGCACATCCGCCCGACCCACCGCCCGAGCGAAAACGCGCCGATCGAAGGCCAAACGGTGATTACCGGAATCTCCTCGATCTGCGGGCGATCTTGTGCGGCGTCGAGTCTCATGGCGACCTCTCTCAGGCGATCGGGCTGCGTCAGGTGTGCGTTTCACCATCGCGGGATGTAATGAAAAAGGCCCGCTGAAACCGGAGTCTCAGCGGGCCAATATAGTTTGGTAGTGCCCTTCCGCAGAAGGCGAGGTGCGATGCATCCAAGCCAGAGAGAAGACTGTCTCCACAATTTTGACCGATTGGATGGTGTCATCCTTTCGGTAAAAATCCTTAGAAAGGAGGTGATCCAGCCGCAGGTTCCCCTACGGCTACCTTGTTACGACTTAGTCCCAATCATGGAGTTCCGATTCGGCGCTTGCCTCCCAGAGGGTTAGCTCGGCGACTTCGTCGGCCCCCCACTTTCGTGGCTTGACGGGCGGTGTGTACAAGGCTCAGGAACACATTCACCGCGGTATGCTGACCCGCGATTACTAGCGATTCCGGCTTCATGCAG
>JAAYCB010000331.1 GCA_012744395.1 Pirellulaceae bacterium
ACACCAGATGTCGCGGCGAAACCGAAGATTCTTGGCAAAATCGAACTTAGGATCGACGGCCACCAACTCCACGATGTCGTGGGCACTGACCGTCTCCTCCAAGCGAAGGTCGGGCGGGATCTGCGTCATCACGCCCGGCGCGAGTTTCCTGGTCCGGCGTTGGGCCAGCCTCGGCTCATCGGACTGACCGGAGCAGGGGCACGCATCCAACGCGCTCAACGCGGTTGCGGCGGCCAAGACCAGACGGGAGCACAAGCGAGAGTACGTGTTCATGGGTGCAATTCGCTTCAGAAAGGACGCGACGCATCTGGCGCCGTTGCGGAGCAGTCCCAACAGGGCTAGGCATTCTGAATAATCTAGTATAGTTGGGGCAAACCGCGAGCGTCAAGAAATTCAGGCCCCCTAATGGACGGGTAGCCGGTGATTTGCCCCTTCTGTGGCGATTGTTTCTCACGCGCCAGCCTCCAGACGCCTTGAGCGAGCCCGCCGTCAGCCAGGGACGCATTTACTTCCGGTCGGCCAGGCACCTGACGTGCATTGGACCAGGGCCGGTCGAAAGAGAATGACGGTTTCGGTCTTGATGAAGACTCCACCCGACCGGGTGACATGGCTGGGGGCGGAGGCTTTGCGCGACCTGGCCCTCAGGATCGCGAAGGCCGCCTCCCTGGACAATCTCGGCCTGCCCGCATTAGAAGGCGGAGAATGAGCCGTCTCGGACTTTGCCGGGCAGTTCGCGGGCAGCGGCCATCTCGAAAGCAGGTTGGACCTCCGGCACGCCCCCAGCTCCCCACTCCTTGACCCCCTCGGGGGTCACTGGTAGACTTTTGGATTTCGCTTTGGGAAGATCTGCTCCCGGAAGGCAAGTGTACTCTCGGGGGCCTGCCTTTGGCCGATTTCGATTCCCGTGGCTGGCCGCGGCGATTTCCAGGTTTCTCTGACAGTGGAAGGGCTCAATTCATGGCACCCAAGTACGTGTACAACTTCGGATCCACCGGGACTGACGGCAACGCCTCCCAACGCAACCTTTTGGGGGGCAAGGGTGCGAACCTTGCCGAGATGTGCAATCTCGGTCTGCCCGTCCCGGCCGGCTTTACGATCACCACCGAGTGTTGCACCGCCTATTTCGCCGAGGGCGGCCAATTCCCCCCCGGCATGAAGGAAGAGGTCCAGGCCGCGCTGAAGAAGACCGAAGCGGCGATGGGCATGAAATACGGGGCCCCGGAAAACCCGCTCCTCGTCTCCAGCCGCTCGGGCGCCCGCAGCTCGATGCCGGGCATGATGGAAACCGTTTTGAACGTCGGCCTCTGCTCGGCGACGATCCCGGGCCTGATCAAGAAGTCGGGCAGCGAGCGCTTCGTCTACGACGCCTACCGCCGCCTGATCACGATGTACTCGGACGTTGTCATGGAAAAGGCCGAGGGCATCGAGCCGGCCGAGGGCCAGGGGGTGCGGGTGCAGCTTGAGCACCTGATGGACGCCATGAAAAAGGCCCGCGGCGTGACCGAAGACACGGAGCTTTCTGCCGAAGATTTGAAAGCGCTCTGCGACCAGTACAAGGCGAAGGTCAAGGAGGTCCTCGGGCGCGAATTCCCCGACGACGCGATGGAGCAGCTCTGGGGCGCGATCGGCGCGGTGTTCAAGAGCTGGAACGGCAAGCGTGCGGTCTCCTACCGCCGCATCGAAGGCATTCCCGACGACTGGGGCACGGCCGTCAACGTGCAGAGCATGGTCTTCGGAAACATGGGCGACACCTCGGCCACCGGGGTGGCCTTCAGCCGCAATCCGGCCACCGGCGAGAACAAGTTCTACGGCGAATGGCTGGTCAACGCCCAGGGCGAGGACGTCGTCGCCGGCATCCGTACCCCCAACCCCTTGAACGAAGGGACCAAGAACGATCAGAACCGGCACCTCGCGTCGCTCGAAACCGAGTGGCCGGAGTCGTACCGCGAGCTGGTCGCGATCCGCGACAAGCTCGAGCAGCATTACAGGGACATGCAGGACATCGAGTTCACGATCCAGGAGGGCAAGCTCTACATGCTCCAGTGCCGCAACGGCAAGCGGACCGGGACGGCGGCGTTGAACATGGCGATGGAGATGCTCGACGAGGGCCTGATCGACGAATCGATCGCGGTCACGCGCGTCGCGCCGGCGCAGCTTGACGAGTTGCTGCACCCGATTGTGGACCCGGCGGCCGAGAAGAGCGCCACGCTGTTCGCCAAGGGTTTGCCCGCCGGCCCCGGCGGGGCCTGCGGCGAGATCGTCTACACCTCCGACGCGGCGGTGGCCGCGGCCAAGGCCGGCAGAAAGTGCATCCTCGTCCGCGAAGAGACCAACCCCGAGGACGTCGAAGGCATGCGCGCGGCCGAAGGCATTCTCACCGCCCGCGGCGGCATGACGAGCCACGCCGCGCTGGTCGCCCGCGGTTGGGGCAAGTGCTGCATCGTCGGCGCGGGCGAATTGAAGATCAACATCTCCGCCGGGACGATGACCGCCGGCGGCAAGACGCTCAAGGCCGGCGACGTGATCACGCTCAACGGGACCCGCGGGCTGGTCTACCAGGGCCCGGTGAAGATGATGGACGCCTCGGAGAACCCGCGGTTCCAGGAGTTCATGAAGCTCGTCGACAAGTTCCGCACGCTGGGCGTCCGCACGAACGCCGACACGCCCGACGACGCCCGGATCGCCCGCGAGTTCGGCGCCGAGGGGATCGGCCTGTTCCGCACCGAGCACATGTTCTACGGGGCCGGAGCGGAAGACGCCCTGTTCATCCTGCGGAAGATGATCCACGCCGGCACCGAGGAGGAGTGCAACGCGGCGATCGACGAGTTGGCCCCGTTCGTCAAGCGCGACATCAAGGCCACGCTGGAGGCGATGGACGGCCTGCCGGTCACGGTCCGCCTGCTCGACCCGCCGCTCCACGAGTTCGTTCCCCACGAAGAGAGTGTGCTCAAGAGGCTGGCCGAAGCCCTCAAGTGCAGCGTCGAGGAGGTCAAGCAGCGCGGCCAGGCACTGCACGAAGTCAACCCGATGATGGGCCACCGCGGCGTCCGCCTCGGCATCACCCACATGCACCTGACCGAAATGCAGATCCGGGCGATCCTCGAAGCCGCCGCGGAATTGAAGAAGGCCGGCAAGAACCCCAAGCCGGAGATCATGGTCCCGGTGACCTGCACCGTCAAGGAATTGGACTTCGTCAAGCCGATCTTCGACAAAGTCCGCGCGGAGACCGGCTTCGACTGCCTCTACGGCACGATGATCGAGATTCCCCGCGCGGCCCTGCTCTCCGACCAGATGGCCAAGACCGCCGAGTTCTTCTCGTTCGGCACCAACGACCTCTCGCAGATGGGCTTCGGCTTCAGCCGCGATGACATCGGCGGGTTCCTCCAGCATTACCTGGACAACGGCGTTCTCGACGCCGATCCGTTCCAGACGATCGACCAGGAGGGCATCGGGCAGCTCATCCAGATGTCGGTGGAGAAAGGCCGGGCGACGCGGCCGGACCTGAAGATCGGCATCTGCGGCGAGCAGGGGGGCGATCCGGCCTCGGTCGATTTCTGCTTCCGCTGCGGGCTGAACTACGTGAGCTGCTCGCCCTATCGCGTCCCGATCGCGCGGTTGGCCGCGGCCCAGGCGGCGATCCAGGCCAAGCAGTAGGCCCGTCGCCGCGGATTCAGGGACTGGTCCGTGTTTCGGCTGATTGGCCTCGATGATTTCGCACGTTTTCCCCGCAGACACGGACCGGTCCCCTTTCACCGCCTCGGTTGAGGATGCCGGGGCGATCAGCAGATCGCCCCGGCCACCATCCGCAGGGCGGCGACTGTGGCCAGGGCGAGCACCAGGGGATCGAAGAGCCACTGGGGAATGTACTGGAAGAGCCGCTTGCCGACCACGGCGCCGAGCACAAGAAAGGCAACTGTGAACAGGCTGAACTGGAGCGTTGCCGTGGTGATCATGCCCATCCCGGCAACGACCGGCAGCTTCGATAGGTTGACGATCAGGAAGAACCAGGCCCAGGTTCCCATGAACTCATGCTTGACCATCCCGTGGCTGACCAGGTAGATGCTCATCACCGGGCCGGCGGCGTTGCCCACGACGGTCCCGAATCCGGCGGCGATGCCCATTGTGGCAAGGAACCACTTCTGGTGCGGGACATCCATCCATCCGCAGCGCTGGCGGGCGGCTTCCACCAGCATCAGGGCCAGGACGAGGAGGCCCAGAACGAGCTTGAACTGCTGGTCGTCGACCTTCAGGAGGACATAGACGCCGGGAACCATCCCCACGAGCACATAGGGGAACAAGCCGAACAGGCGGTTCCACTGCGTGTGCCGGCGGTAGTAGCCGACGGCCAGCACGTCGCCCACCAGGAGGATCGGCAGGATCGCCCCGACCGAGAGCTTCTCATTGCCCGGAAAGGCCTCGGCCATCAGCAGGATCGCGGGGATCGACACGCCCGGCACGCCGGTCTTGGAGAGACCGATCAGAACGGCGGCGATTGCGCCGAGCGTAAAGGGGGCGAGTTGGTCGGGCATGGGGGGCCTAACGGCCGGCCATCGCCTCGATCAGGATTCTCGCCGTGCTCTCGCGCATGATTCGCGGATCGACGGTCTTGCCTTCCTGAAGCGTGGCGCGGACCTGCTTGCCAGAGATGAACACCGGCTTCTCGCCGGCGTGATTCTCCATCAAATCGACGCGGCCGACCGATTCGTAGTAGGCGGCAAAACCGACGTTCAGCGGCTTGATCCGCAGATCGCCGCGGAGCTTGTTGAAAATCTCCTGGGCGTCGAAATCCCCCCAGATAGGCGAGCCGTCGTGGTAGGGAGCGTCGGCATGTTTGCGGCCGATGATGATGTCGGTGAAACCGAAGTTCTGGCGGTAGATGGCGTGCATCACCGCCTCCTTGGGCCCCCCGTAGAACATCTTGATGTCAAGCCCGAGCAGAATCACGCGGTCGGAAACCTGCTCGCCGCGGGGGCCCCACAACTGCGGGTCGCTGTCGCCGTCGCCGAGCCCGCGCTGGTCGATCAGCGTCTCGTAGGTCTTCATCCGCACATCGGCGTGCACGTCGTCGCCCTTGGTTTCGCCGATCAGGGGATTCAGGCAGGCACCGGCGTTGTGGCCGGCCCGAAGCAGCGTCTCCAGCCCGTAAACCAGCGCATACTCGTGCGCCCGGTGCAGAGGATTGCGGGTCTGGAAGGCGACGACCCGCTGCCAGCCGGTCTCCGCCAGCAGCTTCCTGACCTCGCGCGGCGTGAGCACGTACTTGCCGAACGCGGAGTGTTTCGGCTGGGGCAGGACACGGATCGAGCCGCCAATCAGGTGCGTCTTGTCGGCATCGCCGACCAGCACCATGTCCGCCCCGGGGTGGTCGGTCCGCTCGGTCAGGTAGACGTTCGAGAGATACTTCTCCTTGTTCCAGGAGAAGATGTCGCTGATTTCCAGGGTGCCGACGATTTCATTCTTCGAGTTGGTCAGGGCCACCGTCTGGCCGGGAGACAGCCGGCCGGCCATCGCGGTCGCGATCGGCAGCGATAGCGGGATTGTCCAGGCATACTTCTTGCCGCCGACGTGAATCACCGATTCTTCGAGGACCCGGTCATAGGTCGCCGAATCCATCGGGCCGGTCAAGGGGCTCAATGTTCCGTCGCCCCAGCGATAGACCGTCGAGAGATCGGCGTCGGAAACCGGCACGCGGGTCAGCCCCTCCGCGGCGGCAATGAAATCGCTCACCCCTTCCTTGTCGACGGTGCGGCAAACCGGCTCGCTCAAGCCGCCGTGGGGGGCAATCAGATCGGCCATGGATGATGTCCTTGCTCACTCGGGTCAGAGATTGACGTCCGCGGATGCACGCCAAACCTCCCAGTATAGGTTTGGGCCGCTGCGGCCGCAACGGCAGGCGCGGGATGCATGGTCCGCCGCCGCCGCGGCTACTGGTTTCGCCAGAACGACGGAACGAAAAGGGCCAGGACCACGAAGATCTCCAGCCGGCCAATCATCATCAGCCAGGTGAACAGCAGCTTCGAGGGGACGGAAAAACTGCCGTAGTTCTGCCGGGCGCCGACCACGCCCAGGCCCGGGCCGATGTTGTTCATCGTCGAGGCCACGCAGCTGATGCTATCGATCATCTTGTGCTCGACATCGTGATTGGCCCACGTCGTCACCGGCTCGACTCCGATCACGAACAACCAGCTGGCCACGAAAATCGCCCCGATCAGGCTGAAGTAGACGAGGATGCTCTTGCGGAGCGATTGATCCTCGACCGGCTCGCCGCCAAGCCGCAAGGGGCGGACGACACTCGGATGGAAGGCTTGCTCCAGCTCCAGGCGGAGGATTCTGACGAAGAGCAGGTGGCGGATGACCTTGATCCCGCCGCCGGTGCTGCCAGCGCATCCGCCCACGAACATCAACACGAGCAGCACTCCGCAGGACAGCGCGTTCCACTTTTCAAATTCGTCGACGCAGAACCCGGTCGTGGTCATGATCGAAACGACCTGGAACAGCGAGTAGCGCAGGCCGCGAATCAGCGGATAGGGTCCGTCGGCCGAACCGGGCCCCTCGATCGCGGCCTCCGAGGTGCCGTAGCGGTCGAAATCGCCGTGGACCAATCCGGCGACCAGGACCAGCAGGGTCGCTCCGGCGAGGATCGCCAGGTAAGTCCGCCATTCGACATCGCGGAAGAGTTTTCCGGGTTTGCGGACGAGCAGCCAATAGAGCAGCATGAAGTTGGTCCCGGCCACGATCATGAACACGACAATCGTCAGCTCGATGATCACGCTGTTGAGACGCGGATCGGTGGCGAAGTGGCCGACACTGGCGTTGTAGGTGCTGAACCCGCCGGTGGCGATCACCCCGAACGCATGGCAGATCGCGTCGAACAGCGGAACGCGCTGCATCCAGAGCGCCAGCACCAGGGCGGCGTTCAGCCCGTTGTAGATCAGGAACAGGACCCAGGCCGTGTGCTGCGTCCGCGCCTGGGGGCTGGAATGGCTCGGTCCCGGCATCTCGGCGCGCATCAGCGCCTTGCCCGCCGAGCCCTGGCCAAGGATCGCCACGAACAGCACGATGATCCCCAGGCCGCCCAGGTAGTGGGTGCTGGATCGCCAGAAGAGGATGCAGCGGGGGACCATCTCGGGGTCTTCCAGCTCTGCGAGCACCGTCGCCCCGGTGGTGCTGAACCCGGACTGCGACTCGAACATCGCGTCCACCAGGCTCATCGGCGTCCGCGGGGCGCGGAGCGTGCCGCTGAACCAGTAGGGCAGCCCGCCGAGCACGGTCGCCATGATCCAGCTCAGGGCAACGACGGCCAT
>JAAYCB010000332.1 GCA_012744395.1 Pirellulaceae bacterium
GCTAGCGGTGAACGTGGCCTACGTGGCCTGGGGCGGCGGCGGCCTCTGGAAGCGGCTGGGATGGAGTTGGGAGGGAGAACACCAGGCCGGCACGGACCCCTAGAGGGCGTCTGCCGGCCCGCCGTCGTCCTCGGCGAACAAGGACCGTGCAAGCAAAGTCTCGCGAGCCAGCCAGGCCGCATCGTCTGAACACGCGGCCGCCAGGGGCCAAGGCCCTGGTCAAGGCAAAAAACCCCTGGATGACCGGCCCCGCGGGCCCGGGGGGGGCCGATGCTCATCATTCCGGTCCGCGATATACTGAACCGCACCGCCAGAACGCCAGCCCGGCTCTCTGCTCAACGGCCCGAACAGAAAGGATATTCTGCATGCTTTTTTCCGCACGTCTGTTTTGCGGGCAACTCAGTCCGGATGACGTTGGCCGCAGCGTGCTGCTCGCCGGCTGGGTCGATGCCTTTCGCGATCACGGCGGCTTGATGTTCGTTCATCTCCGCGACCGCAGCGGCATCGTGCAGATCGTTTTCAGCCCGGAAATCGCCCCAGCCGAGGTCTGCCAACGGGCGGCCGCGCTGCACGCCGAATACTGCATCGCGGTCAGGGGCGAAGTCCGCAAGCGGCTTGCGGGCACGGAAAACCCCAACATCGAAACGGGTAGCATTGAAGTCCTCGTCACCGAGCTGACCGTGCTGGCCGAATCCGACGCGCTGCCGTTCGCCGTCTCCGACAAGGCGATGGTCGCGGGCGCTCCGTCCACCAGCGCGGACAACGTGGCCGAGGACCTGCGGCTCCAGTACCGCTACCTGGACCTTCGCCGCCCCTCGATCCGCGACAACCTGATTCTCCGCCACCGCATCTTCCAGTGCGTCCGCGAGTTTCTCGATTCGCGCGGATTTCTGGAAATCGAGACCCCGGTGCTGACCGTCAGCACGCCCGAAGGAGCCCGCGATTACCTGGTGCCCAGCCGCGTCCATCCGCGGAGCTTCTACGCCCTGCCCCAGTCGCCGCAAATCTTCAAGCAATTGCTGATGGTCGGCGGCATGGAACGCTACTTCCAACTGGCCCGCTGCTTCCGCGATGAAGACCTCCGCCCCAACCGGCAGCCGGAATTCACCCAGCTCGACATCGAGGCGTCGTTCATCGACGAAGAGTTCTTCTATGAACTGATCGAAGAGCTCGCCGTCAAGATGTTCGCCATCGGGGGAATCGCGCTCCGCCGGCCGTTCCCCCGCATGACCTACGCGGAGGCGATCGAGACGACCGGAACCGATCGCCCCGATCTGCGGTTCGGCCTGCGGCTTGTCGACGTGACGGACGTCTTCTCCCAGACGAATTATTCGATCTTTCGCCAGATCCTGAACCGCGGCGGCTGCATCAAGGGGATCAACATCCAGGGCCAGTCCGGCAAGCTCAGCAAGAACGTCCTGCAAAATGAATACGCCCGGGAAATCGTCCCCTCCTTTGGCGCCAAGGGCATGACTTGGATGCGCGCCGTGGACGGGAGCCTGGAATCGAACATCGCCCAGTTCTTCAGCCGGCGGGAACTCGACTCGTTGCGCAAGAGATTCGACGTTGCCGACGGCGACGTCTTGATCATGATCGCCGATCCCTCGCGCGCGGTTGTCACCTCGGCGCTCGGCCCGTTGCGCCTGCACTTGGCCAATCGTCTCGGGTTGGTTCCCGCAGACAGCTACTGCCCGCTCTGGGTCACGGACTTTCCGCTGTTTGAAGCGACCGAGGAAGGCGGCGTCACCTCGAGCCACCATCCGTTCACCGCGCCGAACCGCACCGACTTCGATCCGAACAACAGGGAGGAACTGCTCAAGCTGCGCTCGCGGGCCTATGACCTGGTCGTCAACGGCGAAGAGCTCGGCGGCGGCAGCATCCGCATCAACGACCGCCAGCTGCAGCGCAAAATCTTCGCCGCCCTCGGGCTGACCGAAGAGGAAACGCGACAGAAATTCGGCTTCTTCCTGCGGGCGTTCGATTTCGGCGCGCCGCCGCACGGCGGCCTCGCCCTCGGCATGGACCGCGCCGTGTCGATGATCCTGCAAACCCCGTCGATCCGCGAGGTGATCGCCTTTCCCAAGAACCGCAGCGCCGCGTGCCCCCTGACCGGCGCGCCCTCCGCGGTGAGCCGCGAACAACTGGCCGAGGTCGGGCTGCTGAACCTGGGCGGCCCGGATGCCCTGCCCGGAACGGCCCTCAAGGAAAACCGGCTCGATCATCTGTCCTGGGTATCGCGGATCGGCGTCGCGGAGGAGGAGCGCGCGATGATCGAGGACGTGCTGGCGCAGGCGGACGAGCTGGCGCTGCTGGCCAGCCAGAAGGCCGGCGCTGAACAGCCGATTTACAGCGTCGCCCCGGTCGTCAACCGCACCCGCCCAGGGACCGAATGCCAGCGCTCGGAGCGCGCGCGGACGGGCGAATTGCTCGCCGGCGCGCCGGCGGTCAAGGGCAACTACTTCCAGGTCGGCAGCATTCTCGAATAACGAATAACGGAACTCGGATTCATGGATTCCCCTTTTTTCTATCGCAACCCCGCCGCGCCCGCCGCCCCCAGCGGCCCGCTGGCGGGATCGAAGATCGCGGTTCAACCCAACCTCTCCGTGGCGGGCTGGCCGGCGGACGCCGGCTCCAACGCGCTCGCCGATTTCAAGGCGCTGGAAGACGCCACGATCGTCAAGCGGCTCCGCCAGGCCGGCGCTTCTCTCTGCGGTGCGACCCGCATGAGCGAGTTCGGGTTTGGCCTCCGGGGCAGCAGGGCCGGCGAGGCGATTCGCAGCCAGGCCGCCGACGCGGAGCTGGTGTTGGACTTGATGGGCGAGAGCCGGCTGGCGGCCATCCGGGCGGCCGTCTGCGGTTTCAAACCCAGTTACGGCCTCGTCTCGCGGCTTGGCCTGATCGGCCTGATCCCGTCCATGGAATCCTGCGGCCTGCTTGCCGAAACCCCGGCGACGATTCGAGAGCTGCTGAAAGCCGTCGCCGGTCAGGATTGCCTGGATTTTTCCATGCCCGACGACGAGCCTCTGGACCTGGCCCCGCAAGACATCGACCCACCGAAGACGACCATCGGGGTCGTTGCGGAAGCGCAAAGCGGCTTGACCGCGGAGCAGGAGGCGTTGTTTCGTTCCTCGCTCGACCAACTGAAACAGGCCGGTTTTTCCCTGCTCGAAATGTCCCTGCCCGAGTTCTCCCTGTTTTCTCTCGTCCACAGAATTGTCGGCTCCGTGGAGGCCTCGTCCTCCGCCGGGCGGTATGATTCCGTGCGTTACGGACCGCGCGCTGCGGGCGCCAAGAACTGGAACGAAATGTATTTGCTCTCGCGCGCCGCCGCCTTCGGCCCGCTTCTGAAAAGCTACCTGCTGCAAGGCGCTTTGTTCCAGTTTGAACGCTACGAGGCATACGAAAACGCCTGCCGCATCCGCGCGCGGCTCCTCAGGCAAATGCAGCGGCTCGCTTCGCGGGCGGACTGCCTGGTGTTTCCGGCAGTCGACGGCGCCGCCGGCGGCGGTCCCCCCCTGCTCGCCGATACCTACGGCCAATTCGCCTGGACGCTGTTTGCGAATGTAACCGGCCAGCCCGCACTCTACCTGCCGCCCCCGCCAGACGCGGCGCACGCGGGACTCCAACTGGCCGGGGCGAGGCTCAGCGACGGCCGGTTGCTTGCGCTGGGCGAACATCTTGTGAATCTGCATCCGCGAGGGAAATAGCCATGGAATTCGAAGCGGTCATCGGGCTGGAAATCCATATCGAACTGAATTGCCCAACCAAGTTGTTCTGCGATTGCCCCAATCGTCCCGGTGATGAACCCAATCGGAACACCTGCCCGACGTGCCTCTGGTTTCCCGGCGCCATTCCCCGCCTGAGCCAGGCGGCCCTGGAGAAAGCAGCGCTGCTGTGCCTCGGGCTGGGCGCGGAAATCCAGCCCAGAAACGCCTTTGACCAGAAGGTGTATTACTATCCCGATCTCCCGAAAGGCTACCAGTTGTCGCAGGCCCATCTGCCGCTTGCCCGCGGCGGCGGGATTGAGATCACCGACGAAAACGGCAAATTGAAACGCGCGCGGATCCATCATGTCCACATGGAGGAGGACGTCGCCCGGCTCGTGCATGAAATCGAGGGGCGGACGCCGATCAGCCTGGTGGACTTCAACCGCGCCGGCGTGCCGCTGGTGGAGATCGTCACGGAGCCGGATTTCTCCACGCCCCATGAGGCGATCGAGTTTCTCAAGGCGCTCCGCGCGCAGGTCCGCTATGTCGGGTCCTCCGAGTGCAGCATGGAGAACGGCACGATGCGCGTCGACGCCAACATCTCCGTGCGCCCCCGCGGCGCTAGCGAAATGAACACCAAGGTGGAAGTCAAAAACATGAATTCCATCCGCCACGTGGGGGACGCCATCGCGCACGAGATCGGCCGCCAGAGCGCGTCCGTCCAGGCGGGCGAGGCGGTGACTCTGCACACTCGCCTCTGGGATCCGGACAAAAAAGTCACGCTCCCGATGCGCGCCAAGTTCGAGGGCCCCTGCATCCCCGATCCCACGGTGCCAACCATCGAATTGTCGCGCGAATGGATCGACGACATGCGTTCGCGTCTTCCGGAAATGCCCGCCACAAGGGCTGCCCGCTTCGTCGCGCAATACGGGCTGAGCGGCGAAGAGGCAGCCTTCCTGAGTTCCGATCCGGACACCGCCGGGTTCTTCGAGGCGCTGACTGCCGAGGGGATTGCGCCGCGGATGGCCATGCACTGGCTCGCCACGCAACTCCTCCCGGCAATCAAGGAACGGCGCCAGGAACTGCACAACGCGCCGGTGACCCCCGGGCGCTTCGCCGCCCTGCTCCGGATGCTTTCGCAAGACCAGATCAACGCCAATGCCGCGCGCGAGGTGCTTCTCCGCCTGTTTGACGGCGACCAGCCCCCGGCGGCGATCGTTGACGCCTGTGGATTCCGGCAGGTCTCCGATCCCGAGGCCCTCGGTGCGCTGATCGACAAGGTCGTGGACGCCGAGGCGGCGGCGGTCGCTGATCTCCGCAATGGCCAAGGGAAAGCCATGGGCTTTCTGATCGGCCGGGTGATGCAGGCCTCGGGCGGCAAGGCCAACCCGAAAATCGTCCGGGAATTGCTCGGCAAGAAGCTGGAGGCGATTCTCTAGACGGCAAGGCCACCAGGCCCAACGCCGGCGGCGGCCCGCAGGGCCTGGTCCGCCGCCATCCGGCGGGGAGGTTGAGACGCAGCGGCTCAAACCCGCACGAACGACCGCGCCCGGTACATCCAGTAGAGAATCAGCCAGATCACCGTGTAGCGGGCCAGCTCGTGGACCAGGGGCCACCAGGCGCCCAGCCACGGCCGCAGGCCGCCCACGAAGACAGCGCCGATCTGCCCAAACAGGCCGCCGCCCGGGCCCCAGTCGAAGACCAGCACCGCCATGTAGACGGCGATCGAATTCATCCCGATCACCACGAACGGGAAGGTCCACGCGCGCCACCCCCAGACATCGACGACGAGGTAGAACACCGCCAGGAGCATGATGCTCTGGCCGGTGGCGTAGAGGATGAACGAGCTGGTCTTGATCGACTTGATGATCGGCAGCCACGGGCTCCACGCCAGGCCCAATCCCACACAGGCCGCGCCGGCCAGCAATAGCCCGGCGACCTTCACCGCCTGGCCCCGATCGGATCGCAGCCACTGGCACGCCAAGGCGCCGATCAGCAGCATGCACGCGCAGTTCGGCGTCGAGACGATCCTCCCCCAGCCATCCCCGCCGTAGAACGGGCCGAGGACCAGCTTGTCCACGTAGCCGACGAGGTTTCCCTCCGGCGTGAGCACGCCCGCGCCGTGGCCGGGCACCGGGATCCAGACGAGGGCCGCCCAGGAACCCAACAGAAACACCGCCACGGCGACGGCCTGGCCAAGAACTCGCGTGTTCAGGTACACGATCGCGGCAACGGCGTAGCCCAGCGCCAGCGACTCCAGCACGCTGTAGAGAATCCGCAGTCTGTCCAGGTCGTAGGCCAGCAGGTGCCCCTGGCCGATCAGTCCCAGGATGAACAAAAGCGCGGTGCGAGTCCAGACATGGCGATAGAGCGATCCTTTCCCGTCGCCCCGAGCCAACCGCTTGCCGAACGACAGCGGCATCGCCGCGCCGACAATGAAGAAGAACAGGGGGAGAATCAGGTCGTGGAGCTGAAAACCCTCCCAGGGGGCATGGGTCGTCCAACGTTTGGCCAGCTCGAGAAACTCCGGGGCGCCGGCGCCCCGGGCCACCGCCAGCAGCATCGCCGTGCCGCCGGTGAGCCAGAACATGTCGACCCCGCGCAGCGCGTCGAGTGAAACAAGCCGGTCGGCCGTCGGTGAGGAAACACGAGAGTCCATTGAATATATTCCACCTGAAAAGACTGAAGGATCGCCCGCGGGCGACCGGTTCGCGCCCGAGTCTGGGCGGACCGGCCCGCTGGGGATAGTCTAATCGGCGCTGCCGGGTTTGCCGAGAGACGCGGGCCGCCGCCCCAGCCGGCGCGCGCTTCGGTCCCTTGGTTTTCCTCGCCGGCCGGCAACAAGCCTCCGGGCGCCAAGGCGGCTTGCCAGTCGCAGAACCGGGAGAGTCACTCGATCGAGGAGACTCTCCCCGGCGGTGGCTCACCGGGCAGGAGTCCCCGCCGAGCCAGGCTCTCTCGAATCGGGGCGTCCAAACCCGGCCGAACGTAGAACCGCGGCCGCAACAGATCGTCGCCCGCCGCGACAAGCCCCTCCTCGACCGCGATCCGGGCAAGCGGCGTGTGCGGGTAGATGCGGATGCCCACGCTGACGTTGAGCGCGTCCAGGCGGAGCGACTCGGCGAAGGTCAGGCTCTCCGCGACGGACTGCGGCGTCTCGCCGGGACCGCCCAGCAGCAGGAACCCCAGGCGGCGGATGCCGTGCGCTTTGAGCGACCGCGAGATCGCCCGGACTTCCTCCGGCGCGAACCGCTTGTTCATCGCCCGCAGGACCGCCGGGCTGCCGCTCTCGAAGCCCAGCGACACCTCCACGCAACCCGCCTCCGCCATCGCGCGCAGAAGTTCCTCGGGGACGGCATGGGGATAGACGATCGCCCGCCACTGGACCTTCGCGGCCATCGCCGCCAGCGAGCGGCAGAGCCGCAAGCCGTAGTCGGGCGGCAGGTTGAACGTGTTGTCAACGAAGTAGAAACGCCGAAAACCGGCCTCGGCGGCGGCCCTCACGTGCCTGGCCACGAGTTCCGGCGAGCGGCAGCGGAGACGCCGCCCCTCGATCTGCGGCGTCGAGCAGTATGCGCAGTCCAGCGCGCAGCCCCGCCGCGTTTGCACGGGCAGCCAGAGGTCGGCCTCCCCCCGGTCGGCTGTCCCCCACATCTCCTCCCCAGCCAGCGGCAGGCGGTCCAGGTCTTCTACATAATGCCGCTCGGCGGGGACCTGCCCCTCGGCCAGGTAGACTCCCGGCAGCCCGGCCGGATTCTGGCCCTCCCCGAGCCGGTCGAGGATTGCCGCAAAAACCTCTTCGCCCTCCCCGCAGACCCCCATGTCGGCCCCCAGGTAGCGGAGGGCGGCCTCCGGGAAAATGCTGTACCCGGCGCCCCCCAGGACAACGGGCGCCGCCGTCGCCGCCCGGCAAGCGGCCACGACCTCCCGCGCGCCGTCCAAGAGGAATCGGGGGCAGGCCATGTTCTGATCGTCGATGTTCCGCACGGAGATGCCGATCACCTGCGGCGAAAAGTCCATCACGGCCCGGCCAATCGCCGCACCGGCGTCGCCCCCGGCGCGCAGATCGAGCAAGCGGACCTCGTGCCCCGCCTGGCGAGTGGCGGCGGCGACCAGGGCCACGCCCAGCGGCAGCGTGGGCATGTTGATCCGCTCCGTGTTGGCCGATATCAGCAGGACTCTCATCGATTTCGTTCCTCGCCAGCCGCTGCGCACGTTTCCAACGTTGCGGTCCTTCAACCCGCACATCCTCAGCATACCGCATACTCACCGGAATAGCCCATCGGAGGCTGCTTCCGATGCGAGGTGAACGTGACGGCCTTTGAAGGGCCCTTGGGCTGACCTTCCCGCCTCGCTCCCGATGGAGTCCGCGCAGTTGACGGCGCCGCCTCTTCCTTCGGCGGCTCCCACTTGCGCATCCGCACGTTGCTCACGCGAACCGTCATCTGAGGCGGCAGGCGGTCGTGGCAACCGAAATCGAACGCGGCTTCGGGATGGAAGTCTGCCACGCTCCGGTCGAGGCAGACCTGGCCGTTTACTGAGAGTACCGCCCGGCCTTCGGCCAGTTGCACGCGGATGTGATTCGACGGATTCAGCGGACAAGGCACCGTCTCGGAGTTTCCGGCGATCTCGATGCCGGCCAGGTTGTCGCGCGTCCGCACGAAGAACTGATGATAGGTCTGCTTTTCGCCGCGGGCCCGGTTGCCTGCCGGAATGAACAGCCCCAGCGTCAAGGGAAATGCGGCGCCATCGGACGCCTCGATGTCGAATTCGATCTCCAGCGGAGGCAACGGCACAAAGCAGGGACGCACGTGGACGCGACCGGCGGATCGCCCGCTGTGGCCAACCACCGAATTCTCGCTCTCCCGCGACCACGAGCCATCGGGCATCAGCCAAGAGAGCAGCGTCGGATCGAACTTCTTTTCGAACCACCGCCCGGCTCCAAACGCCCGGCGTCCTTCCATCTCGGCCACTCGCGCGCGACAGTACGCCCGCGACCGCTCGTTGTCGTCGGCAGCCAGGGCCTTGTCAAACCAGTCTTGGGGTGATTGCTCGCTTTCACCTCCCAGCGCGACCGCGATCATCTGAGCCGCCGCCTCGGGGCACTCGGGATGCAACTTCAGCGCCTCGGCGAACTCCTCGGCCGCCTTTTCCAGGTTCTCGGCAAACAGCTTCCAGCCCTCGGGGGTCACGGTGTAGGCCCATCCGCCGCCGCGATGGTGCCAGGCCCGCGACACGTAGGCCTGGCCCGCAAGCATGTGGATAATCCACGGGTCTGCCTGCGGCACCTTGCTGCACGCTTCGTGGATCGCCACGGCGTCCTCCCAGTGGCTTGTGCACTCATCGCCCAGCAGCGGCTGCAACTCGTGAAACACCACGCGGCGCATTTCCGGGGCAATTGTCGTGTCGCCTACCCGGCAGGCCGCCAGAGAGGCCGCCTCAC
>JAAYCB010000333.1 GCA_012744395.1 Pirellulaceae bacterium
ATCGGCGTCTTGCGGGCGCTGGGCAAGGGCTCGGGGACGATCATCACGCTGTTCTTGGGCAAGGCGGTGCTGCTCGGTCTGGCTGGCGGCCTGGTCGGCTTCGGCCTGGGGACCGCGCTTGGCCAGGGGGTGGGCCGCGCAGCGCTCGATTTCGCCGCCGGGCAATTCCGCCCGCGGGGGGACCTGCTGTTCTGCATTCTCGTCGGGGCACCCTTGCTGTCGGCGATTGCCAGCTACCTGCCGACGCTCACGGCCGTGCTCGAAGACCCGGCGGTCGTGCTGCGGGAGCCGTAGGGCGGCCGGGGAATTCCGGCTTTCGGTTCAGCCTGCCGCACTCCCAAGGGCTCCCCGCGCCGCCGCTGCTCGACTCCTGTGTAGAGGGGACTCTTCCGGTGGCTTCCGCATCGAGCACGTCCGGACAGAAGTCGACGCCGTTGGGCCAGACAAGTGTACCGGCTTCCTGGTCGACGGCGACCGAGCGAAAGAAATCCAGGCTCTCCAGCGGCTCGAAGACACCGCCGCGACCGACGATCCGCCGCCGGAAATCCAGCTCCGCAACAGTGCCGTCCGAAAAGGTGATCTCGAGGGTGTCGTCCGCATCTGGTGGCGACCGAGTGCGAACGGGCCTCGGTCGTCCTGGCGGGGCGACTCCAGCGCACTGCCGCCACGGCGTTCGGCCCAACGTGTGCAGCGGTTCCAAATCCGTGCCCGGCGTGATATTTTCGCGAGTTCCGAGCCTGAATGGATAGCCGGACTCGACCTTTTACCGCCGACGTGAGGAACCTTGCCATGCAGAACAGTCGCGGGCCTGTCGTGTTCTCCCTCCTGCTGATCGCCGTCGGCACCGGCTGGCTCCTCTCGGTGCTGAATATCATTCCGCAGGTGAATTGGGCCTGGACGCTCGGCCTTGCGGCGATCGGCGGGTCCGCTTTTCTCTTGTCGGGCTTCGACAAGTTCAGCGTGGTCGTGGGCCTGTTCTTCATTGCGGCAAGCGGCCTTTCGGTGCTGCGGCAAACCGGCCGGATCGCTGCCAATATCGAGACCCCGGTCCTCGTGATCGCCGCCGGCCTCCTCACGCTCGCCGCCCAGAGCCGCCTGGTTCCCAGGCCAACCTGGATCGTCGAGGAAGGGAGACAGTCCGCTTGCGACGATCCCCCCCGGCCTTCGTGAAGCCGCCGCGACTCGCGCCCGCCAGGGGATCGTCCGAAGCGGCAATTCCGCAGTCAGGGTCTTGGCGGCGATTCCGCTGCTCCGCCTTCGCCGCCAGCGGGGGCGGCGCGGTCCGAGCGGTGGGCCCAGAGCCGGGCGAGGACCGTGCCGGTGAGCATGCAGCCGAACGTGTAGAGCGCGGCGGGCAGAGCGGCGGCTTGGTCGGCAAACAGCCCCATCGCCAGCGTCGTTCCCAGGCCGGCGTTCTGCATGCCGATCTCCAGCGTCAACGCCCGACGCATCGGCACGGGCAGACGTATCAGCCCGCCGGCAAGATAACCGGCGGCGTAGCCCCCCAGGTTAACCGTCAACAGGGCCGAGATCAGAACGGCAGGCAACTGTGAAACGCCGTCGCGATTGACCGCGACCACGACGGCGATGATCCAGAGGATCGTCAGGTTGGCGATGATTGCGCCCAGCCCGCGGGCAATCGCCGCCCAGAGCGGCCACTTCCGCGACAGGAGATGCCCCGTAATCACCGGGAGAACCACCATCCAGCAGAGTTCGAAGAAGACCTGTCCGGCGGGAAAATTGTCGACCATCCGGCCCAGCGACAGCCAGAGCGCCCACGGAACGACCAACGGCGACAAGACGGTTGCCGACGTGGTCAGGCTGACGGAGTAGCTGACGTTTCCCCGGGCGATGAGCGTGAGCACGTTGGAAGCCATTGCCCCGGGCACGCAGCCGACCATCACGATGCCGATCATCCAGGGGCCCTCCAGCCCAAACAAGCGGCCGACGCCGTAGGCCAGAAGCGGCATGGAAACGTACTGCGCCGCCGTCCCGGCGAGCACCAGCGGCCAGCGTCTAACCACCTGCTCAATTTCCTCCGCCGGCAGCAGCGAGCCAATTGCCAGCATCGTCACGGCGATCATGCCGCTGAGCCAACCCTTGGTCGCCACGAAGGGGTCGAACTGCACCGCTGGCAGCAGCCTGGCGGACGCCGCGGGCCAGAAGAAAGCCAGCAGGCAGAGGGCAACGAGCCAGACGAGGAGCAGCTTTTCCAAAACGGTTCGGATCGAGTCGGCCAGGCGCGCCATGGGGGGTCTTCGGTGTCTGGTTGAAGGGGGGACAGGTTACTGGGCAGAGGATCTGAGTCTCTCGCCGGCGGCGCCAGAAGCGATGTTGCCCGGAAGGCGTTTCACAGCGAAGCCCGAACGCGGTGCGAGGGACCGTGGCCGGCCTCGCGGACGCGTCGGGTTACGATGGTTCGTGCGTAGGCAGGGTGGCGCGAGGGACCGCGGCCAGGCCGGCCTTGCTTGCGCGCCGTCGCAAGAAAATGCACTTTGTCCCATGGTATCGTTATGCCATACTGTCTGTCGATGATCCGCTCCGGCGGACCACGAGGCGGTTTCATGGGCGTGGAGACGGCTGTAGCCCGACCCGACCGAGACCATGGAGACGCGTCTACGGAGAGGCGACGTCTGGAGACCCATCCTGCGAAGCGCGATGACGGGAAAGGATTCTGCATGAACCGGGATGACGAGCGGAGAGCCGAGCGGGGGCGGCCGCTTCGCGTCTTTTTCAGCGCGGGGGAGCCGAGCGGCGACATCCACGGGGCGAACTTGATCCGCCAGCTCAAGGCCCAGCAAGCAGATATCGAGTGCGTCGGCTATGGCGGCCCGCAGATGGCCGAGGCCGGCTGCCGGCTGCACGCCGACCTGACCGCGCTGGCCGTGATGTGGATTCTGCGGGTGTTGACCAACCTGCACAAGTTCTGGGGGCTGGTCAGCCGCGCGGATCGCGATTTCCGCCATCACCGGCCGGATGCGGTCGTGCTCGTGGATTATCCGGGCTTCAATTGGTGGATCGCGCGGCGGGCGAAGGTCCACGGGATTCCCGTCTTCTACTATACTCCGCCGCAGATTTGGGCATGGGCCCAATGGCGGATCAAGAAGATGCGGCGGCTGGTCGATCACGTCCTGGCCGCGTTGCCCTTCGAGGCCGAGTGGTTTCGCGAGAAGGGATGCAACGCCACGTTCATTGGGCACCCGTTCTTCGACGAGGTGGAGCGGGAACCGCTGGATGAAGCGTTCCTGGCGCGATTTCGCGCCGCCCGCGGTCCGCTGGTGACGATCCTGCCGGGCTCGCGGACGCAGGAAGTGGAGAAGAACTTCGCGGCATTTCTCGACGCCGCCGAAAAGATTCAGCAGAAGGTCCCCGAAGTGCGGCTGGCGGTGGCTTCGTTCAAGCCGCACCAGGCGGAGTTGGCCCGCCGGATGCTAACCGGGCGCAGCCTGCCCGTGGAAATCCACGTCGGCAAGACACGGGAGCTGATCCACCTGGCCGACTGCTGCATGGCGGTTTCCGGGTCGGTCTCCCTGGAACTGCTGTTCCATGCCAAGCCGACGGTGATCCAGTACAGGATCAGCCGGGCGGCCTTCTTCGTGCAGAAGTTCTTCCGCAAGGTCAAGTACATCACCCTGGTGAACCTGTTGACCGCGACCGACCTGTTTCCGAAGGACGTGACGCCTTACGACCCGTCCCAACCGGACGCCGAGAACGTCGTCTTTCCCGAGTACCTGAGCTGCGAGGACAAGTCGTCGCAGGTGGCGGCGCATGTGATCGAGTGGCTGACCTCGCCGGAGGCACGGTCGCGGCGCGTGGCGCAGCTTGCGGAGCTCCGCCAGCGCGTGGGGCATGGCGGGGCGGCGGCGCGAGCGGCGGAGTACATCTTGCGGACGCTGGACGCGTCGCGGCCGCGCCCGCCGCGGCCCCATTTCCTGGGGCGTTTGGAGCGCGGCCCGCTCTGCCGTCCGGAAAACCGCGGCAGATGATCCGCATCCCGGCGAATCGGCGTTCTCTCCCGGCGGGCTGCCATGTCCGCGAATTGGGCGGCCGGCTCCGCGCCGCTCCATCCAGCCGTTGGATTCTGGTTTGGGCCACGGCCGCGACATACAATGGCGGCATCCGGCGGGTTGTTGGCCTCGGCTGCTCCGAGACCGGAACCGGCGTGAACAAGGCCCACGGACAACGGAAATGGGGGAGCATCGCGTGAACCGCAGACGAATTCAAGTGCCGGCGGGCATCCTCCTGCTGGTCTCCATCGCCCTGCCCGAGGCAAGCTGCGCTGCAACACCGGCTGGCGCGGAGGGGCTCGCCCTGGTCCGCCTCTCGGGGACTCCCGAAGAGGTCGGCAAGACCTGGGGCGAGATGAACAAGCCGGCGATCGAGCACGACTTTCGTGTTCTCTACCTCAAGCAGGCGGCCGCGACGGGAATCTCCGCAGCGACGCTGATCGAGCGCTCCCGGGAGTGGGTGCGGATTGCCGGCGAAATCGCGCCCCATTGGCTTGTCGAGGCCAGGGCGATCGCCCGAGCGGCCGGAGTCGACGAAGAGTTGTACGTCTCGTTCATCGCCGGCAAGGTCAGGAACCTCTTCCTCAACGAGTGCACTTCATACGCCGTCTCGCGCAAGCACGCCAAGGGGGGGGCGATCCTGTTTCACAAGACCCGCGACAACGAAGACCGCCCGCAGGCGGCGTTTGTTCTCGAGAGCTCCTTGGAGGGGATCAACAAGTTTATTGCCGTGACCGACGCGAGCGTGATCGGCTGCTCGATGATGGTCAACGACAAGGGGCTGGCGGGCGCGGCGGATTATCCCGCCCACCTGACGCGGAAGAACGATTCCGAGGCGGCGCGGCAGTTGCAGCCGTTTCCGCTGCCCCAGCCGGCTGAGCCGCGGTACCGCGGGATGATGAGCGGCGCGCTGTTGCGGCACATTGCCGAAACGGCGTCGAGTTGCCGCGAAGCCCGGGAGATCATCGAGGATTTTGTGAGCCGCGGCTACTGGGCGGGGGGCGGCGTGAACGGGTCCCACTGGCTGTTTGTCGACCGTACGGGAACGATCCTCGAAGTCAGCAACAACACCCGCCACGTGGTCTCCCAGGTCCACGAGCAGAAGGTGTATTTCAGCCGGTTCGTCGATGGCGCCGCCGCCCGCCAGCTCCGCGAATCGGACGGCCCGGTCGATTTCGGCCTCTTCCACGGCGTCGCCCGCGATCGCTCGCTGTGCTTCAAATCGTCGATCTCGGGGATGACCGCCGAAATCGACCCGCATCATCCCGACCTGCTGACCTGCGCGTGGGTCACGCTTCCGGTTCGCGCCATCTCGTTTCCGATCCTGATGGGGCAGACGGGCCAGCCCGGCGCGCTGCTCAACGGCGAAGCCTACCGGCTCGGCACGAAGACCGAGGGGAACACCCGGTTGTGGGAAACGCTCGAGCGGACGACCCATGCGAGCAAGGAGTCGCTCAAGGAGAGCGTCTCGGAAGAACTGGCCGCCGGTCGGCGGCGGGAGGCTGCCGCGCTGGTCGAACAATGGTCGCAACGGCAGACGGAAAAGCTCTTCGAGGCGCTCGAGCAGGCGGCCTCCGGCAAGTGACGTTGCGCCGATGTCCTTGCGGGACTGAAGCCGCGCGGTCCGAAGTGTTATAATCGTCCGCGGCGACGGCCGCTGACGGCCGCTGTCCGTTTTCACACGACAGGCAGGTTCTTCTCAAGGAGCATGCAATGAGCGATTCCCTCAGTCGTCGTCGATTCCTGGCCCAAGCCGCGTTGGGTTCCGCGGGCGCGATGGTCCTTCGCCGCGCCGCCTCGGCCCGCAGCTACCAGGCCAACGAGCGGATTTCCCTGGCCCTGGTCGGTTGCACCGGACGGGGCCAAGGTTTTCTGGGTCCGGATGTCGTCGCCTTGTGCGACGTCGATAGCCGCCGCGCCGCGGCCGCCTTCAAGCGGTTTCCGGATGTCCCCAAGTTCGAGGACTTCCGCGTGATGCTCGACAAGATGGGCAAACAGATCGACGCGGTGATCGTCTGCACGCCGGACCATACCCACGCGGCGGTGACGGCGGCCTCGATCCGGGCCGGCAAGCACGTCTACTGCGAGAAGCCGCTGACGCGGACCGTGCACGAGGCCCGCGCGGTGACGGAGCTGGCCGCCAAGCACAAGGTGGTCACGCAGATGGGCAATCAGGGGGGCTATAACGTGCGGGCGGTCGAGATCGTTCGCTCCGGCGCGCTGGGCGAGATCCGCACGGTGCACCTGAAGGGCGCCAAGCGGATGGGCGACGCCGGCGGCGGTCCGCGGACCCGCACCCCCGGCACCTACACCGTGCCCGAGGGTTTCAACTGGGACCTGTGGATGGGCCCGGCCGCCGCGCGGCCCTATCACCCCGAGTGGGTCAGCCCGAATTGGCGCGTGTGGCGCGACTTCTCCGGGGGCGATCTGGGCGGCTGGGCGCCGCACCTGTTCGCCACGACCTTCAAAGCGCTGAAGATAGACACCCTCTGGGATCCCCAGGAAGGCGCGGCGGAGCGGCCGATCATCCGCGTGACGGCCGAGTGCTCCCAGGACTGCCCGGGCGTGTGCAGGGAGACCTTCCCCACCTGGGTTGCCGTTCACTGGGACGTGCCGGCGCGCGAGGGGATGCCCTCGGTCCGCCTGACATACACGCGGGACGATGACGGACCGCGCCCCAACGAACGATGGATCGCCGCGCTCCGCGAGGTGTTCGAAAAACATCCGGAATGCGGCACCGTGGCGAGTTTCCAGGAAGGCTACAAATGGCGCTGCGAGCTGCTCGTCGGCAGCAAGGGGCTGATGCGCACCGCGGGACACGGCAGTGCCCAGATGGACCTGTTGCCGGCCGAGCGGTTCAAGGACCTGGGCAATCCGCCCGAATCGTTGTCCCGTCCGCTGGGAGCGCCCGCGATGCGCGGGTGGACCGACGCGATTCGAGGCGGCACGGCGCCGATGTGCAACTTCATCGATTTCAGCGGCCGGTTCAGCGAATGGTATCTCCTGGGCAACCTCGCCTCGCTCTTCCCGGGGCAGACCCTGGAATACGACTGCATCGCCGGCAGGGTCGTGAACAACGAAGAGGCGGACCGGGCTGCCCGGCCCGCATACCGCGAGGGATGGACGCTCTAGGTGCGCGATGAAGATTCTTTTCCGGACTCTCCCCCTGTTGTTCTTGGCTGTTTGGACCGCCGGTGGCTGCGACCATCGCACGCCGCCGGCGGACACGGCGCCACCAACCCGTGATTCGGCCGCCGGGCGGGAAGAAACGCCGGCGACCGAACCGGAATTGACGGGACCCGGACGGCGGGAACCGCCGCCCGCACAAGGGGCGGTGGTGGACGCGGCCGTGGAGCGCGTGAAGGCGATTGGGGGGCGCGTGCGTCGCGAGGGCGCGAAGATCGTTGCCGTGCAGTTCGACGCCACGCCGGCAAGAGACGACGACGTCGAAATGATCGCCGCGCTGAAGGACCTCGAGCAACTCGTGCTCCGCGGTGAGGAGATTACCGACGCGTCCGCCGGGCACATCGCCAGCCTGGCAAAGCTGCGCCACCTGGCGCTGGAAGGGACACGCATCACCGACGCCGGCGTGGAGAAGCTCAAGCAGCTTGCCGGCCTGCGGCGGCTGGGCCTACGCGCCGCACCGTTGATCACCGACGCAGCGCTGGCCCACGTCGCGGAGTTGCCCAACCTGCAATACCTCGAACTGCTCGAGAACAACATCGGCGACGCAGCCCTCGGGCGTCTCAAACCGCTCGGCCAACTCCGCCTGCTCGATCTCCGCGGCTGCAAGGCGGTGACGGACGCCGGATTGGCGCGCCTGTCAACCATCACCAGCCTCCGCGCGCTGCGGCTCGGCAGCCCGGCAATCGGCGACGCGGGACTGGCGCGCCTTGCCGGCTTGAAGAACCTGGCTGAACTGTCGGTCGAGGGTTCCCTGGCGGTGACCGCCAAGGGGCTCAACGTGCTCGAGAACTTCCCCGCGATGACCAGCCTGAGGCTGTCGTACTCTCCGGGCGTTGACGACGCTGGCCTGGCCGCGCTGGCCAACATGCCGTCGCTTCGGCTGCTCTTCCTCCGCCAGACCAGCGTCACGGGGGCGTGCCTGGAGCACGTCGCCGGCGCCGGCGACCTGGAACGGATCGACCTGGCCGAGACATTCGTCGATGACGACGCCCTGGCACACCTCCGCGACGCACGGAGTCTGAAGTGGCTCAGCCTCTGGAAGACGCAAGTAACCAGCGCGGGCATGAAGCATCTTGCCGGCTTGCCGGAGTTGGCATACCTGCGATTGGCCGAGACGGCGGTCGACGACGAGGGCCTGGCCGAAGTCGCCAAGATCGCGAGCCTCGTGGAACTGGACCTGGAAACGCTGCGGATCAGCGACGAGGGGCTGATGAAACTGAAAAGCCTCAAGAGGCTCAAGAGGCTGAATCTTGCCATGGTCGACGTCTCCGACGAGGCCATCGCCGGGTTGCGGGCGGAGATTCCGGGGCTGGACGTGCTCCGCTGGCACTGGCCCGGGGGGTGGCCCCTTCAATCCGGCAATCCCGGAGTCGACAACTAGCCGGAAGACAAGATCGACCCCACTACGATTCGAGGTGCAGACATCGGTGCGTATCCGTCTTTCAATCAGCTGACCTGCGCCGCGTGTGATTCGGCCGGCGCCCTGGCGCGGCGGCGGCCTCCGGGCCCTTCCGCACCGCGGGGCGGCAGCGCCGCTCCTGCTGCTGGCTGCCACGCGGAACACAATCCTCGCCGCCTTGGTCGACGAAATGGCGAAACGCACGCCGTTTGAGCCTTGCGGGCCGGGGGCAGCGCACGTCCCCCGGGTGATGGCCGCGGCCCGTTTTCGCGAAACGGGAACGAGTAAGACTTACGACCCGAACGCCAACGATGCAGGATACTTGCCGCAGTTCCGCGAAGCGGCAAAGCGCTCGTCAAATTGTCGGTTAACGCTCTGCGAAGACCCTGACGGCAACATGGTGAGCACGGAGGGCGGTGGCCCCCAGCCGGGCGTTCGAATGCACCATTGGGAGAAACACGTTATGATAGCAGCCAGAAACGCCGCCGCCGTGATGATTGCCGCTGCGGTTGTCGGACTTTCATCCGCTCGGGGCGAGAATCCGGAAACGCCTCGCACGCTTCGCGTCGGGGCGCACGCGCAAGACATCACGCCCACGCATCTGCCCTGCTTCGTGAGCGGGGGGTACTTCAACGCCAAGGCCGGCAAGGTCCATCATCGCATCTACTGCCGGTCGCTGGTAATCGACGACGGCAGCGGCCCGATCGTCCTGGCGACGATGGACAACACTGGGGCGTTTCGGCCTTTGTTCGACGAGGTGAAGCGGCTTGTCGCCGGCGAGACGGGCATCCCGGTGGATCGGATGGCCATCGCCTCGACCCACACCCATTCCGGACCGGCCGTGCGCGCGGCCACCCGCGGGCTGGATCCCGACCCGCACCATGTCAAGGAAGTGCCCGGCATGATGGCCAAAGGGATCGTCCAGGCGTACAAGAACCTGGGACCGGCGCGGATCGGCTGGGCCAAGATCGACGCCGCGAATTTCACGTTCAGCCGGCGCTGGATCGCCCGATCCGACCGCCGGCCGAGTAATCCGTTCGGCGGGCGCGACTTCGCAAAGATGCATCCCAGCCGGGTCGACACGGACTATATCGGGCCCTCCGGACCGGTGGATTCCGAGCTCTCGGTCCTCGCATTTCAACGGCTCGACGGCCGGCCGCTGGCCGTGCTGATGAACTTCTCCCAGCACTACTACGGGGCCCCGGCGCTCTCCAGCGACTACCAGGGCCGCGTATGCACGTTCCTCGAGGAGCGCCTTGGCCGCGAGGAGGCCGATCCGCCTTTCGTCGCACTGTTCGCCCAAGGCACAAGCGGCGACCTGGCGCGCCACGACTATCACGGCAAGGGGCGCGGCAATTTCGACGGCCTCGACGGCTACAGCAACAAGCTCGTCGACAAGGCGATGGCAGCCTACGAGACGATCACGTATCACGACTGGGTGCCCGTCCGCTTCGCCCAGCGGAAGCTGAGAATCCCCTACCGGGCGCCAACGGCTGACGAACGGGCCTGGGCGAGACAGGTGGTCGCCAAAATGGGGGAACGGCCCCGCAATATCAGCGAAGTGCACGCCGACGAGATCACGCTCCTGGAGAAGGCCGAAGCACCGGAGATGATCTTCCAGGCGATCCGGCTGGGCGATGTGGGTATTGCGGCGATGCCTTTCGAGGTCTACTCGATCACGGGAATGAAGCTCAAGGCCAGAAGTCCTTTGCCTTTCACTTTCAACATGTCGCTGGCCAATGGCGACGACGGATACCTGCCGCCGCCGGAGCAGCACGCCTTGGGGGGATACTCGACCTGGATTCGTCGCATGTCGATGGGGCGCGAAGTCGAGCCGTTGACCGTGAAGACGGAACTCGAACTGCTCGAAGAGGTCTCGGGCGGAAGACGCCGGGAAGCGACCGAAGCCGACGGCCCCTATGCCCAGCTCGTCGTCAACTCGGAGCCGGTCGCTTACTGGCGGCTGGGCGAGTTGGAGGGGGATCGGGCGCTGGACCGCACCGGGGCAGGCCATCACGCCAAGCTGGAGCCGATGACGGCTCATTATCTAACCGGTCCGGAGGGGGTCGGCTTCTGCGGCCCGGATGTGGTCAACCGCTGCATCCATTTCGCGGCCGGCCGCCTGGCCGTCGACCTGCCGGATATCGGCAACGAGTATTCCGTCGAACTGTGGTTCTGGAACGGGTTTCCGAATGACGCCCGGCCGGTGACCGCCTGGCTCTTCAGCCGGGGCCCCGAGGGGGATGAGCTTCGGCGAGGCGACAGCGTCGGAATCAACGGTACGTCAAGCAACGCTCCCGGCCTGCTCGGCATCGAGAGCGGCGGCAAGGACCAGCCTGAGCTGCGTGGCGGGCCGGCGATTCAACCCAAGACGTGGCATCACCTGGTCTTCGTCCGCCGCGGCAAGCATGTTGAGCTCTTCCTCGATGGCTCGGCGGAGCCGATCGTTTCCGGCGAGGCGGAGATCGGCTATCCGGCGGGCTGCACCCGGTTCTACTTTGGAGGCCGAGGCGACCGTGCGGCCAGTCTCGAGGGGAAGCTCGACGAAATCGCCGTTTACGACCGGCCGCTCGCGCCTTCCGAGGTCCGCATGCATTATTTGCAGTCCAATTATCCCCACACCCCTTCGCTGGCCGACTTCCGTAAGATGGAGGAGCTCCTGCCGACGAGCGCCACGGCGACTCCGCGGCGCCAGCGGAAGCTGCTGATCCTCGATCGGGCGAACGGCTTCTATCATCCGACGATTCCGCTGGCCAACCGGGCGATCCAACGGATGGGCGAGCGGACCGCCGCCTACCAGACGACCCTCGACCATGGTTTGGGAATGCTCACGCCCAAGCGGCTCGCCGAATTCGACGCGATCGTGCTCAACAATACGTCGAACTGGACGATCACCGACGACCAGAAAAAGGCCCTCCTCGATTTTGTCCGAGGGGGAGGCGGCTTGATGGCGATTCACGGAGCGACGTGGAATTTCGCCGACTGGCCCGAAGGGCAAGCGATGATCGGCGGCCGCCTCGCGGGGCATCCCTGGCACGACGCGGGAACCTGGGCGGTCAAGATTGACGAGCCGGATCATCCCTTGTGCCGGTCTTTCGGCGGCGAAGGGTTCTGGATTCACGACGAAATCTACAAGTTTACGGAACTCTGTTCGCGCCAGCGGCTCCGCGTTCTGGTCAGTCTCGACATGACGAAGGAGGTCAACCAGGTCAAAGGCGGACGCGAAGACAACGACCACGCAATTTCGTGGATCCACGAGGTTGGCAAGGGCCGCGTGTTCCACTGCTCGCTCGGCAACAACGTGGCCGTATTCCACGACCCGAGGATTCTGCGACACCACCTCGATGGAATACAATGGGTGCTTGGCGACCTTGCGGCGGACGCAACGCCGAGCGCGAAACGCGACAAGAAACCCAGGCCGGCCCTGGCGCCGGAGAAGTAACAGTGCGACGTCGTCGGGTGGGGCGCGGTCGTTCGCGCCCCGGCAGAGCCTCGGGGGGGCGGTTGCCGCCGCGCTCGCGCACCCGAAGTCGGCCGTCAACCCGCGGCAATACGGGGAGCGCCAGCTTCGCTGGGATCCGAAAACGGAGAAATTCCTCGCGGACGCGGCGGCGAACGGCTTGTTGTCCGCGCCGATGCGGAGTCCCTGGAAACTCGAAAAAGAAGCATGAACAATGAAGGGGGAAGAAACAATGAAGCCACTGCTGCAAGTCACGCGCCGCCGGTTCCTGGGCGCCGCGGCCGCCGCCGGCGGGTTGATCATGCCCGGCGGGCTGGGATTCGGGGCCGACGCGGAGGCCTCGCTGCCGAATCTCCGTTCGACGGACCATTTCTGGTATCGCCCGCAGCCGGAGGGCTTGTTCGTCGACTCGCAACGCGACAACAAGGCCTTCGGCTTCTCCGAGGGGACCGTGCTGCTCTCGGAAGACAACGGGCGGACCTGGCCGCATCGGGCCGCCTTTCCCGACGCCCGTCAGATCGTGTTCAGCTGCATTTTACGGAACGGAAACGTCCTGTTCAGCGCCCAGGCAAAGCTGTACCTGAGCACCGACAATCTGAAGACCTACCGGCAAATCACGGTCAAAAACAGAGACGGCTCGGATTACCTGCCGCATACTCCGAAGAACGCCGGCCTGCCGGGCTGGTACTTCCACAGCCTGTCGGGAGACAACACGTTCGACGTCAACGGGTCGGAGATGCTCATCTGGGGCAATTACTGCAACGTGATCGGTGGCGCCTCGCCGGTCAACATCTACTACTCGACGGACCACGGCGAGACGGTCAAGCTGGCCTATTCGTTCGGCCGGAATCCCTACAATCGCGACGATGGCTCCGGGGGCGGCGGCAACACGGGCAGGCCGCTGGGCAACCCCGACAACCCAGTGATCTGCCGCCATGTTCACTGCGTGGCCTACAATCCGGCCGAGGGCGCGTTCTATGCCTGCACGGGCGACTTCGATCGGCCGGAGGGGCACGAGTGCCACTGGCTGAGAGGCACGTACGACGCGAAGAAGGACGCCTGGCACTGGAAAGTCATCGTCTCGGACGCGATGAATTCCCGCTACAAGTGCGGCGGGATCAACTTCGTCGACGGCAAGGTCTACTGGATCAGCGACTCGAACGGCCCCCAGCCGTACGACCGCGGTGTGTTCCGGTGCGATCCGGCGGATATCACCAATCCCAAGGCTCACACGCTGCTGTTCAATCCGGGAGTCGAGTCCGGCAACATGATCATCGAGGACGGCGTGATCCTGGCGTCGCACTGCGCGCCCGCTTCGCCCATGGCGACGGGGTTCATCGTTTCCCTGGACCTGGGCAAGACCTGGGCACAGTACGATCTGAAGGAGTTCGGCCGGCGCTCGCCCTGCCGCTTCCACAAGCCGAATAGCGACGGTTGGTTCAGGGTTGACCTGAGATCGAGTTGGGTCACGCCCGCCGAGATGATGTTCATCAAGCCGAAGAAGTAGACGGCGCCGAGGCGCGGCGGACCACAGACCGTTCAGTTCGCACTGCACAAGGAGCAACACACCCTTCCGCCAATACAAGGCGACGTGCTTCGAGGGGGGCATCGCTGCGCCGCTGATCGCCTACTGGCCGGAGGGGATCGAGCAGCAGGGCCGCATCACGCACCAACCCGCCCATCTGATCGACATCATGCCAACGTGCCTGGAATTGGCTGGCACGTCATACCCGGAGCGTTTTCGAGGGCGCAGCCTGCTCCCCCTGGAAGGCGCCAGCTTAGTACCGATTTTCCAAGGCGGCCGGCGTGACGATCACGAGGTGCTTTGCTGGAACGTTGCGGGCAGCCGCGCCGTGAGGATGGGCCGCTGGAAGTTGGTCGCCGCCAAGGGCAAGCCCTGGGAACTGTACGACCTCCAGGCCGATCGCTCGGAGATGGACAACCAGGCGAATGACCAGCCCGACCGGGTTCGGGAAATGTCGGAAGTCTATGTGCGATGGGCCAAACGCGTGGGGATCGCACCGAATCGTTGACGCCATCGAGGGCGGGCAACTTTGGGCGGCCGATCCGCCCGCCCGCCGGATTTCGGCATGACCGTCGGCGGGGGCTGTCTCCGTGTTCGCCGCGCCGGGCTACTTGGCCCGAGGGGGAATGCCGGGCGGGCCTCACCTTGCCGCCCCCAGGCAGAGCAGCTTGCCCTGCCGCGTGGCGTAGTAGAGCCGGCCGCCGGCGATCGCCATGCCGTCCCACAGGGGTTCGGCAAGCGCCGCTTCCGCCAGCGGTTGACCGCCGGCGGAGAGCACGCGCAACCGGCCGTCGGCGCCGGCCACCAGCAGCCGCTGGCCGGCCAGCGCCATGGCATGGATCGGCGGCGAGTCCTTGCCTTGCCCGAACGCGTCCGTCTTCCACGCGGCCTTCTGGGCCAGGCGGTCGTTGGGCCAGGGCATCTCGCCCTGCCTGCTGCGGCTGGAGGCCTCCCAGCCGGTGATCCACTTCGTGTCGAACTGTTCGCCGCCCTCCAGGTCGAAATCGCGGCGAAAGACCGTCGCGGAGCCCTGCAAGCATCCGTATAGAACGTTGTCGCGGTAAACGGCCAACGATCGCCGGGGCGTGTACGAGGCGATTCGCGGCTGGTGGCGCGGCGCGTAGGACCAGCAGCCCCGCGGGGCCATCACCGATCCGCCGTCCGTGTTGAGCCGGGCGAAGACCGCCCAACGATCGATCGACATCTTGCCGGTCTTGCGGTCGAAGACCCAGCGCGACAGGCCCACGCCTTCGCCCTCCTGGTGCAGCAGGTCGAAATTGTCGAACTCCAGGGCGGATGACTCGTAAAAACCCTGCTGGGGAACGCTGTCGAGCCGCTCCACCCAGGCGAGCTTGCCGGTGGCCGGGTCGGCGGCAAAAACCAGAATCCCGCCGTCGGCCAGCGACTGCCGCCCGGCGGCGAAATAGGCCACGCCGTCCGACACGAGCACGCTCCCCGGCACCGGCCAGGGCGATTCCAACTGCCCGTAGGCGATGATCTGCTCTTCGACCGGAGCGGCGCGGAGCCGCCAGACGAGCCGCCCGTCGTCAACCCTCAGGCAATAGA
>JAAYCB010000334.1 GCA_012744395.1 Pirellulaceae bacterium
CCGTGGCTGAACTTGCAGACGAGCTTGACGAACAGCCAGATGCCGATCGGAATCCCCGGAATCAGGTACCAGAAGTTGATGATCCCGTAGGAAATCTTCACCAGCAGCACGGTCATCGCGGGCAGTTCCACGCCGAACTCGTCGAAGATCTTCTGGAAGGCGGGCACGATCTTCATCATGATGAACACGAGAATCCCCGCCGCGAAGCCGACCACGCAGATCGGGTAGATCAGCGCGCTCTTGACCTTCCGCTTGAGCGATTCGGACCGCTCCATGAACTCGGCCAACCGCTGGAGGATCGTCTCCAAGGCCCCGCCGGCCTCGCCCGCCTTGATCATGTTGCAGTACAGCCGGTTGAAGGCCTTCGGCGATTTGGCCATCGCCTCCGAAAGGCTCGAGCCCGACTCGATCTCCTCGCAAACGTCCATCAGGCAGTTTTTCAACTGGCCGGGCTTGGCCTGGTTCTGGAGAATCCGCAGGCTCCGCAGGATCGGCAGGCCGGCGTCCTGAAGGATCGAAAGCTGGCGGGTGAACGTCGTCAGGATCTTCGACTTGACGCGGCCGAAGGCAAACGTCTTGCCCGATTTCTTGACCTGCTTCTCGGCAGCCTTCTTGGCCTTCTTCTCCGTGAGCTTGGTCACGAAGTAGCCCATCTGCCGGATCGTCGCCTGGGCCTCCTCCTCGCTGGGCGCCTCGATCAGGTCTTTGATCTCTTGGCCCGTGGCGTCCATCGCCTCGAATTGATAAGTCGGCATGGCAGGGGAGCCTTTGGATAGGGTTTAGTTTTCAGTTTTCAGTTTTCAGTTTTCGCCGCCGAGCTCCGGCTTGGGAACCAGGGAAGGTAAAAAAGGTTCAAGGTTCAATCCCGCACCGCGGCGTTCTCGTTCGTTGGCCATTGAAAATTGAACCTTGGACCTTTCCCTACGCCACGTGCGCAACCGTCTCCCGCACAACCTCCTCGACGGTCGTCACGCCCTTGAAAATCTTCTCCAGCCCGGCGTCGCGGAGGGACTCCATGCCCATCCGGTCGCAGGCCTGGCGGAGCTGCTCGGTCGAGCCGCCCCGGTTGATCAGTTCGCGGATGTCGTCGTTGACTTCCATAAACTCGAACAGGCCGGTGCGGCCCTTGAATCCGGTGTTGTTGCAGGCCGGGCAGCCGGCGCCGCGATAGAAGTGCTTGCCGGCCACGTCGTCCGGCGTCAGCTGCAAGTCCGCCAGCGTCTCCATCGTCGGCATCGTCTCTTCGCGGCACTGCTCGCAGATCTTGCGGACCAGCCGCTGCGCGAGGATCGCCTCGAGCGTGGCGGTGATCAAAAACGGCGGCACCCCCATGTCGCGGAGCCGCGTGATCGTGCTCGGCGCGTCGTTCGTGTGCAGCGTGCTGAACACCATGTGGCCGGTGAGCGAGGCCTGCACGGCGATCTCGGCCGTCTCCAGGTCGCGAATCTCGCCGACGAGGATCTTGTCCGGGTCCTGGCGGAGGATCGACCGCAGGCACTGCGCGAAGGTGTTGCCGATCGCGGCGTCGATCGGCATCTGGATGATCCCGTCCATGTCGTACTCGACCGGGTCCTCGGTCGTGATCAGCTTGTCTTCGATCACGTTCAGTTCGTTCAGCGCGCCGTAGAGCGTCGTCGTCTTGCCGCTGCCGGTCGGCCCGGTCACCAGCACGATCCCGTTGGGGCGGCGGATCACCTTGCGAAACGCCTTGAGCATCTCCGGCTCGAGGCCGACCATTTCCATGTCGAGCATGACCACCGAGCGGTCGAGAATCCGGCAGACGACGCTCTCCCCGAACATCGTCGGCAGCACGCTGACGCGGAGGTCGACCGGGTGGCCGCCGACGGTCAGCCGAATCCGCCCGTCCTGCGGCAGCCGCCGCTCGGCGATGTCGAGGTTGGCCATCACCTTGATCCGCGTGGTGATCGCGAAGGCCAGGTGCCGCGGCGGCGGGACCATCTCGTAGAGCACGCCGTCCGAGCGGAGGCGGATCTTGAACTCCGTCTCGAACGGCTCGAAGTGCAGGTCGCTCGCGTGGTCGCGAATCCCCAGCAGCATCACCATGTTCAGCAGCTTGCGGACCGGGGCGCTCTCGGCCAGCGCTTCGACGCTCGTCAGGTCGATCGAGCCCTCGGCCCGTTCCAGCTCGGCGGCCGCCTTGGCCAGGTCCTTGTCCCCCTCCATGTCGGAGATCAGCGACTCGACGCTCTCCCCGCTGGCCCCGTAAAACCGGTCCAACGCGGCGAGGATCTCCTGCTCGGTGGCCACCACCGGGCGGATCTCGTAGCCCAGGAAGCTCCGCAGCTCGTCGACCACCGAAAGCTTCTGCGGATCGCACGTGGCCACCGTCAGCACGTCGTCCTTGAACGCGATCGGGATCACCCGGTACATCTGGGCCATCGGCTCGGTCAGGTGGGAAAGGACATCGGGCTGGATCACCATGTCGGTCATGTTGATCACCCGCAGCCCGAACTGCTCGGCCAGCGCCTGGGCCAGATGATCCTCGTTGATCAACCCCATCGCCACGGCAATCATGCCGAACAGCTCGCCCGGCCGGTCCCTCTGCTCCTCCAGCACCGACTCGAGCTGTTCTTCGGTAAGGTGGCCAAGGTCAATCAGGACCTGGCCGATGTGACGCATTGCCATGGTGGGAGCTCGTTGTAGGGGGTAGCGTTCAGGTTAGTTTTCGGTTTTCGGTTTTCAGTGTTCAGTTTTCGCTGCCGACCTGGGAACCAGCGAAAGGGTTCGGGGTTCAGGGTTCAGTTTTTGCTTCCAACTCGTTCCCAAGCTCCGGCTTGGGAACCTGGGAAAGCTTCGAACGTGTTTCGCCGTATTCTTGGTCATTGAAAATTGAACCTTGGCGATTAGCTAATTCTGCATATCCTCCTCGCTTTCCAGCATGCCGCGCTTGGCGTGGGCCAGCTTGGCGAGGAAATCGTCGGGGAGGTTGGCCTTGACGATCGCCTCTTTTTCCTCGACGACCCCGTCGCGCCAGAGGCGGAACAGGTGGTCGTCGAGCAGTTGCATCCCCAGCTTGTGCCCGGTCTGGATCGACGAGTTGATGCGGAACGTCTTGTTCTCGCGGATCAGGTTGGCGATCGCCGGGGTGACGACGAGCATTTCGTAGGCGGCGACGCGGCCGCCGCTGATCCGCGGCAGCAGGGCCTGGGAGAGGATGCCGATGATCGACGTGGAGAGCTGGGTGCGAATCTGCTCCTGCTGGTTGGTCGGGAAGACGTCGATGATCCGGTTGACGGTCCCCTGGGCCCCGGTCGTGTGCAGGGTGCCGAAGACGATGTGGCCCGTCTCCGCGGCGGTGATCGCCGCCTCGATCGTCTCCAAGTCGCGCATCTCGCCGACGAGGATCACGTCCGGGTCCTGCCGCAGCGCGCGGCGGATCGCCTCGGCGAACGAGGGCACGTCGACGCCCACCTCGCGCTGGTTGACCGTCGATTTCTTGTGGTAATGGTAGAATTCGATCGGGTCTTCGATCGTGATGATGTGATGGTCGCAGTTCTCGTTCAGATAGTCGATGCAGGCGGCCAGCGTCGTCGACTTGCCGGAACCGGTCGGCCCGGTCACGAGCACCAGCCCTCTCGGGCGGTGGAGCAGCTCCTTCAAGGCCGGCGGCGTCCCCAACTGCTCCATGCTCAGCAGATCGACGGGAATCTGCCGCAGCACCATCCCCGTGTGGCCCCGCTGCTTGAAGATCGAGACGCGGAACCGGGCCTTGTCGCCGAAGGCGAAGCCGAAGTCGGCCCCCCCCTGCTCCTGCAATTCCTGCTGGCACCGTTCCGGCGCGATGCTCTTCATCAGCGAAACGGTGTCTTGCGGCTCGAGAACCTTCGTCTCCAACTTCACGAGCCGGCCGTGAAGCCGCAAGACCGGCGGCTGCCCCACGGCGATGTGCAGGTCGCTGGCGCCACGGTTGACCACCGTGAGCAGCAGCTTGTCGATCAGAATCGTCCCCATATCCTCTTACCTTGTGCGGGCGCGTCCCCCTCTCGGCCCGGGACGCCGGCACTCATTCTCGAGGCCCGCATGGCTGGGCACCGCCGCTTGCCTCCCTGCCAAGGACAGCGCAACAAACGATCTCGCCCGTGTGCCCAACCGCTCGTGCGGCCGGACGCGCACGAGCGTGAGTCCTCCGACTCACCACACGCAACGATTATCCGGTTTGCTCGCAAACTGTGCAAAATAAAGGGACCGCGTCACCCCCGTCTCGGGTGGGTCCGTCGCTTTCTGGCAACACGGTTGCCCTCTGGCGCCCGCGTTGCCGCCCCGCCCTTCTCATCCTCCCAACCCGACTCCCGACTCCCGACTCCCGACTCCCGACTCCCGACCCGAGGCTCAGAACTGCTCCTCGAGCTTGGCCACGCGGGCGACCTCTTCGACCGTCGTGATCCCGCGACAGACCTTCGACAGGCCGTCGACATACAGCGTCTTCATCCCCTCCGAGACGGCCACCTTGCGAATCTCGGTGGCCGGCGCTTCGTTGAACGTCAGCTCCCGCACCTTGGAACTCATCAACATCAGCTCGAAGATGCCCAGCCGGCCCCGGTATCCGCTATGCCCGCAACTCGTGCAGCCCTTACCCCTGGCGAAGGATGCCGTTGCCGCCATTTCGGGGGTGATTCCGACGTTCGCCAGGGCGGCCTCGCTCGGGGTGTACGGTTCCTTGCACTTGCGGCAGATAACCCGCACCAACCGCTGCGCCATGATCGCCACGACGCTGCTGGCGACCAGATAGGCGGGTACCCCCATGTCGACCAGGCGTGTAACAGCACTGGGCGCATCGTTCGTATGTAGTGTACTGAATACCAAGTGTCCCGTAAGGCTGGCCTGAATACCCATCTGCGCTGTCTCCAGGTCACGCATCTCGCCAACCAGAATCACGTTCGGCGCCTGACGCAACATCGCCCGAATCACCCGCGCAAAATCCAGACCGATGCTGTGCTTGATCTCCACCTGGTTGATCCCCGGAAGGTAGTATTCAACCGGGTCCTCGGCCGTGATGATCTTTCGATCCGGTGTGTTCAGCTCGTTCAGCGCCGCGTAGAGCGACGTCGTCTTGCCCGAACCGGTCGGCCCGGTCACCAGGATAATCCCGTTCGGCCGCGCGATCAGGCCCTTGAAGATTCGGTACGCCTCCTCGTCGAAGCCCAGCTCGCGGAGGCCGATCTTGATGTTGTCCTTGTCCAGAATCCGCATCACCACCGACTGCCCGTGGTTCGTCGGGATGACGCTCACCCGCAGGTCCAGCTCCTTGTCTCCCACGGTGATCTTGATCCGACCGTCCTGCGTCCGCCGCCGCTCGGCAATGTCGAGCCTGGAGAGAATCTTGATCCGGGAGAGGAGCGCCCCCTGTAACCGTTTTGGGGGACTATCCCGCTCCACCAGAATGCCGTCGATCCGGTAGCGGATGCGAATCCGGTCCTCGAACGGTTCAACATGGATGTCGGACGCCCGCAGGTTGACCGCTTCGCTGATCAGCAGGTGGACCAATCGCACGATCGGCGCGGCGCTCTCGTCGATCTGTTCCTGGCCGCTGATCCGCTGTTCCTCCGCCTCGGTGAAGTCGATCGCCGTGTCGGTGAACTCCTGGAGCATCGTATCCGCGCTTTCGCCGACCGTCTGCCCGTAGTGGCGGTTGATCGCCTCGACGATCATGTCGCGGGGGGCGAGCACCGGAACGATCGGCCGGTTGAGAATGAACCGCAGCTTCTCGAACGTCTCGAAATCGTCGGGGTCGCTGACGACCACCCGCAATTGCCCGTCGTCCTCGCCCAAGGGGAGGATCGCGTTTTCCCGCGCGACCGATTCCGGCACCAGCTCGATCACCGCGGTCGGCACGGTCACGTCCGCCAGCTTGATGTACTCCAGCCCGTGCTGCGCGGCCATCGCCTTGGCCACGTCCTCCGCCGAGGCGTAGCCCAGTCGGGCCAGGGCGTCCGGCAGCTTCATGTCCGACTGCCGGGCCATCTGCTCCGCTTCGGTAAGCTGATCGGGACTGACGATTCCCCGCTCGATGAGGATTTCCGTGTAATGGCGGGCACGTTTCGTTGCCATAAGCTACTCCCGCGGCCGGCAGCGCCGCGTACGACTTGAGAGCGATCTTCCGAAGCTGCGAAGAGAGAGGAGCGGGCCGGTTTGGGCTTGATCGAGCAAATCGCCACGCATGGGGAGCCCTGCACGATGCAGAAACCACACTCGAGACCTGCCGCCGGAGCGCGCCCGGACCAGAAAAAAGCCCAAACCAGGCCGGAAATCTCGCTAAACCCTAGCTATGTTTAGGCTAATGCTCGGCGCAAGCCCTGTCAACTAAGCAATTCCCGGCGGCGATTGGCTCCGCTGCCCCGGGCTCCGCATAATCCGCCCCCCCCGAAAGTACCGCTAAGGCCGCCACGCCGGTCAGCCCGCCGCCGGCCGCACCCCGTAGAGGATCGCATAGAGCAGCGGCACCACGATCAGCGTCAAAACCGTCGCAAACATCAGACCGAACATGATCGTGATCGCCATCGCGTCAAACAGCGGGTCGGTCACCAGCGGCAACATGCCGGCGACCGTCGTCAGCGAGGCCATCATCACCGGCCGCATCCGGCTGACCGACGCCCGCACGAGGGCCTCGTAGGGCTCCGCGCCCGAGCGGAGCTGGACATTGACTTCATCGAGCAGCACGACCGCGTTCTTGATCAGCATGCCGAACAGGCTCATCGCCCCCAACAGGGCCATGAAACCGAACGGGGTCCCGGTCAGCAGCAGCCCGGCCGTGATCCCGATGATCGCCAGCGGCAGCGTCAGCAGGATGATCAACGGCTGGCGGAGATTGTTGAACAGGGCGACGACGATGACCGCCATCAGGATCATCGCGATCGGCAGCCGGGAGAAGACCATGTTCTGGGCGGTCTGCGAAGCGTCGTGCTGCCCGCCCCACTCCAGCCGGTAATCGGCCGGCAGGCGGATCGCTTCGATCTTCGGACGGAGCCGCCGGAAGACGTCGTCGGCGAGCGCCCCGTTCGGATCGCACTGGGCGGTGATCGTCGGGCGGCGCTGGCGGCGGTGAATGATCGGGTCCTCCCATTCGATCTTCAGGCCGCTGACCAGTTGCCGCAGCGGGACGCTTGCCGGCGCGCTGCCCCAGACCGGCGTGTTGCCCAGGTTGTCGATGTCGTCGCGCTCCTCCTCGGGGGCCTTGATGAAGATCGGCAACAGCCGGTCGGCTTCCCGGTAATAGCCCACCGGCAGGCCGCTGGTTGCCCGGCGGAGCGACAGGGCCGTCTCCGCCCGCGAGACCAGGAACCGCCGCCCCCGCGCCTGCGAGTAGACCGGCACGCAGGTCTTCACCGGCTGCCGCCAGTCGTCGCCGACGCTGCGGGTCTGCGGATCGGACCGCATGATCCGCTTCGCCTCGTCGGCCAGCCGGCGGAGCACCGCCGGGTCCGGACCGCTGAACCGGGCCTCGATTTCGTACTTCGTCGTCGGCCCCAGTCCAAACCGCCGGACCCGCGGCTCGGCCTGCGGAAAATGGTCGGCCAGGTAGTCTTCCAGCGGACCGACGAGCCGCTCGATCTCGCGCCACGAGCGGACGTTGACAATCATCTGGCCATAGCACGACCGCATCATCTCCGGCTCGTAGGGGAGGTAGAACCGCGGCGGGCCGGAACCGATGAACGTCGCCGTGCCGGTGACTTCCGGCTGCCGGGCGAGGTGGGCCTCGATCGCCCGCATGTCCTCGGAGACCCGCTCGATCCGCGCCGATTCGGGCAGCCAGTAGTCGACCATGAACTGGGCCCGCGTCGCGATGGGAAAGAAAATCCGCTCGGCGGAGAGGAAGCCCACGCCCGCCGCCACGAGCAGCGCCACGGCCGCCGCCACCGCCAGCCGCCGGTGACCGAGCGCCAGCCTCAAAGTCCGCCGGTACAGCCGGTAGGGCCAGCCGGCGTGCGGATCGGTCCCCTCGCGGCCGCGCTTGACCTTCAAAAACAGGTCGCAGAAGACGGGCGTCTGGGTCATCGCCAAGACCCAGCTCAAACCCAGCGAAATCCCCACGACCAGGAACAGGCTCTCGCAATACTCGCCCGTCGCGTCCTCCGAAATGTAGATCGGCAGGAAGGCCAGAATCGCCACGAGCGTGGCGCCCAGCAGCGGCAGGGCGGCCGCGGCGACCGGCCGGGCGATCGCCTCGGCCCGCTCCTCGCCCCGTTGCAGCCGGACGAGAATCCCCTCGGTCACGACGATCGCGTTGTCGACGAGCATCCCCATCGCGATGATGAACGCCCCCAGCGACGTCCGCTGCATGTCGACGCCCGCCCAGAGCAGGAACACCAGCGTGCCGAGAATCGTCAGCACGAGGCTGCTGCCGATCAGCAGGCCGCTCCGCAGCCCCATCGTCACCAGCAGCACGCCGACGACGACGGCCACCGACATCGCCAGGTTGGCCACGAACCCGCCCACCGCCCGCTTCACGTCGTCGGCCTGGAACGAGACCACGCCGACCTCCAGCCCCAGGGGCATCTCCCCGAGCAGCTCGCCGACCCGCTTCTCCACCGCCTCGCCCATCCGCACGACGTTCCCGCCGGAGACCGCCGAGATCGCCAGACCCAGCGCCTGCTTGCCGTTGAAACGCATCATCGTCAGCGGCGGATCGAGGTAGCTCCGCGAGATCGTCGCCACGTCGCGGAGCAGGACCAGGTCGCTCTCCGACCCCAACGCGGCGAGCGCATCGCTGGGCAACGCGGCCAGAGACTGGCGGACCACCAGGTCGCCGATCTCGTCGACCGACTGGAAACCGCCCGAAGGGGCCAGCCGCACCGTCTCCCCGCCGATCTCCAGGTTGCCCGCGTCGACCATCTTGTTCTGCCGGGCGAGCGTCTCCAGGATCGCCTGCGGGTGGACGCGGAGCTCGGCCATCTTCGCCCGCGAAATCTCCACCTCGATCGTCTCGCGCTGCGCGCCCCAGATTTCCACCCGCGCCACATCCTCCACGAGCAGCAGCTCCCGCTGCATCGTGTCGGCCGCCCGCTTCAACTCGGCGGACGAAAAACCCTCCCCGCTCAGCGCCAGGACGATGCCGTAGACGTCGCCGAAATCGTCGCGGACGACCGATCGGCCGGCGTCCGGAGGCAGCTCCGCCTGCGCTTCGCCGACCTTCCGCCGCAGCTCGTCCCAGATCTGCGGCATCTGGTCGCCGCGGCAGGCGTCGTCGATGTCGACGTAGACGATCGACACACCGGCGCGGGAGATCGACCGCACCTTGTCCAGCCGATCCAGGCGCTGGACGGCCTTCTCGACCACGTCGGTCACCTGCTGCTCGACCTCCGCGGGCGCAGCGCCGGGGTACGGGGTGATCACCAGCGCCGTCTTCAGGATGAACTCCGGATCCTCCAGCTGGCCCAGATGGAAATACGACCAGCCGCCGGCGAGCATCACGAGCAGACACGAAAACACCACGACCGTGCGTTGCCGGACGATCAACTCAACCAGTCTCATCCCCCACCCTGCCCCTTCGCCGCTGGCCTGCCGCCGGACCGCTGGCCGGCGGTCTCTCCCAGGCGGACCCGCTGGCCATCGTGGAGGAAGCTCGCGCCCGCGGAAACGACCCGTTCACCGGGGCTCAGGCCGGAGCGGATTTCCACGCCCCCGGAGCCCAGTTCCCCGACGGTCACGGCCCGCTTGCGGACCCGGCTCGTCGCCGCGTCGACGACCCACACGTGGCAGCTCCCGTCGGCGTCGCGGAGGGTGGCGGCCAGCGGCAGGGCGACCTCCGCCTCCGCGCCGGCCGCGTCCTGGACGATCCGCACCGTGGCCGTCATGCCCGGGCGGACGATGCAGTCCTCCGGCGCGGCGATCCGAACGGTCAGCGGATAGGAGAGCTTCCCCAGCTGGATTGCCGGCCCGACCTCGTACAGTTCGGCCTCGTAGCGCTGCCCCGGATAGGCGTCCAACTCGACTTGAAAACGGCGGAACCGATCCTGCTGGACGAGCACGTCCTCGGGCACGCCGACGGTCACCTCGATCGTCTCGCACTGGAGGAGGGTCACGATCGGCTGCCCGGCCGCCACGGTTTCGTGGGTTTCGGCGAATTTCTGCGCAACGTAGCCGTCAAACGGCGCCAGCAATCGGGTGTCGGCCAGGGCGTTCTCCGCGGCCCCCCGCTGCGTCTGGAGCATCGCGATCTTGGCCTCCATCCCCTCGATCTCCTCGACCCGCGCGCCGCTGGTGGCCTTCTCCAGCTCCTGCTCGACGGCCCGCACCGCCGCCTCGGCGACCTCCGCGCCGGCCATCGCCGCTTCGTACTGGGCCCGGGCGGCCGCCTTCTCCTCGTACAGGGCCTTGACGCGGTCGTAGATCCGCCGGGCCTCGTCCCGCTGCGCTCGGGCGCCTTCCAGCTTGGCCTCGAGGGCCTGGACGTCCTCGTCCCGGGCGCCGGCGCGCATCGCCTTCAGCCCGGCCCGCGCCTCGACCAGCCCGGCTTCGACCCGGGCCACGGCCAGCTCGAAATCGCGCGGATCGATCCGCGCCAGCAGCGCGCCCTTGGCCACCCGTTGGCCGACCTTCACGTCGAACCGATCGATCGGCCCGGAGACGCGAAAGGCGAGCCTGGTCTCGCGCGACGCCCGCGTCACGCCCGGAAACGACCGCTCGACCACCGACCGCCCCGGCGGGACTTCGACCGTCTTGACCAGGCGGGCCTCCGCCGCCGCCTCTCCCACCGCCGCGCCGCCGTCCGGACCGGCCGGCGCCGACCGCCAGGCATGGACGCCGGCCGCCAGGACCGCCGCCAGGAGCAGGGCCAGAGCCGCGATCGAAATCCGCCGCGCGATCAACCGGGCCGGGAGCCTGGTCGATGTTCCTCGGGGAGCTTGCGGCTCCTCGGCCTGCTCGACATCCGGTCCGCGGCGCTCCGGCGGCGCCGCGATCGTCCCCTCTCTGGTCATCGCTCCACCTCGCGGCCTTCGTGCGAACCCCGACTGTCTGGCTCGGGCAATCCCAACGCGCGAACGGACTGCACCGCCACATAGTCCGCCGCCGCCTCGAGGAACGCGCGGTCGTAGGCCTCCCGCCCGGTCAGTTGCACGATCACCCGCTGAGCCATCAGAAAATAGTGAATCTGCCCACTGACGCAGCAATTCCAGAAGTCGGCCGACTCGCGCGTCATGTTGGGGACGTGCTTCAGGAGCAGCTCCCGCAGAACCTCGTCGGCCGGGCGGAGAACCTCGACGATCGTCTCCACCGCCTCCGGGTGGTCGTCGATCACCGCGCGATTGATCAGCCGGCCGTACCAGCCGGGCCGCTCGGGGGCGATGTAGTTGAAGAAGAACTCGCGGACCAGGCGGTAGAGAGCCTCCGCCGCGTCCCGCTGGTTGGCGATCTGGTCGGGCCGCACGCTCGCCAAGGCGTCGGCCAGGCCGATGCGCGCGTGCAGCGCGTGGCGAATCGCCTCCAGGTACAGCTGCTGCTTCGATCCGAAATGGTAATTCACCGCCGACAGGGTCGCCCCCGCCTTGGCGACGATCTCGCGAACGCTCGTCCCCCCCAGCCCCTTCTCGGCAAACAATTCGCCCGCGGCGATCAGCACCGATTGCCGGGTGTCCGTCGCGACGGTCGTCTCGACCATGGGTCCTGTCTCCTCATTCTTCTGTGGCGATCCTTGCCCACAGCCCAGTTCGTTCCCAAGCTCCAAACTGGGAATCGGTTGACAAGCCCCTGAATAGATATAGAACAAACGTTCGTTTCCGTCAAGGAACCGTCACGGATTTCCCCCTTTTCAGACCCGATTTCTGCCGCGCAAAATGCCCTAACCACCAGCCAGATATGCCGTTACGACAGACGGCCGGAAATCGCGAAAATTTCCCGCCGCCCGATCCGAGCCACCTGGCCGGCGGAACCCGGCGACTGGCGGCTTCCGCCGCGGGCGACCGGCACCCGCGACGCCTCCTATACGAACTACCGCTACTGGCCGGAACTGCTCTCCAGCGGCGTCCTGCCCGCCGACCGGGCCGCCCGCGTCGTCGCTTCGCGGCCCACAGCGGCGGCGGGCAGTTCTGCGGAATGACGCGATTCGAGGGGCACCTCGACGACTATCTCAGCGGTCTCTGGGCGCTCGGCCGCCGCGACGATTTCCTCCTCAGCCTCTACGGCCACGTCGCCGATCACCAGGCCGAGGGCCACCTGACCGCCTATGAACAGGTCACGTTCCCGCCGGGGAAAAAGAAGGCCGACTACTGCCTCCCCTGCCAGCTGGTGGCCGCGCAGGCCGCCCGCCGGCTCGTCGCCCGCCCCGCCTGACCGGCGGATCGCTACCCTTCCAGGTCAAAATCGAAAACGTTCGTCTTGCCCGCCTCGACCGTCGCCCGCAGCGGCGTCTCCTGGCCGGACTTGTACCTCTTCGGGAGAACGTCTGTTGACTCGACGATCTCCTCCCGCTTCCCCTCCGGAGTCGTCTCGAACTTGCCCGTCCCGACCAACTCGACCTTTGAGACGGTCACCTTGTATTCACCGGGTGTCGTCCCCGCGTCCACGGCCCCTTGTTGGGTCTGCAGCTTGTAGCGCCCTTCTGCGTCCGTCCTGCCATAAGCAGGGGCGCCCTGCCCCTCCGTCACCGGGCTGAACATCACATTCGCGCCCTCAACGGGCACACCGCTGAGCGTGATCGTGCCTTCCACGGCGTCTGTAGAGATTGTCTGCGTACCGCAGCCCGCGGACACGCCAATTAGAATCGCAATGCAGATTGCGCCCGACTGTTTGCAGTGCAACTTCATTCGACTGGCCTCACCTTACCTGGATGTCTATCGGCAGTTCACAATTGCCTCGGTGGCCGATTCGCGCCCAGCGCCTCGGATAGCCTGCCTGGGACTCCCTTCACCCCAGTCACCCGCCAACTCCCAGATCACAAGCCTAATACGCCGCGCGCGATCAACAGGTAGCAACCACCAAGCGTCAGCGACAACTCGGATTCGTCGTCGGCTGTACGTTCTCTGGTTAGGGCAACGCCGCCGCCTCGCCGCCCGCACGCGTGCCAAGCGCCCCCCATACACCGTACGTCGATGGTCCGGTATAGCGCTGGGGCGAACCGACTGTGAAGCCGGGCATCCCTTCCCCGGAAAACTTCGTTGGATCGCCCGCATCAATCGTATCGCTAATGAACGTTACGGACCCATCAGCCATGGCGACATTGACCCCTCCGGGGTGATAGCTGGATGCCGATATCAGCGCGTTGCGCTCGCTCCCGCAGGACGGTGAGTTCGGTGGGAGAATCGTGTTGAAGATGCCATACCAATTGCGCGAGTCTCCCCAGCGCGTTCCTTTGCTGCTGCTTGTCGATCCCACGACCGTGTTGTTCGGTCCGCGTCGTGCCAGGCACGCGGCGGGAACCTCCGCGAGCGGATCGACCAACACGTCGGTCACAATTGCCGACCTCAAGCCGATATCCGTCCCGTCGGCTCGACCAGTGCCGACTTCGGAGAGGAAGATCGTATTGCTCGTCCCGTCTCGAACGGCGCCGATATCGAGGGGCAGTTTGTCTCCAGGCGCGAAAAAGCCCCGATTCTCGTGCCACGTATCATACAGCTGTATATCGCCGCGATTTCCTACGTAATTCGTCCGCCCCAAGACGGTCGACGCGGCACCGCGCGCACTGTCAATGTCGGAGGGGCACACATATCCCGGAATCTGGGTCACAAACGGGTTTGCCTTGCCGTCATACATTCGATTTGCATTCCAGGCAAGTGGGATGTTTGCTTCCCCATCATCGGTCTTCCACTCGTACGGGTTGGACGCCGCCGCTTGCTGCAAGTAACCCGTGATCATGTTGTAGAGTGCCTGCTGCTCGACGAATGGCAGAAGCGAGACACGGAAAGAGTAGATGTCCACGACATTGAGAATTCCCCCCGTATCGGCTCGCCGGTACCCATCCATCCACATTGGATCCTTTGTCCCGGTAGGAAACCGTTTGTGGACGTCGTGAAAGTTGTGCGCCGCGAGCACCAACTGCTTCAAATTGTTCGTGCATTGCGAGCGCCGTGCCGCTTCACGAGCAGCCTGCACCGCTGGAAGAAGCAGTGCGATCAAGATTCCGATGATGGCGATCACAACCAATAGTTCAACTAGAGTGAACCCATTGGTCGCCGCATGCCGAGAACGTACCGACATACTCATAGCATTCTCCTTTGGAGACTGTGAAGACAGGGATTTCTAGCACAGAGGCGAATTTGCCTTCCCGAACAGACGCATTGCATGAAGCGCGCCGGGCTCGAGCGAAACAGGCTGGCCGTGTGAACAGTGCACGGCAAGCACGGATGCTGGTGGTCCGCCGTCCCGGTTCCAACTGTGTGCCCCTTTCCACAAACCGATCACCCGCTAAGTGAGAGAAGCCGCGTGCCTGACTATGCGAGCATTCTGCCAGCATTCCGACGCTGCCAATGCGCCGCCTATTCTACTGAGATACTCCAGACATGTCAAATATAACGTGGTACGTGTGGACCGCTACTGTACAGTACGTCCTAGTGCGCTGTGTAGTTGTGCATACGCAACGGTACATATGGAGTTATTTTGCCAGATGACGTTGCCGCATCGCCCCTTCTTCCGGGCAGGGTCACGACGGCTGCGAGGATCATCGGGATATCCTGCCGCCAGACGCGCGGAAGGCAAGTCACCCCACCCGGGCGCGTACGGCCCGGGATGTGGAGACAGGGCGGCGTACCGGCCAGCGGCTCTGTCGGACGGCCCAGCAACGACCGCACGAATTGCCGCCCTGAAGACGGCCCAAGGCGGCACGAATCCTTCGCTGACCCGCCAAGTTCCCTGAACCCGCCTCACTCGCCTGGCTCCTCATCCGCGATAGGCGCTTAAAGACGCGGGGGGTGAGTACACCCCCGTCCGGACCAAGCCGGCGTCAGCGTTTCCCCAAAACCGCTGCGCTCGCGGCATTCAGTCCGCCGCAGAGGACAACCCGTTAAGCCTTCCCGGCGATACATAGCCGGCCGCAGCGCAGCCGCGGCCGCGCGCTGCTGCGAAGTCGGCGAATCAACGGTCCGATCGCACGATTGCCGATCGTCGCGGAGAAGGCGCCGGACATCCTGTACAGTTCACAATCCCGGCACGCGCGCTCACGTCAGATATTCCAACTCGTCGATGTACCGCTGTTCGGAGGATTGTCTTCTCCACCCGCGCTTGCCGCGGCCTACCACCATGCCGGGCAGGCCAGCGACAGCATTGGCCGAAGAACAAGGATCCGCCGCGCAACTGGGCGCAATCCACCCGTGCGCGCTCGACCGAATAGCAGCAAGCAAAGGCAAGCAGTTACCGCAGGGGTAACGAATAGACCACCTTGCCATTCGACTGTGTCACCGGCTGCGGGTGGATCAACGCGCGGAGGCGACGACCGCCCTGCATTACGGAAATGCCCTGCATTACAGTTTCAATCCACGCTCCCCGCGCGGAGAACGACGTCCATAGAGGTGGTTGTACCGTCAGCCCCCACCGGCAAGTCGCGGACGCCTCGACGGCAAACGCCTCGGCTAGAGTTGGCCCCTGGCGGAAAGGCGGACGCGAGAGGCAACGCGGCAGCAGAGTCATCGCCGTACGCAGGCATGCCTCGTGCTCCGCGGAAGACATCAACGAGGGAATTTAACAGAGGCGGACCCAGCAGATCATAGCGAACGCTGCATGGGGTGGCAAACACGTCGCCTGCAATATTGCGGATTCAATTGGGAGGCCGACCAGTGCAGTCAATCGCAGCCGCGGGCGGGATCAGCCCGGCAGGTGCTTGCCGGCGCGGCGGGGCTTTCTCCAGCCACCGGCGGCACTCGGGGGCCGGCCGATCAACCGCCGATCGGCGGCCTGTTTCGTCGCAACCGCCAAACTTGACCGACCGGCGCGGATCGGGTCAAATCCTGGGGTGGGCTGGCCTCCTGACAATGGAAAGAAGCTGATCATGCCGGACCGTAGATTGACTGGCTGCTTGCTGCTGACTGCCTGGTCTGTTGCGTGCGCTGCGTTGGCGGGGGACGCGGGGGGCGACGCCGGCCGCGCGCCGCGCGCGCTGGCCAATGATTACACGGTGGTCTACGAGTCGCCCGATGCGGCGACCATCTACGCCTATAGCCCGGGGTTGATCGAATTGCCCGGTGGAAGGCTGATTGCGACGATGGATCAGGGGGGGCCGGGGGTCGGCAAGTTGCCGAATGCGAACCGGGGCGGGATGGTCTGGCGGGGCCGCGTGTATGCGAGCGACGACGGCGGCCGGACGTGGCAGCTCAAGACGGACTCGCCAATGATCCACGCACGGCCGCTCCTGGCCGGCGGCCGCCTCTACGTGCTCGGCCACCAGGGCTTTCTGGTCATCATGCGGTCGGACGACGGCGGCGACAGCTTCGGCGCGCCCGCCCGGTTGACCGAGAGCAGCGGCTGGCACCAGGCGCCGTGCAACGTCTGCTATGCGCGCGGGAAGGTGTATCTCGTGATGGAGCGGAACACGGATCCGGCCGCCCCGGGTTGGCCCGTCGCCGTGCTCGCGCCGGTCGTGATGTCGGCTCCAGTCGGCGCCGATCTGACGGACCCGAATTCATGGACGTTTTCGAACGAATACTGTTTTCGCGACGCCGTGGCGGAATTCGGAAAGCCGAACCTGATCGGCGCGCCTTTCTATAAGACCGGCCTGCTGGCGCCGGAGTCGCGCGCCGACAAGCGGGGGATGTCGGATATCGGCTGGCTGGAAACGAACGTCGTTCAATTCGCGGATCCGAACCATCTCTGGTATGACCCGGCGGGGCGGACATTCCATCTCTGGATGCGCGCCCATACGGGAACGACCAACCTGGCGTGCATCGCCAAGGCGATCGAGGGAGAGGACGGAAGCTTGTCGGTCGGCCTTGAAAGAGCGCCCTCCGGCGAGCCGATGCTGTTCGTTCCTTGCCCCGGCGGCCAGATGAAGTTCCACATCCTTTTCGACGAGCAGACGCGGCTCTTCTGGCTGCTTTCCAGCCAGGCGACCGATTCCATGACGGACCCGAAGAAGCTGCCCGACGATCGCTACAACCTCCCCAACAACGAGCGCCACCGGCTCGCCCTGCACTTCTCGACGAACTGCGTCGATTGGTGTTTCGCGGGGATCGTCAGCGACAGCGGCCATGC
>JAAYCB010000335.1 GCA_012744395.1 Pirellulaceae bacterium
ATGACGTAGTGCCGGTAGGGGACGGAGAACATCATGTGCAGGAAGTTGGCGCAGTAGCGCAAGGCCGGGTCGGGGTGGATGATTGGCAAGCCCCGCGACCGGCGGTAGGAGAAAGCGGCGATCGTCCTGACCTTGCTGATCAAGCGTGCCGCCGCCAGCGCGAATTGCTCCGTGTCGTCGACCGTCAACAGCTCCTGGTGGAAGCAGGCCAGGTTGTTGAGCATCGCCGAGAGGATGGCCATCGGGGGCGCGTCGACGGGGATGTGTTGGAACTGGTGCCGCAGGCCTTCGTGCAGCAGCTGGTTGTTCGACAGGGCCTCGCTGAAGGCCGCCAGCTCATCGCGATTGGGCAGACGGCCGAAGATCAGCAGCCAGGCGATCTCAACGAAGTTGGGACGGTCGACGAGCTGTTCGATGGGGATGCCCCGGTAGCGGAGAATGCCCCGATCGCCGTCGATGAACGTGATTTCGCTGCGGCAGATGGCCGTGTTGGCCAGTGACGGATCGAGCGTGACCATGCCCGTCGCATCGCGGAGCTTGCTGACGTCAACGGCCAACTCGCCCTCGGCGCTTTCCTCAACCGGCAGTTCAATTTCCCGACCTTCAAATGTCAACTTGGCTGTCCGGCTCATTCTCCGGTTCCTCCTGGTATGTTTCCAGCCGATCGATAAACCATCGGCGATTCCTGTCGTATTCTCGGGAACTGCGCGCGTCGTTCGGCGCGGTCTGAGGACCCGCTTTGCACCGCTCCGCGCCCGGCCGAGCAGGGCTGAACCGCGAACCGGGCATCTTGGCGGCGGGCGAAACCAGGATAGCCTCACGAGTTGGAATTACAAGGGGCCGTCCCTATCGGCGGGGTCGGAACAGATCGGTTGCAGTGCCTAGATAGACTTCGGCCGCCGCGCCGAGGGTTTCGCTCAGCGTGGGGTGTGGATGAATCGAGTCGGTCAGGTCGCGAACTGCCGCGCCGATTTCGATTGCCAGCACCGCCTCGCCGATCAGGTCGCCGGCCCCCGGGCCGACGATGCCGCACCCCAGAACGCGCTGGGACTTCGGCTGGATCAGCCACTTGGTGAAGCCCTCGGTGCGTCCGATCGCCTGCGCCCGGCCGCTGGCTGCCCAGGGGAAGACGGCCGTTTCGACCTCCAGGCCTTGCGCTTTCGCCTCGGTTTCCGTCAGACCGGCCCAGGCGATCTCCGGGTCGGTGAAGACGACGGCCGGGATCGCCCGCGGAGAGAACTCGGCCGACTTGCCGGCGAGGACCTCGGCGGCGACTTTTCCCTCGTGGGCGGCCTTGTGTGCGAGCATTGGCTCGCCGGCCACGTCGCCAATCGCCAGGATGTTCGGATCGGCCGTCCGCTGCTGGGAATCGACAACAAGGAAGCCCTTCTGGTCCACCTCGACCTTGGTGTTTTCCAGGCCCAGGCCGGCGGTGTTGGGCCGCCGCCCGACGGAGACGAGCACCCGGCTATAGCGCTGGACTTTCTCCTCCAGATCGCCTTCGAAGGCGACTTCGACCGAGTCGCCCTTGTCGGCCATCGAGACGACTTTGGTCTTCAGCCAGATCGAGGCGAACTGTTTTCCCAACCGTTTGGCGAGCGGCTTGACCAGGTCGCGGTCGGCGCCGGGCAGCAGCCCGTCCAGCAGTTCGACGACCGACACGCGGCTGCCGAGCGCGGCGTAGACGGTGCCCATCTCCAGGCCGATGTAGCCGCCGCCGACCACCAGCAGCGACTCGGGCACGTCGGCGAGGGCCAAAGCGCCGGTCGAATCGATCACCCGGGCGGAGCCGATCTCCAGCGCGGGAATCCGGGTCGGGCTCGAGCCGGTGGCGACAATCGCATGCTGAAAACGGAGCCGGTCGTCGTCGAGGGCCTTTTCCCCGACCGGGACGAGTTTGAGGGTTTGGGAGTCTTCGAAAGCGGCGCGCGCCTGGATCACGCGGACGTTGCGTTTCTTGGCCAACTGGCCCAGCCCGCCGGTCAGTGTGGAGATCACCTTCTCCTTGCGCTTGCGGATCGCCTCCAGATCGATTGCCGGCTTTGCGAAAGCGACTCCCCACTCGGCGAGCTGTTCGGCGTCGGCGATCGATTTGGCGACGTGGAGCAGGGCCTTCGAGGGGATGCATCCGCGGAGCAGGCAGACTCCGCCGAGTCGTTTCTCGACGTCGACCACGGTCACCTGAAGACCCAGGTCAGCCGCCAAGAACGCCGCTGCATATCCGCCCGGGCCGCCGCCAATCACTACGAGTTGTGTTTCCATCATTCTGGTTGTCCGTGTTGGAGGAGGGTACAGGCCACCGGCGACAGGTCACAGCCAGAAGTCCGAACCCCTGCCCTGATTCATGCCGTAATCAGCAATTTCGCCGGTGTCTCAAGGTAGTCGATCACCTGGTTGAGGAACCTGGCGGCCGCCGCGCCGTCGATGATGCGGTGGTCGTAGGAGAGGCTCAGGGGCATCACGAACCGAGGTTCCACTCGGCCGTCGAGCGCGACCGGCATCCAGCGCGAGCGGCCGAGCAGCAGGCAGGCGACTTCCGGGTGGTTGATGATCGGGGTACTGTAGGTGCCGCCGACCGCGCCGAGATTGCTGATCGTGAACGTGCCGCCGCGGAGGTCCTCGACGGCGAAGTCCGCGGCACGAGCCTTGGCGGCCAGCGCGCCCAATGCGGCGGCGATCTGGCCGATCGTCATTCGATCGACCGCCCGCATCACCGGCACGACGAGCCCGCGAGGCGTGTCGACGGCCACTCCCAGGTTGACATACTGCTTATAAATGATCTGCTCGTTCTGATCATCGATCGTGGCATTCAGCAGCGGATGCTGCCGGAGCGCGGCGGCGACGGCCTTGATCACGAAGGGCATTGTCGTCAGCTTGATATCCGGTCCGAGATAGCCGGCGGGCACACTCTTTCGCATCTGTTCGAGAACCGTGATATCGGCATCGTCGAAATTCGTGACATGCGGAATCGTGCTCGTCGACTTGACCATTCGGGCGGCGATCGTGCGGCGGATTTTCGACATCTTCTCGATCCGCACGCTGCCGTGCGCGTCGTTGCCGGGCTCGCCCGGCGGGATCACCGGCTCGCCAATCGGCGCGGCCGGGCCGCTGGCCGGAGCGATGCCGGACGGCGCCGCGGCGGCCGCCTTGACATCCTCTACGGTGATCCGCCCGCGAGCCCCGGAACCGGCCACTCGGCTCAGGTCCACGCCCATTTCGCGGGCGGCGCGCCGCGCGGCCGGGCCGGCGGGAATCGGCCCTTCGGCCGGCGGCACGGCTGGCGGCGTTGCCGCAGCGGGCGCGGGGGCCGGTTGCGGGGCCGGAGCCGGCACGGCCGGGGCTGCCGTCGGGGCTGCCGCCGGGGCTTGTTTCACCGGCTCCGCTTCCGGCTCCAACGCGGCGGACTCCGCCTCGATCGTCAGCAGGGTCTGGCCGACTTTGACCGTGTCGCCCTTGCCGACATGGATTTTCACGACTTTGCCGGCATGGGGGCAGGGCACCTCGATCACGGCCTTGTCCGTCTCCAACTCGACGACGCCCTGGTTTGCCGAGATGTGCTCACCCTCGCGCACCAGCACGTTGACGACGTCGCCGTTTTCGATGTTTTCCCCAAGTTCTGGCAGTTTGAATTCGAGAGACATAGCGGAGGGTTCGGGGGTCAGGGTTCAGGGTTCAGGGTTCAGTCTTCACCTCGTCCCCAAGCTCCAGCTTGGGGACCGTTGGCTGGATTCGGCATGATCGGGTTCCCAAGCAGGAGCTTGGGAACCAGGAGGTTTCTGGAAACCAGGGGGCTATTTCAGAGCGGCTAGGTTCGCAATTGATTTGGCTTTTCTGGATCGAGGCCCAGCTTTTTGATTGCCGCGGCGATTTTGTTCTTTGGATAACTGCCCTGAACGGCCAGCTCGGTCAAGGCGGCCAGCGCGATGTTCTCGGCATCGACCTCGAAGAATCGCCGCAATTCCTTGCGGGCCTCGCTCCGCCCGAAACCGTCGGTTCCCAGGACCGTATAGGGGCAGGGAAGCCAGCGGGCGATCGAGAGCGGAACGGCTTTGACATAGTCGCTGGCGGCGATGATCGGCCCGCCCTGGTGATCGACCGCCTGGCAGACGAACGGTTGCCGCTCCGCCCCCGGATGAAGCCGGTTGAACCGCTCGCACTCGTTGCCCTCATCGTAGAGGGCCTTGTAGCTTGTGACGCTGTAGACGGTGCTGGAAACGCCGAACTGCTGTTCGAGGATGTCCTGGGCGCGGAGCGTTTCGCGGAGGATCGCCCCGGAGCCGAAGAGCTGGACCTTGGGTTTCTTCGGCCCCAGGTCCCGCACAGCCAACCGGTAGATGCCGCGGCAGATCGCCTCGGAGACCTTCTTGCCGGAGGCGTCCAGGCGCATCGGCAGCGGCGGCATTTGGTAGTTTTCGTTCATCAAGGTGATGTAATAGAAGATGTCCTCTTCGATGAAGAACATCCGCCGGATGCCGTCGAGCACGATCGCCGCCATTTCGTAGGCGTAGCAGGGGTCGTAGGCCTGCAAGGTCGGATAGGCGAGCGCGTAGAGGTGGCTGTTGCCGTCCTGGTGTTGGAGCCCCTCGCCGGCCAGCGTCGTCCGCCCGGCCGTGCCGCCGAGGAGGAATCCGCGGCAGCGCATGTCGCCGGCGGCCCAGATCAGGTCGCCGATCCGCTGCATGCCGAACATCGAGTAGTAGATGAAGAACGGGATCATGTTGATCCCGTGGCTTGAGTGCGCAGTGGCCGCGGCGATGAACGAGGCCATCGAGCCCGCCTCGGTGATCCCTTCTTCGAGAATCTGGCCGTTCTTGGCTTCGTGGTAATAGAGCATGGTATCGGAGTCTACCGGTTCGTAGAGCTGGCCGCTGTGGGCGTAGATGCCGAACTGGCGAAACATCGTCTCCATGCCGAAGGTCCGGGCCTCGTCGGGCACGATCGGCACGATGAACCGGCCGAGCGACTTGTCGCGCATCAGGCGGTTGAGCAATCGCACGAAGGCCATCGTGGAGGAGACTTCCCGGCCCTCGCTGCCGCTGAAGAACTCGGCGAACTCGTCCCACTTGGGCGGCTTCAGCTTGACCAGCGATTTGCGGCGGCTGGGCACATAGCCGTCGAGCTCTTCCCGCCGCCTCTGGAGATACTTGATCTCGGGGCTGTCGTCCGGCGGTCGGTAGAACGGCGCCTTGGACACCTCCTCGTCGGAGATCGGGATGTCGAAGCGAGCGCGGAAATCCCGCAGTTCGTCCTCGTTGAGCTTCTTCTGCTGGTGCGTAATGTTGCGGCCCTCGCCGGCCTCGCCCAGGCCGTAGCCCTTGACCGTCTTGGCCAGAATCACCGTTGGAGCACCCTTGTGCTCGCAAGCTGCCTTGTATGCGGCATAGACCTTGACCGGGTCGTGGCCGCCGCGCTTCAGGCGCCAGAGCTGTTCATCGGTCAGCTCGGCGACGAGCGCTTGGAGGCGCTCGTCGACGCCGAAAAAGTGTTCGCGGATATAGCTGCCGGGCATGACCGAGTATTTCTGGTACTGTCCGTCGACGATCTCGTCCATGCGGCGGACGAGGACTCCGTCGCTGTCCTCGGCCAGCAAGGGATCCCAGTCCGAGCCCCAAATCACCTTGATCACGTTCCAACCGGCGCCCCGGAAGGCCCCTTCGAGCTCTTGGATGATCTTGCCGTTGCCGCGGACCGGTCCGTCGAGCCGCTGGAGATTGCAGTTGATCACGAAGATCAGGTTCTCGAGCCGCTCGCGAGCCGCCAGAGTGATTGCTCCGAGCGTCTCCGGCTCGTCGCATTCGCCGTCGCCGAGGAACGCCCAGACGCGGCTTTCAGCGGCGTC
>JAAYCB010000336.1 GCA_012744395.1 Pirellulaceae bacterium
ACCCGTATCACCCGTTGATCACGCGGGCGCGCCACGCCCTGGCCGCCGCCGGATGCGATGTCTCATGCGGCAAATTCCGACTCCCCCGCTTGGGCATGGGGACCGCGGGCGGCGCGCTGGCGAGCCAGTTCGGCGTGCCGGCGATCGCCTACGGCCCCGGCTCGGAGGATACCTGCCACGGCCCGAATGAATCGGTCCCGGTCGCCCGCGCAAGCCAAGCGATCTACGGCACGGCGGCAATCGCCCACAGCCTCGTAGGGGTGCCCGTCTGCGGCTGGACACTGGACGAGATCTGACCAATGAACATCCTCGTTTTCAATTGCGGCAGCTCGTCGCTGAAGTACCGGCTGATCGCCATGCCCGGCGAAAAGCAGCTTTCCGGCGGCGAAGCGCAGCGGATCGGCCCGCCGACCGCCAAGCCCTCGTGCCTCGTGCTACAGCGGGACCAGCAGCCGCCGGAAACCCGCCAGATCCCCATGCGCGACCACGCCGAGGCCCTCGAGCAGGTGGTCCGCGTCCTGCGCGAGAGCGCCGGCGCGATGCCCGAGGTCATCGGGCACCGGCTGGTCAACGGCGGCCCGACGGTCACGGATCACTCCTGGATCAACGACTCCGTGCTGGCCGAACTGATCGCCTGCCAGGACCTGGCGCCGATCCACAATCCGCCGGCGATCGCCACGATCCAAGCCTGCCGCGAGATGTTCCCCGGCTTGCGCCAGGTGGTCGTCTCCGACACGGCGTATCACCGCACCATCCCGCTTCATGCTCGGACCTACGCGCTTCCCCAGGCCGTCAGCCGCAGGATGGGAATCCGCAAGTACGGCTACCACGGGATCAGCCACCAATACGTCGTCACCGAGACGGCGCGGCTGATGGGCGTCCCGCTCGATCGGTTCCATGCCGTGAGCTGCCACCTGGGCAGCGGCGGCGCCAGCCTGTGCGCGGTGGTCAACGGCCGGTCGGTGGACAACACGATGGGCTACTCGCCCTTGCAGGGCCTCGTCATGAGCACGCGCTGCGGCGACCTGGATCCCGGGATCACCCTCCGCCTGCTGGCGGACACCCTGGGGGACCGGAGCGCTGTCGAGTCGCGGCTGAACCACAAGAGCGGCGTGCTCGGGCTTTCCGGCCGCTCGGCCGACATCCGCGACGCCATCGAGTCCGCCGGCGGCGATCCGCAGAGCGGCCGCGACCACCTGACGGCCCAGGTCTATCTCTGGCGGCTGAAGAAGTATCTGGGGGCCTACCTGGCGCTGGTGGGCCGCGCGGATGCCGTGATCTTCACCGACACGATCGGGGAGACGGTGCCGCACGTCCGCGAGGCCGTCTGCTCGGGCATGGACCCGTTCGGCATCGCCCTTGATCCCCAGCGGAATGCGTCCGCCCATCCGCTGCCGGTCGACGTGGCCATGCCGCAAAGCCCGGTCCGCGTGTGGGCCGTCCGGACCAATGAAGAAATCTCCATCGCCCGCTCGGTGTACCAAGTCTCATGCGAATCCTGACCATCCATCCCACGCTCCGCAGCCTGACCGTCAGCGCGTTTCGAGACGGAAATGACCAGCCCGTCGTGCGGCGGCAGGTAAAGGAGAGCCGAGACGCCTCGGTTTCCGACTTCGACGGATTCGGGGCCGCGGCGCTGTCTTCGATCGCCACGGCGCTGGAAACCGCCGGGATGTTGCCGCTGGACGCGATCGCCGTCCGCGGGTTGTATGGCGGCGCGCGGTTCGTCCGCCCGGTGTTGGCGTCCGAGTCCGTCCTGGAGGACCTGGCGGCGCTCGCGCCGCAGGCGCCGCTGCACGTGCCTCGCCTCGTCCAGTTGGTGAACGCGGCGCGGCGGGTGTTTCCCCAGACTCTGGTGGCGTTGGCTTTCGAAACCGCGCTGTTCGCGCCGCTGCCCGAGAGGGAACGCTGCTACGGCGTTGACCCGGAGTGGACCGCCTCCCGATCGCTCCGGCGGTTCGGCTTTCAGGGCATCTTCCATGAAGCGGCGTGCCTCGACACCGGGCGGAAACTGGGATCGGCCGAGGCCCGCCTCCTCTCGATTTGCCTGGAGCCGCGCCCGGAATTGGCTGCCTGCCGCGGCTGCCGCCCGGTGATGGTCACCGGCGGCTCGACGCCCGCCGAGGGGCTGCCCGGCGAGACGTCCTGCGGAGATCTGGACCCGAGCGTAGTCTTGAAGCTGGCCGGCGACGGCGATTGGGGCCCGGAGGGGACCAGCCGTCTGCTGACCTGTGAAAGCGGCCTGCGAGGGCTTGTCGGCCGCGACGTCTCGCTCGCCGAGGCGCTCGAAAGCCCGGACGGCGAATCGCAGCTCGCCCGGGATGTCTTTCTGCACTCCCTGCTCCGCGCGTGCGGCGCGGGAATCGCCGCCCTGGGAGGACTGGATGCGATCGTCTACTCGGGCCGCTATGCCAGTTCGGCGGCCGTGCTGCATGATTGGCTGAACCAACGGCTCAAACAGACGATCCGGCGCGACACCGCCTGCCTGGTTCACTCCCGCACGCTGCACCAGCACCTTCGCGACATCGCCTACGTGCTGGTCCGAGAAGACCGCGCGGGGGCCGCTGCCACCTGATCCGCCCGCGGCGCGGAGAGCCGGGGCGTGCATCCGGTCAGAATCCGCTATAATGGCAGGCTGGTAGGGCACCTTGGGCTAGCCTTGGGCAATTTCCATGAGTCGCGTCTCCATCGCCGCCTGCAATGCTTCCCAGCCAACGTGCGGCGCGGGCTGGCTGCGGCCAGCCAACGGCTCCCCGCGCCGCTCGGATTCCGCCCCCTTGCGCGGGGCCGCCGCTGCCGCGGCGATCGCCGTCTCCTGCGTCTGGCTGCCGGCGGCTGCGAGCTTCGCAGCCGGTCTGCAACTGGCCGTCGCCGGCAAAACGGACTACCAGATCGTCCTGGCGGCGGACGCTGCGGACGTGGACCGTTACGCGGCCGAGACGCTCGCCGGTTATCTCCGGCAGATCACCTCCGCGGAGTTCCCGGTGGTCGCCTCGGACGCGATCAACGAGGACCGCCCGGCGCTGTTTGTCGGACTGAGCGAACCGGCGCTGCGGCGCCTCGGCGGCGATCCGCGGGCCCGTCTGGAGGACCAGGAACACGTCTCGCGGAGCAAGGGCCGAGACATCTTTCTCTACGGCCGCGGCGTGCACGGCAACCTGCACGCCGCCATGGAATTCCTCCACAGTTCGCTCGGCTGGCGGTGGTATTCCGTGTTCGAAAAGCCGGTCGTCGCGCCGCGGACAACCGTCTCGCTGGAGCCCTTCGAACGGAAGCGGGGGTTCGCCTTCAAGTTCCGCGAGCTGCCGCTGCGTTATGACCAGCACTTCTACCGCCAGCATGGGCTGAACATGGCGTCGGAACACTGGGGCACGCGGCCGCGGAGCGGCTTTCCTCCCCTCCTGCGGAACGACAAGTTCGTGCACGGCTCGCTGGCCTACATCCCGCCCGCGCCCGAGGCCCGGGAGGCGCGGACGTTTGCCTGGCTGGAGAAGAAGGACTACTTCGCCACGCATCCCGATTTCTTCTCCATGAACGCCGCCGGCCGGCGCGTGGCCTCGATGCAGCTCTGCTTCGCCAACCCGGCACTCCGCCGGGAATTGACGCGGAACATCCTCCGCCACATCGCCGCCGCGCCCGGCAACGACATCATCACCGTCGACGCGGCGGACACGCCGGGCGCGTTCTGCTACTGCCCGGGGTGCAAGGCCTTGGAAGAGAAGTACCAGTGTCCCGGGGGACCGATCTTCGACTACCTGATCGAACTCTGCGGCCTGCTGGAGAAGGAACACCCCGGAAAGCTGGTCCGCACGCTGGCCTACCGCCGCAGCCAGACCCAGAAGCCGCCCGTGCTCCCCGGAGGCGGCCGGCTGCCGGACAACCTGATCATCTCCTTCGCTCCGATCGAGGACTGCTTCTTCGCCGACTGGCGTCATCCCGACGCCCGGATTCAGGAGACCTATCGCGACCTCGAGGCCTGGCGCAAGATCACCAGCCACCTCTGGGCCTGGCTCTACCCAAACCCCTGGGGCACCGGCGAGGTGCTCCCCGTGGGCAATCTCCGCCGCAACATCCATCAGATGCGGCTCATGCACCAGGCCGGCGTGGAGGGCCTGTTCGCCGATCATCGCGGCGTGTTGGAGCGCTCCGGCCTGAGCGAGCTGCAAACCTACCTGATCATCAAGCTCATGCAGGACGTGGCCTGCGACACCGACGCGATCATCCGCGCGTTCACCGAGCACCACTACGGCCCCGCCGCCGGACTTGTGCGGCGCTACCTCGACGAGTTGGAGCAGGGCCGCGAGGCGATCCGCGAGCTGCCGCCCGAGGTCACGTATACCTCCGGGCAGCGGGACGACGACCGGACCTTCCCCTACTTGACCGTGGCGAACATCCGCCGCTGGCAAGGATACTTCGACCAGATGGAATCCGAGGCCTCGGGTTCGCCAGCTGATCTGGCCAATATCCGGCTGCTGCGGCGAGAGCTTGACTTCGCCAGCCTCTGGAAGTGGTTCCCGCTTCGCGAGGCGCATCCAGAGTACTTCCGCGACCCGGCGGTTTTCGCCTCCCGGATCGTGAGCGCCAATGCCGCCAAGGCGGCGGCGGGGATGACGCCGCGGCCGCTTGCCCCCGCTGCGCTGGACGATCTCCTGGCCGTGATCGAGGGCGGGGGTAAGGAGAAGCCGCTGCCGCCCGAACTGGAGGGCATCGACCGGTCGCGGATTCAGACGTTCGTGCCGACCAATACGGCCGGCCAGGCCGGCCCCTGGCGGATCCGAGACCCCGATGCCGCTCGCGGCTACGCCGCCACCGTGCATCTGCCCGATCTGCCGTTTCAGGTCGGCTTCTACCAATGGGAATCGCGGCAGCCGGCAAAAGGCACGCAAGGGGCGCGGATCCGCCTGGAGCGGAAAGACATCGTTGCCGGGAAGTACCGTCTTTACAGACTCGGCACGATCACGATCACTCCCGACAGTTGGGTCTGGTTCTCGGCGCGAAGCTGGGCAACCCACCAGCAGCTTGGCGAGCGCCTCCACGAACCCGGCACGCCGAACCGCTGGGAGGCGTGGGTGTCGCTGAAGTTCGATGGTCCGACCTACGGCGGCACGGCGGCCGAGGACCGCGTCCTCTGCGACCGGATCATCGTGGTGAAACAGTTCTGAGTCGTCAACTTTGTGGAGGAATGAGATGAAGATGTCGCAGCGAGTCGCTTGGGCGTTTGTTTCGATTCTCGCGGTCGCGATCGCCGCGCCGAACCTCCTGCCCGCCGGCGAGGGCGCCGCGGACGGCTGGACCGCGCTGGTCAACGGCACGGACCTCCAAGGGTGGAAGTTCCACTTCGGCAAGCAGGGCGCCGGCAACGACGGGACGTTCACCGTCAAGGATGGCATCCTCATCTGTAGCGGCACGCCCGCCGGCTACATGTACACCGAGAAGTCCTACGGAAACTACACGCTCCAGTGCGCGTTTGCGTTCAAGAGGCCCGCGGGCCTCCAGGACGACGCGGAGTTTCGCGGCAACAGCGGCTGCCTGATCCACGTTGGCCAGAAGAACGCCCTCGGCGTCTGGCCTCGCAGCATCGAGGTGCAGGGCGCGTACCGGCAGCTCGGCATCATCCTGCCGATCCCGCGCGACCTCAAATGCAGGCACACGTTCGACAAGCAGGCGCTGGCCAGAGTCATCAAGCCGGTCGGCGAGTTCAATCAGTTGGAGATCGAAGTCAAGGGCGGCAACATGGTCATCTCGGTCAACGGCGCCGTTGTCTCGACGGTCAGCGACTGCGAGCTGACGCAAGGCCCGATCGGCTTGCAGAGCGAAGGCGCTGAGACGCACTGGAAAACGATCCGCATCCGCGAGCATTGACCGTGGGAAGACCGGTGGCAGAGGTGCAGTCCGTGATGGACCCCATGGCTGCGATCGCCATTGCCGGGTGATTGTTCTTTGGGAACCGCCGTGACGGCGGGAGTCGGCCTCGACGCACGGCGGCAATGGCATTGCCTGGGCGATTTCAAGGCCCCGATTCCGCGGCACCGGCCGCCGGCCGCGGGGGAGAAGTAGGCCCCACAGCGGCACGAATCGACCGTTCACCGGTTATCCGCGCGGGCTTGCCCCGCGATTCGGTGACCTCCGGCCTGGCACCGTGATTCCGCTGGGCTGTCGCTGGTCGTTCGGCCGGTGTGCGATGCTTGACTCCGGCAACGTGTTCGGCGAAGCTGACCGCAGGACGATGGTTCGCTTTGGACCACCCTGGAATCAATGGGGCGGAGGGAGGGATCATGCGTCTCTGCATGGCATGGGTCATGGTGTTGGCGTTCCCGGCGGCATCCACCGCGGCGCCGCCCAAGGCGGCTGTACTGGGAGGCGAGCAGGCGGGATGGAACGACTTGCTTGCGGCGCGGCTCAGCCAGACCAAAGCGGTGGTGCTTGTCGAGCGCCAGCAAGTTCGGGCGGTGTCCGACGAGCAGGCGATTCAGAGGCTCCTGGAAAACATCGCAGCCCGCTGCCGCATCGGCGGGATCGAAGGGGCCGACCTCCTCGTGCTGTTGGCCTCGGGCGGAAAGGACGTTCGGCTTGTCGTCTGCGATTCCCATCTTGGGGCAACGCTTCAGGACGTATCCCTGCGTGTCGAGGGCGCGCCCCGCGACCAGATCGTCGCCACCCTGGCCGACCAGACGCTGCATGCGATCCGCCAGTTCGAGGGGGGCGTCCAGCGCGTGGTCGCCGTGCCCGATTTCGTCAGCCGCGACCTTACGTTCGAACATTCCTTTCTCCAGTTCGATTATGCCGAGGTGCTTCGCGCGGCCTGCCGGCAGATTCCCGGCCTGGCCGTCGTCGCGGTCGACGAAGCGCGGGCCATCGGCGCCGAGCGCGATCTGGCGGCGGTCGGGCAGGGCGACCGCCCCGTGCCCCTGTTCGTCGAGGGCGAGTATCGCACGCATCGCAACCTCGAAGACGGCAGCACCACCGTGGAGATCATCCTCCGCGCTCGTCACGCATCCGGAACGCTGCTGGAGCGAAAGCTCGAAGCCGTGCCCTTGGACGAGGCGGGCCGGCGGCTGCTGGACCTGTTCGCCGGAGAGTTGGCCGGGCTGGCCATGGCCGGCGGGCCGGCCCTCGACGCCGAGGATCAATATCGCCTGCTTGTGCAGCGGGCCGAGGAGTTCAACTCCCGCGGCGAGTTCCGCCGCTCCGCGGCCCTCCGCGAAGCGGCCCTGCTGCTCAAGCCCGACGCCGACGAACAGCGGATCCGGCTCGTCCGCGAATACGCGCGGCGCAACAGCCGGCCCATCGAACTCGGCGAGTGGCCCAAGGGCGCGCGGCAGGCTGAAGACGACCCGTTCTGGATGGCGATCGTGGCCGAGGTCGTCGGCGACTGGAAACGCTCGCTGCAGCATTGCGAGTACCTGATCCGCAACCGCCGGCTTTGCCGCGAGGAGGCCACGGACCTGACCGGCGACGCCCTCCACAGCATCACCGGCATCCGCTTCGTGTACAGCCAGCCGCTGAGCGAATGCGAGGCGGTCAAGAAGGAGTTCCTGCGCCATGTCTTCGCTCGCATTGTCTCGCTGGACCCGGCGGCCACGACAGGCCGCAGCGGACTCAGCGGCGCAACGGACCCGTGCAGTTTCATTTTCAACAGCGCGCTGATGCGCTGCGAAGGCAATTACTACACCGAGGACGACCTCGACCTGATCGCCGACTTGCTGCTCAACCGCCTGCCCGAGTCGATGTGGCCGTGTTCCACGCTGAATTACTTCCTGCGCCACGTGGCGGTTAGGATGGGCCGGGAGCGGGAAACGAACTACTACCGCTTCACCGCAGGGCAATACCAGGCGTTCCTCGATCGGCTCGTGGCCTCGGATCGCCCCGTGGCGCGGAGCTACGGGCGCTATGGCAAGCTCTGCTATCGCCGATACGGCAACGAGGAGCTGTCGCCGGAACTGCTGCAAGAAGCGCAGGCGATCGTGGCCGAGGCCCAAAAGGCAGGCTTCGACGTGCCCCGCGAGGGCTATCGCGGTTACATGGAGAACCTGCGAAGCGAAGTGCAGTGGCTCGCCCAGGCACTGGCGCCCAAGGCCCCGGCCAAGGTGCCCACGCCGCTCGATTGGTCCGCATCGCCAAGGATCACGGCCTGCCCCCTTGCGGCCGCTTCGGCATCGTGGCGCACCGGCTTGGCCCCGGGCGCGTGCTGGCGGCCGGATCGTTCGGCAACGAGAATCGCGGCTGGATCGCAGTTGTCGAATTCGACGGCGTCCAAGCCAAGGTGGAGGTGATCCACGA
>JAAYCB010000337.1 GCA_012744395.1 Pirellulaceae bacterium
GGCCGGGTGCTGTCAAGCAATTGCCCGTAGGGTGGTCCAGAGCGACCCATCCCATTGAGCGCCGAATCGCCGACACGGGTTGTTCCAGAGACAACGCCGGCACGGCCACGGCGGGAGCGGCGGCCCACCGCGATGCGGCATTCGACGTCCATGGCCGGCGCGCGGTGCGGCGGCGCCGCCGTTCTGGTTGTGTGGGATCATCCGCTGCCCGACGACGACGGCGATCATGCAAGCCCCTGCGGGTTGGCCCGCTCTGCCGCACCCCAACGGAAACGCTTTTCTCCAAATACCCGCCGATCCGCGGCGAATAGCATGCCAAGAAACCCTTTTTTTCAGCGCCGCCGTCCGCCGCCGCGCGATACAATGGGGATGCGTCCCGGCGTCGAGGACCACCAGCCCCCTGATCCGAGTATCGGAGAAATTGCGATGCGCTCGATTTGTCTGCTGATCGCCGCCATCCTGCCGCTTGGCGGCTGGGAATTGAACCTTGCCCACGGGCAGGAGAGCAAGGGCGCGAAGATCGCCGTCTTCGCCCTCGATCGCCCGGTCACCGAGGCCCCCGGGGGCGACGAGTTCCCCTTCGGTCCGATGGGAACGGAAGCCTTCAAAGACCTTGTCGCGCGGATCAAGAAGACGGTTCAAGACGACCAGGTCAAGGCCGTGGTCCTCTTGCCCTCCGCCGGCGGGCTCGGCTACGGCCAGATCGGCGAGCTCCGCAGCGTGATGGACCAGGTCAAGGCGGCCGGCAAGGAGATCCACCTGCATGCCGACTCGTTGAGCATGAGCCAGTACGTGCTGGCGTCCGGCGCGTCGTCGATCAGCATCGTGCCCGAGGGGATCCTGATGATCGCCGGCGTCCAGGCCGAGGAGCCTTACCTGCGCGGGCTGCTCGACAAGATCGGCGTCACGCCCGACTTCATGACCTGCGGCGACTACAAGAGCGCTGGCGAGATGTTCATGCGGACCGGCCCGAGCAAGCAGGCCGAGGAGATGACCAACTGGCTGCTCGACGGCCTTTACGAGACGAGCGTCGAACGGATCGCCGCGGGGCGCAAGGTCTCGCCCAAGAAGGCCCGCCAGTGGATCGACGCCGGGCTGTACACGGCGGCCAAGGCGAAGAAGGCGGGCATCATCGACACGGTCGAATTCCGCCAGGACTTTTCGGAGCGGCTGAAATCGAAGTACGGCAGCGGCGTCGAGTTCGACAAACAGTACGGGAAGAAGAAGCGCGATGAAATCGACCTCTCCTCGCCGCTCGGCCTGATCAAGCTCTGGTCGCAAATCCTCCAGGGGCCGTCGAAGGCCGCTTCCAGGAAGCCGGCCGTGGCAATCGTCTACGTCGACGGGCCGATCCTGCCCGGCAAGCCGCAACCGAGCCCCTTCGGCTCCAGCGGCATCGCCTATAGCGAACCGATCCGCAGGGCGCTCGACAAGGCCGCCGAGGACGATTCGATCAAGGGGGTCGTTCTGCGGGTGAATTCGCCCGGCGGATCGGCGACCGCCAGCGAGATCATCCTCGACGCCACGCGGCGGGTCAAGGCGACCAAGCCGCTGGCCGTCTCGATGGGCAACGTGGCCGGCAGCGGCGGCTACTACGTGGCCTGTGCGTCGGACACGATCTTCGCCGAGGCGGGCACGATCACCGCCTCGATCGGCGTGGTCAGCGGCAAGTTCGCCACGACGGAAATGTGGAACAAGATCGGCATCGCCTGGAAGCCGTACAAGCGCGGCGCGAATGCCGGCATGCTCAGCTCGAGCACAGTCTTCAGCGACGCGGAACGGAAACAGATGCGAGCGCTGATGGATGAAATCTACCGCGACTTCAAGGCCCACGTCGTGGCGATCCGCGGCGATCGGCTGAAAAAGAACATCGACGAACTGGCCGGCGGGCGCGTGTTTACCGGCAAACAGGCCCTCGACCTGGGCCTGGTGGACAAGCTCGGCGGGATTGAAGACGCCATCACGCACGTGGCCCGCGCGGCCAAGATTGAAGATTACGAAGTCCGCGTCCTGCCCAAGCCGAAGACGTTCGTCGAGCAGCTCTTCAGCGACCTCGGCGGCGAGGAGGAGAAGGGCGAGGCCGGCCGCATCCGGCTGGCGCCCGCCTGGCGGTCCGACTCCACCTCCACCTGGCCGCCAAGCTCCAGCTTGGGGACCCTGGCGCGCGGAAGATCGCTTTTCGAAGCGGCCCTGCCCTATCTTGAAGGCCTCGACCCCGAGCGCGTGGCGGCTGTCAAGGCGGCCCTGTTGCGGCTGAGCCTCGTCCAGCAGGAGGGCGTGATGATGGCGATGCCGATCCTCGAAATCCGCCCGTAGGGTGGTCCAGGGCGGACCATCGCCTGTGAGCCTCGAATCGCCAATTGTCCCGGCGATCCCTGCCTGCGTTCGCATCGCCAGGAGCGGAGCGCCGGCCCACCGTGAGGCGGCTTGCCGGCTGATTTCGCTGCGGTGGGGCGGCGCTGCCGGGTTGGCCGCGTGGAACGGTTCGGTTCCCGCCGGCGGCGGCCAGTCGCAACGCGGTGGGCTGGACCGCTCGGCACCACCCTACGGGCTCTGGCGCGGTGCGCTGTTGACCGCGACGTGCGGGATGGTACCTTGAGGGGCGTGCGCTACCCGCCTCTAGGATAAGGAACCGACCATGCCGAATCCGTTCTTGCTCGCCGTCTTGTCGTCGTGTCTTCTCTCCGCCGCCGCGGTTGCCGCCGAGCCGGCCGGTGTTGACCTGGCGAACCTCGAAGGCTGGGACATCGTCGTCGACGACGAAGCGATCCCGAGCGAAAGACACGCCGCCGAGGAGCTCCGCGATCACCTGGCACTTGCCACCGGCCGCACGCTGCCGATCGTCAACAGCGCTGGCCGGGCCGATCGGCATTTCTTTGTCGGGCCGGGCGAAGAGGCCGGCAAACGCGGCCTGGCTGCCGAGAAGCTCGGCCCGGAAGACCTGCGGATCGTGGTTGGCGGGGGCAAGATCGCGATCGTCGGCGGCCGGCCGCGGGGGACGCTTTACGGCGTGTACACTTTTCTCGAAGACTACCTGGGCGTGCGGTTCCTCACCGCCGACCACACCTACGTGCCCAAGCTGGCGGCCGAGCGGGTGATCGGACCGGTGGACCGGACCTACCGTCCGCCGCTGGAGATGCGCTGGGCCTACTACGGCGAGGTGAACCGCAATCCGGCGTTTGCCGCGCGGCTGCGGGTGAACACCGTCGGCAACGAGCCGGAGCTTGGCGGCCGCTCGGGGCAGCGGCTGATCAGCCACAGCTTCGCCCACCAGATTCCCTCGTCGAAGTACGGGCAGGAGCACCCGGAGTATTATTGCCTCCGCGACGGCAAGCGGATCGCGCCGGCCAAGAACGACTCCTTCGAGAATGAGCCCTGCCTGACCAATCCCGACGTGTTGCGGATCGTGACCGAGGCGGTGTTGAAGGAGATCGAGGCCCATCCCGAGGCGGCCAACGTTTCGGTCAGCCAGAACGACAACGCCAAGAACTGCCTCTGCCCGGCGTGCGCGGCGGTCGACGAGCGGGAAGGCACGCCGATGGGTTCGCTGCTGGAGTTCGTCAACGCGGTGGCCGACGCCGTGGCGGCCAAACACCCCAATGTGAAGGTGGGAACGCTCTCGTACTGGTACACGCGGAAGCCGCCCAAGACGCTCAAGCCGCGGCCGAACGTGCAGATTCAACTGTGCAGCATCGAGTGCTGCATGCTCCACCCGATCAACGATCCCGGCTGCCCGAAGAACGTGGCTTTCTGCCAGGACATGGCCGACTGGGGCAAGATCTGCGATCAGATCTACATCTGGAACTACAACACGAACTTCCACGCGTATCTGTTGCCGTGCCCGAATCTGCGGGTGATCGAGCCGAACATCCGCTATTTCGTGGCGAACAACGCCAAGGGGGTGTTCATGCAGGCGGCGGGGAACGCCAACGGGGCGGAGTTGTCGGAGCTTCGCGCCTACATGATCAGCCGTCTGCTGTGGGACCCGTCGCTGAGCGGCGAGAAGGTCATGCACGAGTTTCTCGATCTGCACTACGGCCCGGCGGCCCCGCCGATCCGCCGGTTCATCGCGCGGACGCACGATCGCGCGGCGGCCAGCGGCCGGCACCACAACTGCTTCGGCCGGCTGGCCGACTACGGACTCGACGAGTCCGACGCCCGGGCCGGGCTCGACGCATTCGCCGAGGCGATGCGCCTGGCCGACTCGGAGCAGACCCGCCGGCACGTGGCACGAGCGTCGCTCTGCGCCTACCGGGCCGCGCTGGAGCCGATCTGGCACCGTGACAGCGGGCCGCTCGAACCGGCCGTTGCGGAGAAGCTGCGCCCGCTGGCACGGCGTTTCTTCGAGCTCTGCGACGAGTTCCAGGTGGACCGCGCCCAGGAGTGGGGCGAAGAAATCCCGCAGACCCGAAACCGCTTGAAGCGGGTGTTTGGGCTCGGCGAGAACGAGGTCTTTTGACGGTCGCTGGCTCAAGGGGGGAAGTTGGATCAGCCTCTGCGTGCGCACCCGCCAACAAGTGGTTCGAAAGCCACCCGCGGCCGGAACGGTTCCACGCAACATGCCAAGTGATCCCTGTTTCTCATTCGGGCTTGTGGGGAAAGAGGACTTTCGCTAATATTTCGTTATTTGGCGAACGATAGAACACTAGCTGTCGTACTGGAAGCGATGTCCTGTCGCGTTTTGGCCCAGTCGGCCAGACGAACAGTTGTCCGACCGGCCTGGGCACGGATTCACGTTCCCCAAGCCTGGTTTCGCAAAGGTCTCGGGTGATGGAGAAGAAGTCAAATGTCGGGAGGTCTCCGGTGATGAAAAGGGTAGCTGTCGGAAGTGCCGTTCTTGCGGTGCTCGTTATTGGTCTCACAATCGTCTTGGCCAAGGGGGGCTCCGGCCCTCCCGCGGAGAGCGAAATCGCTCGGGCCCCGGTCGCGAACGAGGTAGTCTCCAACACCGTGTCAAAGCCGGCGATTCCGAAGGCCGAGGGACCGGGAATGCTCGCGATGGAACAGGCGGCAAAGGAGAAGAAGTACCTCTTCGCCTTCTTCTGGAAGTCCGACCAGCCGCGAGGGCAACTGCATGTGGCCTGACGAGACCAGCCGCGCCCGCGGCAACCGCGAGACCTTGACACCTCGCCACGATCTGCCTACAACCGATCGCATTACCGATCTCGGTTCCGGTCTTGATTGCGGAGAGCGCATGCGGGATTTCATGGCGATCACCAAGGCTTTGGCGGACGAAACGCGCGTGCGGGTCCTGCTTGCATTGCAGCGCGGAGAGCTTTGCGTCTGCCAGATCGTGGAACTCACCAGCCTGGCCACCTCGACGATCTCCAAGCACATGTCGATCCTGAAGCAGGCACGATTGGTCGAAAGCCGCAAAGAGGGTCGCTGGATGTACTATCGGCTCGCCGACGATCAGGCGCCGGAAGTCGTCCGCAGCGGCCTGGATTGGGCCCTGCGCTCGCTGGCGAGGGACCCCAAGGTTCTCAACGACAAGAAGCGGCTCGCGGCGATCTGCAATTCGGACCCGCACGAGTTGTGTGCGGCGCGCGAATCGGGCGCAAGTACTCGCAGGAAGCGATGATTGCGCTGCGATGCGCGAGCCATTGGATGGATTCGTTTTCCGATTTCGATTCTTGGTCGCAGGTGCAGCATGTCAGAAGCAGTCAAAAGGTCCGGTCCGCGCGCTCGGTGGCTTGCGGCGATGGCCCCTGACGTTCAACGGAACGCGCGCATGGAGGGGTTTGTCAAGGGTGACCGTGAGCGTCGCGGTTTGATGGCCGAGGAACCGGTCGCTGTTGATGTGCGCAATGATCGCCCCTTTTCCGTAGGTCTTTAGGGTCTGTTTCTCGATTCGCGGTGTTGTGCAGCCGCAAGTAGACCGCAGACTCGCGATATGGACATCCTCGAGGCAGAGGTTCGTCCGTTCGAATGCGAACACCGCCTTGGATCCTCGGGCAATCGTCCCGAAATCGCGACTTCGCGTCTCGAACATTTTTTGTGCCCAGTCCTGGGCATGGACCGCCGCGCCCAGCGCGGCAAGAATCAGCGGAGTGAGAAACGTTCGGGTCACCGCCGTTGACTCCCCAACAAGTTTCCCACGTGTGCGGGGTTCTCGACAGACTGGTGACACGTGTCGCAGCGCATTTTCCCCATCCAGTCGCCCGCAAGCGCCTCCTTGCGCGGCGCCGTGCCTGTCTGGCGTGGCGGGCCTGGTTCCGGACCGGCTTGGCTCTCCCGGCAATAGGCATTCAGCAGTTTGACCGTCTTCATGGCAACATCCACCGTCAATCGCCGGCAGCGCTCCGTCTTCTCCTTGCTGTCAACCTTCAAGCCGGATTCGTCACACCAGGTACCCACCGACACGTGGCAGAGGACGGATCGGGACGTGGTGGGCACGATCTGCGTTTGTCCATCAGCCCCCGTGGGCCGGTACCTGGGCAGCTTCATCCGTTCGTACCAGGCAAACAGGCTGTTGATGAGCCGTTCGCGGTCTTGTTTGTCGACAACGAACAATCCGATCATCGCGGCGGCCCCGTTGAGCGCCCCGCAAATCGTTCCCCATCGCCCCACCCCGCCCGCGCCGTACTTCATCATGTGCAGTGGAAACGCCGGGGCAGGCACTTCGGCCGTCTCGCGCTGGCAGGCGAGAATGCCGCCAGAGATCGCGTACATGCAGCCGCCCTCGCCATAGATCTCGTAGACCTTCTCGGCTACGCAAACCGGGTCGAGAGGCACATAGACCCATGCGTTGTTGTCTCCCCGCGGGTCCGGCGAACCGCCTGCCCCGGCGATACTCCCGCTGAGCGGCTGGCCTCTCGACACAACACCGGCTCCGACTGCGATCCCCAAGTATCCAATCAAGTCTCTTCGCCTGATGCCGTTCATGATCCTCAAGTCTTCCAGTCAAATTAGGTGAAAAACGTGCTTCAGAGAGAAGTAAATGCCAAAACGCCGATTCATCCGCTCGGCGGAGCGCGATGCAGGGCGACTTCCGCGACGCGCCGCCCCTGGTTCCTCACCGTGCCGACGCCGAACTCGTCCTGGGAAATGTCATCGTTGCCGCTGTTCCAGACGGTGGCGCCGGTGTGGCAGCCAGGCCGGCTGCTGCTCCCGCCCCGATTCCCATCGTTTGAACGAACGTCCGACGTGTCAAGGAAGACTGCATGGCGATTCTCCTGATTTGTCATCGGGCTGAAATGTGTTGCGTCCGTTGCCGCTTGAGTGTTCCGTCGGGAAAACAGACTGCTGTCTGCGGTTCACGGATTGATCCATCCGAAGACCATGCCCACAATCGTGCTCATGATCACACACAAGAATACGAATGTGGCCGTCTTTTTGAAGCCGATGACGCTGTAAATGACGGCGATGCTCGGCAGCGACAGCGCCGGCCCGGCCAGAAGGAGAGCCAACGCAGGGCCGCGGCCCATTCCCAGGCCGAGCAGGGCCTCCAGGATCGGGATCTCGGTCAAGGTGGCGAAATACCACATCCCGCCGATCATCGAGGCGATGAGATTCGCCCGGAAGCTGTCGCCGCCGACCCAACCGGCGACGATTTCTTCCGGAATCAGGGCCCCGACGAAGCCGGTCACCAGGACGCCGCCGAACAGCAGGGGGATGATCGACTTGGAGAAACTCCATGTCTGATCCATCCACTCGCCCAGTTCCTGCCGGTCGAACCAGGCCCAGATCATCGCCAGGACAGCCAGGAAGCAGGCGCCGGCGAAATACCAGCGGTGGTGAAACACCCAGGCGGCCCAAAGGTAACTTTCGGGAGTCCAGTCTTTCTCCGCGGCGATCTCGCTGGTGGGGAACGTGAGCTTCGCGCCCTTGTTCAGGTCGCCCAACGGCGCATTGAGTTGCACGCGGTACATCTCGCCGGTCTTCTGCAAGACGGAGACTGTCATCACCGTGCCGTCCGTCTTCTCGATGATCGTCTGGCTGGGATTGGCCCAATCGCTGAACACCAGGAAGGCGATCATCGCAATGAAGAACAAAGCCGTCTGCCAGAGGTTTCGCTTCGCCGGGGGCGGATCGGGCATGGCCATTACGGCGGCTGTCCGCTGCTCGTCGTCCTTGCGGAAGATGGCCGCCATGATCAGCCCGATGACGACAGCGAAGACGATCGAACCGATGATCCGAGCGATGCCCAGGTCGAAGCCCAGCACCCGAGCGGTCAGGAAGATGGCCATCACGTTGATCGCCGGCCCGGAGTAGAGGAACGCCGAAGCCGGTCCGAGTCCCGCGCCGACGCGATAGATGCCCGCGAACATCGGCAAGACGCTGCAAGAGCAGACCGCCAGCACCGTTCCGGAGGTTGAAGCCACGCCGTACGCTTCGATCTTATTGGCCTTGGGGCCGAGGTGCCGGAGGACCGCCTCCTTGGAGAAGAAGACGGCGATCGCCCCGGCAATGAACATCGCGGGCACGACACAGGCGAGCGTGTGGTACTGGGCATACCACTGGAGCATGAAGAACGCTTCCATGA
>JAAYCB010000338.1 GCA_012744395.1 Pirellulaceae bacterium
CCGTACTGGGCGACCTGCCGGGCGCTCGGCTCAACGCGGCCAATCGCCAGAGCTTGGCGCGAGGGGGCAACCTCGCCCGGCAACGGTTCGGGCATGCCGGCAAACGAAACGGTGTATTCCGCCTCTTGGGCCTGAGCGAGGCGGAATCCCTGGCCGGTTCGCTCCGAGATTCCCGCTGCCAGCAGTGCGGGGAACGCCGTCACGAACAGCAGTCTGGCGATTGCTGTCTGCATTGCTCTGCTCTCCATCAGGTGTTGGCGGCCAGCCTGGGCGGAATCGCTCGCGACCATTACGCAGAGCGATTCTCATAGACCCAAAGAAACGCCTGGCGGCTGAGCTGGGCGCTGTTGGTCAGGCCGAGTTTCGTTTTGATCTTCTCGCGGTGCGCTTCGACGGTCTTCGGGCTCAAATCCAGCCGGGCAGCAATCTGTTTCGTCGTCAGGCCCTCGCCGATCATCTCGAAGACTTCGAATTCGCGATTGCTGAGAGACTCCATCGGGCTTGGCTCGCCGGTCTTGCCGCCGACCGCGCTATGCAGCAGCTTGCGCGTCATCTTCGGACTCAGCACCACCTCGCCCTTCTGGACCCGGCGAATCGCATCGACCAGCCGCTCGCTCGTCTCCTGCTTGTTCACGTAGCCCATCGCCCCGGCGCGCAGCGTCCGTTCGGCGAACAGCGATTCGTCGTGCATCGAACAGACGACCATCTGCGGCCCGTCGGCGCGCTGGCCGATCTGCTCGATCAATTCGATCCCGTGGCCGTCCTGAAGCGAAAGGTCGACGACGACCACGTCGGGCCGCAGCTCGGCGACCATGCGAATCGCCTCGATCGTGTTCGACGCCTCGCCGGCAACCTCCATGTCGCCCTCTTCGTTGATCAACTCGGCGATCCCCCGGCGGAAGATCGGGTGATCATCGACAATCAAAACACGCATTGCGGCTCCCATTGCGACGTTGTTGATTTCCCGTTCCACTTCGGCCCAGCCCGATCCCCATACGATCGCTGGCCGGGGGCCGTTTCAGCACGGCAGGACTGGCCCCCCTGATAGTGTGGCCCATCGCTCCATGGCTGTCCAGGGCGGTCTTGGGGAGAGGAGCCGATCGATATCTGCGGATCGTCGGCGGACTTCGCCTCGGATCGTGGTGCCCAAGGCGGTGGCGGCGTCAAACGCGGAACGAGCCAACGCGGCTCTCAGGCGTGCCGGGTCTGCCTGAGATTCGCCCGTTCACGCTCCGATGACCGCCAACTGCTCGCATGTCCTTCTCTGGGTTGGTCTGATAATGGCCCGCGAGCAGGGTTCTTGGCCCTTCGACGGTTCCGCATCCGTGTCTGCGATTCTTCCACCCGCCTCAGGGTGGCCTTCTGGGTGGTGTGACGTCCCTGCAAAGGGCCAGTCGCCTCGGACAGTACGTACTGCTATGATAATAGATGGTATGGCCGGCTTGTTATTCACTGTGCTTGTGCAGATAGTATGGCTGCCCATATACTAAGGCAACTGCGACTGGTGTTTCTTGCGCGGTCGCGGTCGGTGTTGGGCTTCCCCCGGGTTGATGAATCGATTGACAGACTGCCGTCAGTTGGCGATCAGCATGAGCGTTTTTTTGCGCAGCTTGCTGGCGAGGCTGTGTGCCAGTTGCCGGCTCTATTCTTGGAGAGGCTGGATCTTATGAAAAGCGTTGCCCTCGTGCTAGGTTGTGCCGCTTCCGTGATGGCGGCCATGTTCGGCTGCTCGCGAGAAGACGGTGGTCCGCCGCGGGTGCCGGTGATCGTGACGGTAACTCACAACGGCTCGCCTGTCCAAGAGGCCCACATCACCTTCGTTCCCAAGGGAGATGGCCAGGCGGCTTACGGCGTCACCGGCGCAGACGGCAAGACCGAATTGAGCACGCTGGGTGAAAATGACGGCGCAATGCCGGGCGATTACCAGGTGATGGTCCGCAAAACAGAGACCGAGGGACCGGAGAGGCAATTCAATTCCACAGAGACGGGCGCAATGCCTGCTGGCGCGGAAGCGATGAAATCCGCGCAGACACGCAATCTCCTGCCCGCAAAGTACTCCGCCATCGGCACAACCGACCTGCAAGCCACGGTGGCTGCCGACGGCAAGAACGAATTCAGTTTCGACCTGACGGACTAGAGCCTTGTTTCCATTCCTACTTCTTTAGGAGTACCGCCATGCTGCGAAGACATCGCAAACCGGGCTTCACACTCGTCGAATTGCTTGTCGTCATCGCGATCATTGGAATCTTGATCGCGTTGCTGCTCCCGGCGGTCCAGGCCGCGCGGGAGGCGGCCCGCAGAAGCCAATGCACCAACAACCTCAAGCAGATCGGGCTGGCGCTGCACAACTACCACGACACGACAGGGAAGTTTCCCACGCTGAGCGGAGGCACGATCGGAACCGACCCGTGGGACAACGGCAACAACGGTCAGCTCTGCGGAATGATCGCTCTGCTGCCCTATCTCGAACAGGGGCCCTTGTGGGACCAGATCAGCAGTGGCGGCACCTACGGAACGATGACGTACCCACCCTTCGGCCCGGCGGCGTGGCGAACGGATTTTCCCCCGTTTCGCGAGCAAACGCCCGCTCTCCTCTGCCCGTCCGACAGCGGCTCCAGCACGCGAAACCCGAGCTCGGACCAGGCCTACAACAACTACATGTTCAGCGTTGGCGACCATATGAACAACAATGCGTACGACAGGCCGACTCGGGGGCCTTTTGCCCACCAGCACTACGGCAGCTTCGCCGAGATTCGCGATGGCACGAGCAACTCGATCGGCCTGGCCGAGCGATGCATCTACTCAACAACCGGCGCGATTCGCGGCGACATCGCCAAGAACGTGGGCACCACGATCGCCAGCGACCCGACCGTCTGCCGCGCGACGGCCGGGTCGGACGGCCGCTATCGAAGCGGCATTGAAACGCACCAGGAAAAGGTCGTAGGCAAGCGATGGGCCGATGGGCGGCCCGCCTGGAACGGCATCACGACCGTTCTGCCGCCGAACTCTGCGTCGTGCCTGGCGGGCGGAGACAGCTGGCAGTGGGGCATCTTTTCGCCATCGAGCTACCATCCCGGCGGCGTCAACTGCGTGATGATGGACGGGTCCGTCCAGTTCATCAGCGAGACCGTCGATTCCGGCAACCTGGCCGCGCCGCAGCCCGGCAACAGGGGCGGCCGCAGCCCCTACGGAGTCTGGGGCGCGCTCGGCTCGATGGCTGGCGGCGAGGCAGTGGGCCTGCCGTAAACAGCGCCCGCAGATAACGCCAATCAACAACCGCCGAGGCAACCGCCAAAACGAGGGCCGACCGCGGCAAGGGGAATTCACC
>JAAYCB010000339.1 GCA_012744395.1 Pirellulaceae bacterium
GCTCCCCCGCCGGCTGTCCTTCCGCCTGGTGTGGAGCGTATGAACCAAGCTGGCCGCCGCTTTGCGATCGCCTCTGGTTTCGCGGCGAGTACCTGCTGTGGTGGACCAAGGGGAGCCAGTTGGCGCCGATGCTGACGGCAAGCCCGGCGGGCACGCCCCCGGATGCAGCCGGAGTGCTTGGCCAGGCCGGCACGCGAGTCCTCTTCGGCGACGCGACCGTCAACACGGACGCCCGTTCCGGCGAGAGGCTGACGCTCGGCTATTGGCTCGATCCCGTCCAGTGCAACGGCATCGAGGCGAGTTACCTCGGGATGGGGCGGGAGACGGCGCGCTGCGCCGCCGCCAGCCCGGAGATGGCGATCCTTGCCCGGCCGTATTTCGACCCGCAGACGGGCGCCGAGGCTGCCATGCTCATCGCCCACCCGGATTTCCTTGACGGCTCGGCCAACGCCGGCGTGGCGAGCGAGTTTCAGACCGTGGAGGTTCTGTTCCGGCGCAATCTTCATGCCGAGGCCGGCCGGCGGACGGATTTCCTGCTCGGTTGGCGCTATGCGCAGCTCGACGAACGCCTCTGGCTCAGCCAGCGCTCCCGCTGGACCGCCGCGCAGGGAGTCGTCATCCCGGGAACCACCAAGGAGGTTGTCGACCTGTTCGACGCCGCCAATTGCTTCAACGGGGTGGAGCTGGGGGTCGTGCACCAGGAGCAATTCGGCCGCTGGTTCCTGGAGACGCAGGTGAAACTCGACCTGGGAGACACCCACTCCCGCGTGATCATCGACGGCGCGACGGCGACGGCGGTTCCCGATGCGGGCCGTGCCGTCTTCGCCGGCGGCCTGCTGGCGCAAGAGACCAACATCGGGTTTTACGAGCGTCACCAGTTGGCCGTGATTCCCGAGGTGGGAGTGACGCTCGGCTGCGATCTCACGGCCCGATTGCGGGCGACGTTCGGCTACTCCTTCCTGTATTGGGGTAGGGTCGCCCGTCCCGCGGGCCTGGTCGATACCAGCCTGTCGCAGCTTCCACCGGAAAAACGAACCGGCGCCGAGCGGCCCGCGTTCCGGTTCACCAACGATAGTTACTGGGCGCAGGGGTTACGGTTCGGGCTCGATTTCCGGTTCTAAGATCTTGGCCGGCGGCCCGGGGCCTCCAGACGGATTGACAACGCAGAGGGGAGTGGCCCTTGGTGGGGCGGCGCTGGCGGTCTGGTTGTGTGGACTTGCTCGGTTCCCGGTTGCGCTCGCGGCGGGTCAAACCGCATCGGGCTGGTCCGCTCTGCACCACCCTACCGGGGAGGTGGCGCGCCGTCGAACAGGGCGTCGACGAAAGGGTCCGGCTCGAACAGCGCCAGGTCGTCGGCCTGCTCTCCGACGCCGACGTACTTGACGGGCAGACCGACCGACTGGCGGATGGCGACGACCACGCCCCCCTTGGCCGTGCCGTCGAGCTTGGCCAGCAGAATCCCGGTGCACTGGACCGCCTCGGTGAAATGCTGGGCCTGGCTGATGCCATTCTGGCCGGTCGTCGCGTCGAGTACCAGGACGACTTCGTGCGGCGCTTGCGGGATCAGTTTTCCGATCACGCGATGGATCTTGGAGAGCTCCTGCATCAAGTTGTACTGGGTTTGCAGCCTGCCCGCGGTGTCGATGATGCAGACGTCGGCCCCGATTTCCTGGCTGTGCGCGACGGCTCGATGGGCCACGCTGGCCGGATCGCTCCCCGCTTGGCCGGTGACGATTTCCACGCCCAATCGCTGGGACCAGACGGTCAGCTGGTCAACCGCCGCAGCGCGGAACGTGTCGGCGGCGCCGAGAACGACCCTCTTGCCTTGATCGGTGAATAGCCGGGCGAGCTTGGCGATCGACGTCGTCTTGCCGCATCCGTTGACCCCGCAGACCACGATCACTGTCGGGCCGCTGGCGGCATGGCGGATCGGCTCGGCCGGCTGCGCCATCAGCGCTTTGAGCTTCTTCTTGACTTCCTCGAGGACTTCCGCCATCTGGACGACGCGGCCACGAAACGCCGACTGGACCGCCTCGACCGTCTCCTCGGCCGACTTGACACCCATGTCGGTCTTGATCAGCAGTTCGAACAACTCGTCGAGAAACGCTTGATCGACGAGCCGCCCCTCGCTGCGGAACAAGTCGCGGATGTCCGTGTTGAGAAGCTGCCGGGTTTTCGAGAGACCCTGTTTGATTTTGTCAAAGAGACCCATGAGGCACCTGTTGCACCTGGTTTCCGTTTAGCTTGCCGGTCCGCGCCGGGTCGGGCAATTCCGGGCGGGCTGACCGGCGGGGGATCGTCCTTCACTCGGAGCGCCGCGCGCCGGCGTCATCCGCCGCCCGCGAAGCCGGAGGAAGGAGCCGGTCAAGAATCCCGTTGACGAACTGGCCCGACTGGACCGTGCCGAACCGCCGCGCCAGCTCCACCGCTTCGTCGATGACCACCGCGCGGGGCGTGTCGGTGTGGAGCAATTCGAAGGCGGCCAGCCGCAAGACGTTGCGGTCCGTCGCCGCCATCCGGTCGAGCGTCCAGTGTTCGGCTGTCTTGCCCAGGAGGCCATCGATCTGGGCGCGGTTCCGCCGCGCGCCGGCAACCAGCGAGCGGGCGAACTCCACAAGCGCTGCGTTGCCGAGCTGGTCTTCCATGAAGGCGTCGGTGATCGCCGGGTTGTTGCGCGGATTCAGATCGTCCTGGTAAAGAACCTGAAAGGCGACTTCTCTCGCCTGGCTGCGTCTTGCCATCGTACGAACCGCACTTATCCGATCTTGTTCAGTAAATCGACCATTTCCAGGGCGGCTTCTGCGCATTCGGCGCCCTTGTTGCCAATCCGGCTGCCGGGTTGGTCCTTGCCGCGCGTGCCCGCCGCGCCGCCGCTACGGGCGATCGCCTGTTCGAGCGTGTTGCAGGTCAACAGGCCAAACAGCAGCGGCACGCCCGTGGCCGCCCCGAGCTCCGCCAGGCTGAGGCTGACCGCTCGATTGATGTGCTCGTCGTGGCTGGTCTCCCCCTTGATCACCGCCCCGAGGCAGAGGATCGCCGCGTGCTTGCCGCCGCGCGCGAGCCGGCCGGCCACGGTGGGAATCTCAAATGCGCCGGGGACCCAGAAGACGTCGATCGATCCGTCGGCCACTCCGCGCTGCTGGAGCGTCTCGATCGCGCCCTCGAGCAGGCGCGTGGTGATCGACTGGTTGAATCGCGAGACAATCAAGGCGAATCGGCCGCCCGAGGCGGCGGATTTTCCGTCGGAGATGGTGGGCATGGAATGAGGGTTCGGGGTTTCGGGGTTTCGGGGTTTCGGGGTTCAGTCTTTCATGCCGCCAGGCCGCAGCTCGTTCCCAAGCGGGAGCTTGGGAACCAGGGAAGCCTTCACTTCTTCATGCTCATCAGGAATTCGGCGTTGGTTTTGGTTTTTCGGAGCCGATCGACGAGCAGTTCCATGGCGTCGGGTGGGTTCATCTCGTTGAGCGCGCGGCGGAGGATGCACACGCGGCGGTGCTCTTCCGGGTCCATCAACATTTCTTCCTTGCGGGTGCCGCTGGCGTTGATGTCGATCGCCGGCCAGATGCGTTTGTCGACCAGCGCCCGGTCGAGAACGATCTCGAGGTTTCCGGTGCCCTTGAATTCTTCGAAGATCACCTCGTCCATTCGGCTGCCCGTGTCGATCAGGGCGGTGGCCAGGATCGTCAGGGAGCCGCCTTCCTCGACCCTCCGCGCGGCGCCGAAGAAACGTTTGGGGCGCTGGAGGGCATTCGCGTCGACTCCGCCCGAGAGGATCTTGCCCGAGTTGGGGCACTCGGCGTTCCAGGCCCTCGCCAGCCGGGTGATCGAGTCGAGGAAGATCATCACGTCGTGGCCGTATTCAACCATACGCTTGGCCTTTTCGAGGACCATCTCGGAGACCTGGATGTGCCGCGACGCCGGTTCGTCGAAGGTCGAGCTGATGACCTCGCAGTTGGGGCCCTTGACCTGCCGCTCCATGTCGGTGACTTCTTCGGGCCGCTCGTCGATCAACAGCATGAACACGTAGAGATTCGGGTAGTTTGCCAGGGCCGCCTGGGCCATCTTCTGCATCAGGATCGTCTTGCCGGCGCGGGGTGGGCTGACGATCAGCCCTCGCTGGCCGAAGCCGACCGGGACGATCAGGTCGACTACCCGGGTATTGATGTCGCCCGACGGATCCTCCATGACGATCCGTTTGTCGGGGTGGAGCGGCGTCAAGTCGTCGAAGGCGACCTTGCTGGAGACGTCCTTCGGATCGCGGTAGTTGATCGCCTCGACGCGGAGCAGGGCGAAGTACCGCTCGTTCTCTTTCGGCGGGCGGATCTGGCCGGAGACGGTGGTGCCGGTGCGGAGCCCGAATCGCCGAATCTGGCTGGGAGAAACGTAGATGTCGTCGGGGCAGGAGAGATAGTGGTAGTCGGGGCTGCGGAGGAAGCCGAAGCCGTCGGGCAAGACTTCCAGGGTCCCCTCGCCATACATCAGCCCGTTGAGCTTCACCCGCTCCTTGAGGATCTTGAAGATCAGATCCTGTTTCTTCATGCCCGCGTAGTCGCTGAGGTGCTCCTTCTTGGCCTCCTCGATCAACTCGGCCATCGTCATTCGCTGCAACTGGGCGATGTGCAAGTCGCCCGATTGCTTGATCTGCTCATAGCGCTCGTTGGTCCGCTCATCGTCGTAGCGCTCCGTCCCTTCAGCGATCTCTTCGGCCAGCGAGACCGGCTCTTCTTCGTAGATCTGGCGGATCAGATCGTCGCCGGCAAGTTGCTGCTGCTGGTCGTCGCCGCTGTTGGCCGCGCGGCGTCCCGATCGGCCTTCCGATTGGCTGTCTCTGGGTGATGCCATGACGGCAATGCTCCTCCAGATGGATAAGAATCGTGGCACGCGGAGGGTGCCGAAGGTGGGTTGCAAACTGCGGGAAAAGGGAGAAAAGGAAAATGTCTGAGGGGATTGGGCCGATCTATTCGCGCGGGTGGAACGGAGTCGTCGTGCGATCCCCCCGCCATGGGAACGGAAGAGGGGTCGCGTCCTGCCGAGGTGGGGGCTATTCCAGCCGGAGACCGGTTCCGGTCGGACCGATGCAATTCTCCAGAGGGGTTGCCTTGCAGGGGCCCGGCGTGTCAACCGGCCCCCGATCTCCGCCGGCCGTCCCGATCACCTGCGGTCCAATCGCGCCAGAAACGCAGAACCTGCTGGCGGGTCTCCTCCAGGTCACCCGAGTTCTCGACGACCAGGTCGGCACGGGCGCGTTTCTGCTCGACCGGCGCCTGGGCCTCCTCTCGCGCGGCGAACTCCGCTGGGCTCCAGCCGCGCCGAAGCGCCCTGGCGAGGCGAATGTCGCGAGGCGCTTCGACAAATACCAGCCTACTACACAACTTATCCCAATTGGCCTCAAGAAGCAACGGTGCGTCCAGAACCGCCGCCGGGCAGCCCGACGCCGCCAGCCGCTGGGCCTGACGCTCGATCCGCTCGGCGATCCGGGGATGGGTCAGTTGCTGGAGGACCAGGCGTTCCCGTGGACCGGCCGGCGGAGGGGCAAACACGATCGAGGCCAGCCGTCCGCGGTCAATCCGGCCGCCCGCGTCAAAAATCGCCTCTCCCCAGCGATCGCGGGCCGCCTGCTCGACCTGCGGGAGACAGAGGACCTCATGGCCGATCCGATCGGCGTCGAGGACGGCGGCCCCGGCCTCGGAAAGCAGCCGCGCCACGGCGCTCTTCCCGCTGGCCACGCCTCCCAGAACTCCAATTACGTGCATGCGTCCGCCGTGTTTCGCTACGACAGGGGTTCGGCATCGGCCCAGTTGCGGCCCGCCTTGGCGTCAACCTTCAGCGGGACTTCCATCGGCCAAGCGCCGGCCATTTCTTCAATCACGACCGCGGCCGTTTGCGGCAACTCCTCTTCCGGAACCTCAAAAATCAGTTCATCGTGGATTTGCAGAAGCATTTTGCCGCGCAGCCTCTCCCGGGACAACCGCCGCTGGACGGCCAGCATGGCCAGTTTGATCAGGTCGGCGGCCGATCCCTGGATGACCGTGTTGACGGCGGTCCGTTCGGCCAGGTTCCGCTGCCGGCCGGGATTGGGCCGCACCCCCTCGATCGCCCGGCGGCGGCCCAGGATCGTGGTCACAAAACCGCGGCTGAGGCACTCGGCGAGAACCCGGTCGAGGAAGTCTCCGATCCCCGGGTATCCGGCGAAGTAGGCCTCGATGAACTGGGCCGCCTGCTCCTTGCCAATTCCCAACTGCGTCGACAGTCCGAACGCGCTCTGTCCGTAGATCACGCCGAAATTGACCGCCTTGGCCTGGCGCCGCATCTCCGGCGTAACCTCGCCGAGGGCGACGCCGTTGACCTCGCTCGCCACGCGGGCATGGATGTCCTCGTCCCGGTCGAAGGCCTCGCGGAGCCGCGGATCGCCCGAGTAGTGCGCTAACACGCGGAGCTCGATCTGGGAATAGTCGGCCGCCAGCAGAAGCCAGCCCTCCGGTCCCGGCACGAACGCCGAGCGGATTTCGCGCCCGGCTTGGGTCCGCACGGGGATGTTTTGCAGGTTGGGATCGCTGGAACTGAGCCGACCGGTGGCCGTCACCACCTGGTTGAACGAGGCGTGGACGCGGCCGGTTTCGGGAAAGACCATGTCGGGCAGCGCGTCGACGTAGGTCCCTTTGAGCTTGGCGATCTGGCGATAGTCGATGATTCTGGCGGGCAAAGCGTGAATCCGCGCCAATCCTTCGAGCACCTTGATGTCGGTGCTCGGGCCCGTCTTGGCCGTTTTCTTGCCCACCGGCAGCTTCAACTCGTCGAACAGCACTTGCTGGAGCTGCCGGGGCGAGGCGATGTTGAACGGGTGGCCGGCAATCTCGTAGATCTCCGCCTCGAGCGATTCGAGGCGCTGGGCGTGCCGCTGGCTCAATTCGCGGAGCCGCTCAACATCGACGCGGATGCCGCGATATTCCAGCTCGGCGAGAACCTCGACCAGCGGCACCTCCACGTCGCGAAACAACCGATCGAGTCCGGCTTCAACGAGCCGTGCTTCCAGGATTGGCCGCACCCAGAGGGGCACAATCGCATCCTCGCCCGCATAGTCCGCCACCTGCCGGACGGGCACTTCGTCCATCCGCTTCTGGCCCTTGCCTGCGCCGATGAGCGTCTCGATCTTGATCGTCTCATGACCCAGGTATCGCCGCGCCAGCTCGTCGAGCCCGTGGTTGCGCTCGCCCGGGGCCAGCAGGTAGCTGGCGATCATCGTGTCGAACGCCAGACCGGCCAGCCTCACGCCCGCGGCGCGGAGCACGATCATGTCGTACTTGAGGTTCTGGCCGATCTTCTCCACCGCCGGGTCCTCGAGCACGGGGCGGAGCGTCTCCAGCACCAGGTCCGGGTCGAGGCACGGTTCTCCCGCCGGGGCGCGGACCGGCAGGTACCAGGCCTCGTCCGCCTTCCAGGCGAAGCTGTAGCCGACAATGCGGGCCCAGCGGGGCCAGACGTGTGTCGTCTCCGTATCCAACGAAATGGTCTGCTGCCGCTTCAGTTCGTCGGCAAACGCTTCGAGTGCCTGGTGGGTGTCGACGAGCCGGTAGACGGCGTTTCGCTGTGGCGGCGGCTCGGCGGATTTGCGTGGCAGGGCTGCCGTTCTTGCGGTCAGCGCGCGGAAGTTGAACTCGCGAAACAGGGCGGTCAGCGACTCGGCGTCGACGCCCTCGACTCGTCCGGCCCGCCAATCGATGGCCACCGGCACGCGAGGGTCGAGCCGCACGAGCCGCCGGCTGCGGAGCGCCAACTCGACGTGCTCCTGGAACGCCTGCCGCAGTTTCGGCCCGAGTCCCTCGCCCTTGTGCTCGATCGCCCCTTCGAGGGTTCCATGTCTCTGCAGGAGCTTTCTCGCATAGCCCGGCCCGATGCCCGGGATGCCCGGTACGCAATCGGTGCTGTCTCCGGTCATCGCCTGGAAGTCGACGACCTGCTCGGGTCCGATTCCCCACTGCTTTTCCAACGCGGCGGCATCGAAGATCTGGTCCTTGCGGATATTGTAGAGGACCACATGCTCGGTGATCAGTTGCCGGCAGTCCTTATCTGAGGTGACCAGGTAGCACCGCCCGCCGAGTTCCTCGGTGATCCGAGCCACGGTCGCCAGCACGTCATCCGCCTCGTAGTTTGGGCAGCCCAAGGGGGGGATGCAGAAACCGGCCAACATGCGGCGGATCGACTCGATCTGGGGTACGAGATCGTCGGGCATGGCCTTGCGATTGGCCTTATACTCGGCGTAAATCTGGTGGCGAAAGGTGCCCCCTGGCATGTCGAATGCCGCAAACAGGTAATCGGGCTGCTTCTGATCGAGGAGATAGAACAGGTCGCGCGCGAAGCCAAACACGGCCCCGACCGGCTCGCCCCTCGGCCCGGTCATCTCCGGCAGGGCGTGGAAAAGCTGGTAGATCAGGTTATGGGCGTCGATCACATAGACCGACTTGCCGCTCAGGCTCGGCGGCGGCGGCGTGGCCGCGGCAGACTGGAGCAGCCACGTGCCCTGCGGGGCGCTCGGCCTTTCGACTGGCGGCTGCAACCGCTGTCTCGGCTCGTCCGGCACGCTCATCTCGAACAGCGTCCTCTGCGTCGGATCGTCTACCATTCTCACAACTCTTTACATTCGAGCACTTTAGAGCTCGCCGTCAGGATTCGGCCGCGCAGGGCGCGCGACCGAATCCTACACCCCCGTTTGTGGGATTGTCAAGCCGCTGATCCTCCGCGCGGCCGCATCTGCTGAAGGTGGGGGGGACGGGAGGTTTCAGGCGACTTCCGATCGCCGGCGTGGTCGCCGAATCTCCGTCGAAAGTTCCGATGGGAACGATCTTTATGGTCAATGCAGGCAGGCATCCTGGGAAGTCCGCCACCTCCTACCCGAATGGTGGGGGTTTTTCGTTGACACTGGTTTTTGGCGCGTTTAGAATCGACGCTAGGGTCTTGGTCTTCAAGGAATAATCAGGTCGCGGGCAGCCGCTGCGTCACCCCGGCAAGGATGTGATTCGACGGCGGCCGAGAGATCTTGGGACCTCTTTTCGACGGCATCTTGGTTGTCCGCCTTGTTCGCTTTCAATTCGACTCCAATGCCTCTCCTGAAGTCCCCCAATCGAACATAAGGTCCGTTGCCAATGGCCTCGCCAGGCCGTCCGATCGGATTGCCTGGCGATAGAGGAGCATCAGTTATGGCGCGCGAAAGTCAGGGATTGCAGATCGCTCTGATTGTGTTTGTGATGTTCACGATCATTCTGGGCGTGACGACATTCTTGTTTTCCAAGGAGTACGGCAAGACAAAGGCCTTGGCTGCCGACAAGCAGAAGGCCGCCGAGGAGGCCAGCGCGGCGCAGAAGGCGGCCGAACAGGAGAACATGCGGCTGAAGCAGGTTGTCGGCCATTCCGATACGGCGACGCTCAGCGAGGTCGACGAGGCATTCAACACCGACATTCAGACGTATGCCAAGAATCTGAACGAGACGAATCTCAGCTATCGGGCCATCTGCCAGTCGCTGTTCAAGGAGGTCACCGACAAGAACGCCGAACTGGCCGCGGCCAAGAAGCAGATCGTCGACATTCAACTCGCCAACCAGAACCTGGAGAAGGCCAAGGAAGCACAACTCCAGCAGTTTCTCGCCCGGGCGAAGAAAGCGGAAGACGACCTGGCGGCCGAGAAGGCCAAGTACCTGGCCGACCGCGGCCAGTTGACGCAGACGGTCCAGCAGGTGGAAGGACAGAAGGCGACCGAGCGGCAACAGGCCCAGGCGGCGATTACGAAGGTCGACGCGGAGAAGAAGGCGATCGCGTCGGACAACCATACGCTCAAAATGACCAACTCCGCGTTGCGGGACCGCCTCGAAGAGCAGACACAGGAGATCATCCAGCCCGACGGCAAGATCACGTTCGTCAACCAGAGCCAAGGCACGGTGTGGATCGACATCGGCCGAGCCGCCGGACTGTCGCTGCTGACCAATTTCGCCGTCTACTCGGCCGATACGAACGATCTGACAACGGCAGCCACCAAGAAGGGGGCAATCGAGGTCGTTGCGCTGGTCGGCGACAACATGGCCGAGGCCCGAATTCTGGAAGACGTGATCAGCGACCCGATCATGCCGGGCGATCGGATTCACACCAATCTGTGGAAGCCGGGCGAACGGCAGCGGTTCGCGCTGACCGATGGCATCGACCTGGACGGCGACAAGCGAAGCGACGTCGACGAAGTCCGCAACCTGATTGCGATGAACGGCGGGATCGTTGATTTCTGGCTCACCGACGACGGCAAGCCGAACGGCCAACTGACCGCCGGGACCCGGTTCCTCGTGCTCGGCCAGGAACCCGAGACCGCCGACCTGGACCGCCTCACCGCGCGAACCAAGGTGATCGAAGAGGCCAAGATGTACGGGCTGAAGATCATCTCGCTTACCGACCTGCTCAACGGGATGGGATACGTGCGGACCACGGCTGTTGTCCGCTTCGGTTCGCAGGCCAACCCGAACGACTTCCGCGCCAAGCCGCCCGAGGGAGTACCCCGCGTGTCCAGCGGCACCGTTTCGGACCTGTTCCAGCAACGCAACCCGCCGACGCCGGCCGTCCGGAGCGCCTATTGACCGCCCCAGACGATCGAAACAGCCTCCCAGGGCGATCCGAGTTGGCCGTCCGCTCGCTTCCGCGGGCGATCAGCCGGAGCGGGATCACGGCCGCCGGCAGGCCCGCCAAGCCCAGGAGCGCATCGCCGCCCGCGCCGTTCTGCTGCCGGTGGCGTTGAAGACACCGGACGAAGTCCGCAGGCCGCGGGTCGGCGGCGGCAGCGATCGGCAGGAGGAATCGTGCCCGATTGTTGCCGGTGGGGGGATGTGCTTGAGCAAACCGGGCGGAGGGCCCATAATGACGTCCTCTGGGAGACTGGTCCGTACTCGAGGTCGCACGACTTCATCGAAGCGGTCAGGGCTCCGGATTGGAACAGGCCCTCTTGCCGCGCATTAGTTCAGGGACGCCAGCATGGCGATAGAAGAAATTTCGGGGGAGCCGTCTCTCCTCGAGCCGTTGCCAGCCGAGATTACCTCGATCCAGCCGGGGGGCGGTGCGTGCATGAGGCTCGAGTTGGCCTGGGGCACCTGCCGGCGATGGTATCTGAAGCGATTCCGCCCGCGGTTCGTCGCCCGGATGCTGGAGACCCGGCAAGGGGAGGCCAACGCTTGCCCCCACGAGGTGCTCGATCCGCGGGATGTCAAGTTCTTCCGAAATCAGGGGGGCTACTATTGGGCGGCGGCCGACGACCCGTTTGACTGGCGCAACCGGCTCCCCTTTGCTCGAGTCGGCCTGGCGGAACTTATCCTGCTTGGTGGACTGCTGCTGCTCTTCACGGCGGTCTTCGCCCTGGTCTTCTGGCCGCTGGCGATCGGATTCGCCCTGGCCGGCCTCGGCGTGGTCTGGTTCTTTCGAGATCCGGAGCGGAAGATTCCCGGCGAGCCGGGGGCGGTGGTCTCGCCCGCGGATGGCCGGATCGTGGCCGTCGAGGAAGTGGTCGATGAGTCGGTCGGGGGCGAGGCCGTTCTGATCGGGATTTTTCTTTCGATCTTCAATGTCCACCTCAACCGCGCCCCGGTCGAGGCCAGGGTGGTCGGCCTGCGATATCGGCGTGGAAAATTCTTGAATGCCGTGCGGCCTGCGTCCGCCCGCGAGAATGAGCGGATGGAGGTTCTTTTCGAGCAGATCGGTTTTCGGGGCCGGCGGATGGTCGTGCGGCAGATCGCCGGAGCGATTGCGCGGCGGATTGTCTGCTGGATTGCGCCGGGCGAGGTGGCCGGCCGCGGCGAACGGTTTGGCATGATCAAGCTGGGATCGCGGACGGAATTGGTCCTTCCGCGAGAGGAAGGCCTGGAGATCCTCGTTTCCGCCGGGCAGAAGGTCAAGGCGGGATCGAGCATCCTGGCGCGGTATTCAGCCGACGAGACGCCGGGCGGCGAATCGGCCGCCGGTGGTGCGTGAGACGTGCCGCCCGTGCGGCGGCAATCCCCTGGAGAACCTGCGATGGCGCTGCTCAGAAGACAATCCACCCTTGCCGTGGTTCCGACACTGTTGACGTTGGCCAACGGCGCCTGCGGCCTGGGTAGCATCGCGATGGCCACGATGTCCCAGGAGACGCTCGGCGAGGTGAACGGGATTTTCTATGCCGGGGTCCTGATCTACCTCGGCATGGTCTTCGATGGATTGGACGGCTACGTGGCGCGGCTGCTGAAGCAGACAAGCCGGTTGGGAGTGGAACTCGACAGCCTCTGCGACGCGATCACGTTCACCGTCGCCCCAGTGTTCATCATGATCGGCCTGACGGACTCCTTCCCGCTGCGATTTCTCTGGGCCGTCGGCACCCTGTTCATGTTCTGCGGCCTGTTGCGGCTGGCGCGATTCAACGTTGAGCAGGCCGCCGGCGACGACAACCACGACTGGTTCCGCGGGTTGCCCACGCCCGCGGCGGCCGCCACGCTGGCGTCGTTTGCCGTCGCCCTACCGGGTTTTCAGCGGCTGGCGGCCGACGCGATGCCGGAGGCGTCGTGGCACCTGAGCGAGCGGATCGTCGCGCTAACCGCCCATGGCCTGCCAATCCTGACGGTGGTTCTGGCGTCGCTGATGGTCTCCCGCATCCGCTATCCGCACCTGCTCAACCAATGGACGCGGGGGCAACGGCACTTCTTCAGCCTTGTCCAACTCGTGTTTGCGGTGATCGCCCTGATTGCGGTCCACGAGTTGGCCTTGCCGCTGGTCTTCTGCTATTACGCCCTCGCCCGCCCGTTGGCAGTCTGGGTCCGCTTCGCGGGCATGCGGATCCGGCAGTCCGGTTGGCTGCCGCACTTGCCCCGCGAGGAGGTCTGAGGGAGGCGCCCCCCAGATGTGGCTTCCGCAGGCGGGCGCGAAGCGACTGCCCGGGCGGCAGCCGGCCGGGCTGTCAGAGCCGGCACTGGTAGACGAAGGCCGGCGGGACGTTGACCCACACGGTGCGGTCGATTCGCACCTCGTTGAAGTAGTCCCGCAATTTGCGGCGAAACCGCCGTGCTGAAGGCAGCGCCATTCCCGGCAGGTAGGCGAATGTGGCGAAATAGCCGCCGGGGTTGAGGACTTTCAACATCGCGTCGAGATACTCGTTCTGCTGGCGATCCGAAAACGCCGCCCACGGCAAGCCGCTGATCACCACGTCGAGCGCGGGAACGTCTTGCTGCCGGCAGATCGCCTCGATATTGGCGACGCTGTCCTGGCAGACGGCAAGCCCCGGGAAGCGGTGCATCAGAGTCTCCACAAAATGTGGATTCAACTCGACTGCGAAAAATCGCGTGTCCTGCTGCTTGCTCCGCAGAATCTGCTCAGTGACGACGCCCGTGCCCGGACCGTACTCGGCCACCGAGCCGACTCGTTCCCAATTAATCCACCGCACCATGCGGAGCGCCAAGCTGTGCGAGCTCGGGCCGATCGCCCCCACCTGACCGGGATGGAACAGACTTTCACATAGAAACCGACTGCAACTCTGAACGGACATGGAATGAACTCGCGCACGCGGACTTAATATCACTGCCACCCCCTGGCGGGGGCATCGGAAGAACCCCCGAGGACCCAATTCGATGCCAAGCCATTCATCCAGGGCGAGATTGTAAGAATATGATGGCCGGGGTGAAAAAGTCAACCGGGGGGGAGCGGTTCTCTTCTCGGATTCGGTCGTTCCCGCCGCCACCCGCACCTCGTTCGCATTCTCCCGCTTGGCAGCCAGGAGGGGGTACGCCGCGGCGATTTTCCGGGCAGTCTGGGATGTCTGATTCAGGGGGAGGGCGGCTATCGAGCGCCCGAACAGAACCGCTCCAGCGGCGCGAAATACTTCTCGTTGCTCCTGACCAGCGCCCCTTTCACAAGGAGGACCGGCGTCGATCGAGTTGTCCCCTGCGTCCACTGGCCGCCCGTCAGTCGGCACCCCCCCTTCAGACGCCCCTTGGGGCACGCCAAGCGGACGTGGTTGTCTCCCTGCCAGAACAGTTCCGCGGCGCCGGTCACGCTCAGCGCCACCAACCGCCGGCCGACACCCACGAGCCATGCCTTGGAGCGGTCGATGGCGGCCAGGTCGCCCTGGTCCGGGGCGACCGGCCGGACCCCGCCGTAAACGAACAACAGCCTCTCCTCGCCTTCCACCAGGTCCAGAACCGCACGCGCCGCGTCGCTCGGCAGGCGGCGGAGGGGCACGTCGGCTGGCAGCAGACTGGCGAGGTGGTCGGCATACGCTCGATCGAGCAGTGCCTTGGTCTCCTTGGCGCCGGCGCGAAGGTGGACGGCCGCCGCGATGGCGATTTCATCCGCGGCCGCATAGCGCGGCGCCACGCGCACCGAAAGCCACACCAGGTCCCCCACGAAGTCCTTGGCCGCGGAGCCGCCGGGCTGGAGTTCCGGAATCTCGAAGAAGAAGGGAGGGTTGTCGCGCAGGTCTTCCCACACCTCCGGCAACATCCCGCTCGGCAGGCTCCGCGCCACGGCGGTCTCCTCCAGATGGGAAGGAAGCGTCTCCGACTCGCATTGCTTGATCTCCAGCAGGTATCCGGCGAGTGCCCGGATGGCGTCGCGGCCTTGATCGGCCTGCGGGCGCGGCGGCGCCGGTTCGGCAATCGCCAGGCGGAGATCGAGCCGGCGCTCGACGTCCGCCCGCCACCGCTCCGTGGTCTTCGTCTCCCGCTGGGCAATGTGCGAGACCAGGAACGCTTCGAGCCGCTCGGCAATCTGCCTGCGCTGCTCGGGCGGGAGGGCCGACGGCTGGATCCTGGTGAAGTCGGGGCTCTTGCCCTCGGCAAGGCAGCGGAAAAAGTAGATGCGGTCGTATTCATTCCGCAGTTGCAGCGAGCCGATCTGGCCGAGCGCGCCGCGCAACGACGATTCTGAACCGGGAAATCGCCGCACCAATTCCGTCAGTTCGGCGGCATAGCACCAATTTGGATCCCGGTAGCGGAAACCTGCGTCGTAGACGCTCGCCATTTCGAAGCCGATCACGCGGACGATGTCGTGCAGGAAAGCCAGGGCCCAGCGGTTGGCAAGCTTCACGGCCAGGGCCGTTGCCCCCCGTTTCCCCACCGCGCCGGCAAACCACCAGACGCCCAGGGCCAGCGGGTTGGCGCCCATGGCAAAGCGGGTGCCATAGTAGGCGCGCGCAAGCCAAGGCATGAACGGGCTGGCCGACTGGTACAGGCCATAAACCCGAACGGCCTGGCGAACGTAACCGTAGACCGTGGCCAGGTCGTAGTGCCGCACGTCGAGTGGCAGCGTCTCCAACTCGTTGAGGAATTTCAGGCAGCAACGGCTGGCGGCGCGGAGAATCCGCTCGACGCTCACCCCGGCGATCGGGTTCTCCGGGTCGCGCCCGTAGAGCCGCGCGATTGCGGTGACAAGTTCGAGCACGTCGTCGCGAACGAGCTTGGCATCGAACTCGCCTCCGGGCGAATAGGCATTCTGCCGGACCTTCTCGAACGCACTTCGCGTCCTCTCTTCCAGCAGGTCGGCCAACCGGCGATCCCGCTCCCACATCTCCGCAGTTGGCGGCCGCGATTCGCCCAAGCGGATCGGTGGCGGAAATTCGAACCACTCGTGGTAGGCCGCCAGCCGATCGGCGAGTTCCCGCTCCCGCTGTTCAACCGCTCGCAAGCGCTCGTCCAACAGCGCCGCAAGCTCCCGCGGCAACTCCTCCGCCGGACTGTCTTGCTCGCGGCCGGAATCGCCAGGCGCGGACCGTCCGCAGAGCCTGCCGGCCCAACCGCGGAGGCGTCGCGGATGAGGCAGCAGCCCGCCGCCAAGGGCCAGCAACCCGCCGCAATAAAAGGCAAACTGCCACGGGCCGAGGCGCTCCCGGAGAAAGAACGCCAATCCGCCGACCAGCACGGCCGCGGCAACAGATAGGGCTGCCGGAAGCAGGGGCGAAGTGGTCGTTTTCACGCGGAATGCCTTTGGTCCCGATGCACGCCTGTCCGGCGAACCCCTCCAGTACTCTCTGCCGTCGCTGCCCCGGCAACAAAACGCATCACACGTCTTGCACGCGGATTCTATCGGGCCCCCCCAGCATCCGGAAACCGTCCTTCTCGCCGGCGCTTCCCGTGCCGCGCAGCTAGCGGATTTCTTCGATCCGGATCGGCTGGATGTCGAACTTGGGGCTCTGGCCGAGATAGCGGGCGGGGTTGTTGTAAAATATCTCGATCGCCTCCTGGAGCGCGTGGCCGCGGCGGCGGAACTCGAGGATGCACTCCTGGAGCAGGAAGGGGTCGCTCGGCCCCCAATCGGCCGACGAATTGACCAGCGTCCGCTCGTTGCCATACCTCTCGATCAGGTCGACGGCGCGCTTCGGCGAGCACTTGGTGATCGGGTAGAGCGTCAGACCGAGCCAGTAGCCGCGGTCCTTGACCATCCGAATCGTGTGCTCCTCCACGTGGTCGATCCAGACCTTGTCGGGGTTGATCGGCATCCGCTCGAGAATCTCCAGCACGCGGCGCGTGCCGTGGAGCTTGTCGCCCAGATGCGGTGTGTGGATCAGCAGAAGCTGGTCGTGGTCGATGGCCATCTGGGCCTGGGCTTCCATGATCTCGCACTCGCTCGGCGATGACTTGTGCAGCCCCGTTTCGCCAACGCCCAGCACGGTGGGTTTCTTGAAAAATTCCGGCATCTGCTCGAGTACGGCGCGGCTCAGGCTGGGGTTCTCTGCCTCTTTGGGGTTGACCGCCACCCAGCAGAAGTGGCGGATGCCGAACTCGGCAGCGCGGGTCGGCTCGAACTCGCTGATCTGGCGGAAGTAGTCGATGAAGGTCTCCGGGTATTTGCGGCTGAAGCCGGCCCAGAACGCCGGCTCGCAGACGGCCACGACTCCCGACATGGCCATCCGTTCATAGTCCTGGGCCGTCCGCGCGATCCCGTGATAATGCGGCTGAATGATCTGCATCGGTTCTGCTCCTGCGCTTGGTGGAATCGCTAGCCCTCGGCCGGATCGGAAAACAGTTGCAGAATCCGCTCGGCGCGGTCGGCCCTGGCGTCGCGATCGGCGAGGATCGTCAACGACGCGCGAATCCGCTGCAACCGGTCGTCCGACTCGACAGCATCCGGCTCGCCGCCAGCCCGCGCTCTGTCGAGGCGGTCGAGCGTGGCGGCCAACTCCAGAAGCAGGCAGCGCGACTCCAGGTAGTAATGGTCCAGCACCTCGGGGGCGGAAAGCATGGCATTCTCCCTGTTCGATGATCCTATCCCTCCGGCGGGATCGGCTGCCCGGCCGTCCCGAAGACGCGCCTCGCGATTAGGCCCGGCGAACAATCCCGTCAAGGCCGTGTGCGGGCGGCGACGCCGTCTCCGGCCATTATCACCGCTTCTTCGCCGCTGGGGAAGCAGCGCCCAGCAGAAGAGGATTGGCGGTGCCGATTCTCGATCAGGCAATCCGCTGAATCTCCGCCGAAATCGGCAAGGTTCACGGCTCAATTCCCAATCGCCAAGAGTCGTCAAGGCGGGGCCTTGGGCCGAGAGCCCTGGACGAACGGGAATCTGGACCTTGGATTGTGAACCTTCGATTTTGGACCTTGAACCTCGAACCTTGGATTGTGAACCTTGGCGAAAAGCAGCTATATTCGATGTGTCATTCACTCGTTGGGACCTTTTTTTACAAGTCTGGAAGCGGCGCTGCGATGGAGACGATCCGGGGAGACATCTACGATTTTCCCAAGTATTACGACGTGCTCTTCGGCTCGGACTGGAGGGCGGAGTACGACTTCTTGCTGCATTGTTTCGCCAAATACGCCGCGCGCCGCGTGCAGCGGCTGTTCGAGCCGGCCTGCGGGACGGGACGCCTGATGATCAAGTTCGCCCAGGCGGGCTACGAGGTCGAGGGAAACGACCTGAACCCGAAGGCGGTCGCCTACTGCAACGCACGGCTGGCGAAACATGGATTTCCACCCACCGCGGTCGTCGGCGACATGTCGGCTTTCCGCGTGGCACGAAAGCACGACGCGGTGTTCAACATGATCAACAGCTTCCGCCACCTCCAGACGGAGGAACAGGCGTCAGGCCATCTGCAATGCGTGGCCAGGGCGCTGGCCAAGGGCGGCCTTTACATACTCGGACTGCATTTGACGCCCAGCGGAGACTCCACCTGCCAGCACGAGGCCTGGTCGGCGCGGCGGGGCAGCCTCTGCGTCAATTCCGAGATGCAATCGCTGGCGATCGATCGGCGGCGGCGGCGAGAGCGGGTTCGCATGACATTCCACGTCTACACGCCGAGCCGGCAGTTCCGGCTCGAGGACGAGTTCACCTTCCGCACGTACACGGCCGGCCAGTTCCAGGCTCTGCTGGGCAAGGTTCCCGAGTTGGAGCTGGTGGAGACGTGCGATTTCGCCTACCAGGCCGATCACCCGATCCGGATCGATCGCGAAACGGAGGACGTGATCTACATCCTGCGGAAACGCTGAACACGGCCGGGAGGGCCTTTTCAATGACTCCAACGATTTGCACGTTCTCGCGCGTGGCGATTTGGACCCTTGTCGCGGCCGCCGCGGCAGCAGAAGAGCCCTTCAACTATTTCCGCAACGACTGGAACGTCGTCGGCTTGAAAGACTACCAAGACGGCACGCGGATCACGCCGGAGAACCGGCTGCTGCTGGCCGGCAAGCGCGAGTTGGAGATTCGCGTCGGCCGCAACCTGGTCCCCTTGGGGAAGAAGCATCCGAAGACCCTGCTCGAAGGTTGGATGCCGATCGTGCTGCTCTCCGTCGAGGACGGGCCGGTTCGCTACGAGGTGAGAATCTGGGCCAGCCCCTTGCCGTCGGTCCGCGATTGGAGGGCCGCCTTCGATTGGCCGACCGAGGGGGAGAACTACCTGAACTTCGTTCACGTTTCGGCCAGCAACCGCGGCGATCAGGCGAGCGAAGCGGCCTTCGAAATCTTCCTCGATCGGCCCGAGCCCAAGGCGATCCGCACCCAGCGCTGGAACCTCGCGCCCGGTGAGTCGGCCGCAGCCAGCGCGTGGATTCCTTTTGCGCCGCTCGAAGCGGGCAGTCTTCCCAACGATATTGACGCGCAACTCTGGCAGGAGCGGACGATCGCCTACTGGCGCGAGCTTCTGGACGGCGCGGCGACGATCGAGGTTCCCTGCCGCAAGGCGACCGAGGCGCTGCGGGCCGCGCATGTCTGCCAGTTGATCGCCAACGATCATGGGGTGCTACAGGGGGGCGAAGGCTTTTACGACGAGTTCTACATCCGCGACGGGGGCTACCAGCTCATGGAGTTGGAGGAGGCCGCGCTCTGGGGCCCGGCACGCAAGGCCGTCGAGGCCTATCTCGCCCGGCAGCGCGGCGACGGCCGCTTCGAGAGCCAAAAGGACCAGTTCGACGCCAACGGCCAGGCCCTCTGGGTTCTTTGGCAGTATTTTCAGATCACGGGCGATCGGGCGTGGCTCGCGGCCGCCTATCCCCAGATCCGCCGAGCGGCCGATTGGATCATCCAGACGCGCCAGACGACCGAGGGCCCGTTTGCCGGCCTGCTGCCCGCCGCGCCTGCCGACGGCGAATATCTCTGGGACGGCAAGCACCACATCGTCGGCTACGACATCTGGAACCTTCGCGGGCTATTGTGCGCGGCCGATGCGGCCGGCGAGCTTGGGCGGAACAGCGAAGCCGCCGAGCTTCGCGAACAGGCCGGCCGATACCGGGCGGCAATTGATGCGGCCGTGCGGCGGGTGGGGTGCAATCACTTCCCGCCGAGTTGGGAACTCGCCGGCACGCACTGGGGAAACACGGAGACACTCTGGCCGACCGCGCTGTTCGACCCGGACGATCCGCGCGTGGTCGCCACGATCGACCATGCGCGGCACGTCCACGGCGGCGGGTTCATCGAGGGCACGATCCAGTGGCTTGGCGGCGCGCCGGCGATCCATCCCTACATGTCGGCCTACACCACGATGGCCTCGCTGCGGCGGGGCGATCATGCCCAGGTCGTTGAGGATTTCCACTGGTATCTGCTCCACTCGACGGCCGCGCAGGCGTTTCCCGAGGGCGTCTTCCCTCAGCGCCGATTCGCCTGGAGCAACACGATCCCCCACGTCACCGGCGCGTCGAACTATGCGCTGATGCTCCGCCACATGCTGATCGACGAGCGGGGCGACGAGCTGCACCTGCTGCCGGCCGCCGCCGATTGGTGGCTTGGCGAGGGGCAGGTGATTGCGATCCGCCGCGCGCCGACCCATTTCGGCGAGATGAACCTGCGGGTCCGAGGGACCGCTCGGGGTGTCGAGCTGGCGCTGGATCTGCCCAAGCGCCGCCCGCCGCGGCGGACGGTTCTCCACCTGCCGGCGTCGCGGCCGCCGCGGGCGCTGCCGCCGGGCGTAGAACTCGCCACGCGCTCCGAACAGAGACAGCGCTGGGATTTTCCGTCCATCGTCAAGCGCTATTATGAAACCGCCGGCCCGGCGGCCCAGCCGATTCCCGGCCTGATTGTCTTCCCTCTTGAGAAACCGGTTGATCCGGACCGGTGCACGACGATCGACGTTCGCGCGGTGGCCAATACCGATCCCTTCACGGCGCCGTTCGGAGTGCCCGAACCCGGCAAGTTCCTTTTCACCGGGCTGAAGACCGGCAGGCAACAGGCCGGCGGCGTCCCCTTCGAACTCATCGATCCGCAGGAAAACGGCGGCCGCGGCCTGGTCGTACTGCATTCGCCGCGCGCGCCGGCCAATCGCCAGTGGCCGACGGAGGTTCGCATCCCGGTCGGACGCAAGGGACGCCGGGCGTTTTTTCTGGGCAACGTCCATGGCTGGAGCTCCAATGATCCCGGCACGGGGCCCTGGGGGGCGGTGGCCGAATACGTCATCTGCTATGCCGACGGCCAGCGGCAGACCGTTCCGCTGGTCACCGGACGGACGATCGACGAATGGACCGCAAGCCCCTCGGCCGACGAGGTGACCGCCGGTCTCCGCGGCGAACCCTGGCATCTGAACGTGCTCGGCGTCGAGTTGCGCGATGCGCCGATCGAGGCGGTCCTATTCCGCGACCTGGACACGCCCGCGGCCCCCGTGCTGGCAGCGGTGACGATTGAAGAGTGAGGCGAAAGGGGCTGAAAATGGGCCACCCACAAAAGAGAAGAACACCACCCGGGGGGGCGGGTTTGCACTCGCCGGGCAAGGACTGCGCTTGCTCGCTCAAACGGGCGTCAAAGCGGGCTCGGCGGCAAGCCGCTCCTGATGGGCGGCTGGCGCAGCCAGCCGGCTCGAACCGGCTCGGCCGCCGGCCGGTCGAAATCTCGCGGGCGGCCGCCAACCACGGCCGGTCCCACGTCGTTCTCCGGATAAGGATCGAATCGCTCGGCGATGCCCCGTTGGTAGGGCGCCGTGCCCGGTCCCTGAATGCGGGGGATGTGCATTCCACGGCAGCCGAAGCCTCCGGCGGCAAGGGTCAGGAAGATCAGAAACCCCGCAATGATCCGCATCGTCGATCTCCAGCCGCCATGAGGAAACCACGCTCCAGGGGCAAAGGGAAGGCGGGGATTATAGAGACAAACCCGACAAACGAAAAGGCTGACTGCGGCTAGGGAAGCTGGGCGGCCAGGAAACGTGCAGCGGCCGCGCCAAGCGGAGAAATCCGCAGCGGCCCGCAGCACGCCGGCAGGAGGATCGTTTCTCCGAGTCGGAGCGGCGGCACAACATCCCCCTCGATCTCGATCTGCCCCTCGACAACGGTTACGATCACGCAGCCGCCGCTGCCCCCAATTTGTCCCTCCTCTTCCAGTTGCCAGAGTTCAAGAACAAACTGGTCGCACTCGGCCAGCCGCGTTACCCCTGGGCGGCCGGCAGGTCGCCCGCGAGTCGGCTCGATCGGACCGCGGCCATAATCGATCGCCCGCAATCCCTGTTCCAGGTGGAGCTGGCGGGCCTTGCCGTCCGGACCGACGCGACCCCAGTCGGAGAGGCGGAACGTGTTGTCGCTCATCTGCTGGATCTCCGCCACAAGGAGCCCCGCCCCCAGTGCATGAACCGTCCCGGCGGGAATCAGCAGGCAGTCGCCCGGCGAGGGTTCAACCCGATGCAGAAGACGCTCGATCTCGCCGCGAAGCAGTGCTTTTTCGACGGTTGCCCGATCGATCGGCTCCGCCAGACCGGCCCACAGCAGGCTGCCGGGTTGTGCATCGAGGACGAACCAGGCTTCGGTCTTGCCTGGGTCCGACAGCCCCATTTCGGCAGCCAAACGGTCGTCGGGATGGACTTGGAGCGAGAGGGGCGCCTGGGCGTCCAGATATTTCAGGAGCAGCGGAAACCGCGGCATCGGCCCGTGCCTGCCGAGAATCGCCGGCCCACGGCCAGCGATCAGGTCGGAGAGCGATTCGCCCCGCAACGGGCCGGCCGCCACTGTGCTGCGCCCCTGGGGGTGGTCGGCAATTTCCCAGCTCTCCGCGTAGATTTTGTCGGGCGCCAAGTCGCGGCCGAGGATGGGCCCAAAGCGGCGCCCCCCCCACATGTACTCCTTGTAGATTGGGTGAAACCGGAGGGGATACAGTGCAATCATCGATTGTCGTCTCGTCTGCTGGAACAGCTTGACCCGCCGTGCCGCCGGTTTCCGCGGCCTGCCGCAGCATACGTGCAAACGGTGGACCGGCCCGCCGGGGGGCATGTTCGTTGTGGGCTCGCCACGTCGCTGGTATCATAAGAACTTTAGCCACCGCCGCAAAGGCACATCAAAGGGGCTGGCTGGGCAGCCCACGCCCCCGCGGCGTCCCACTCCTGCCACGGACTCGGCAGGCCTTGCGCCCGGCCTCTCCCCCACCCGCTTTGGTCACCGATTCACGAATATGCCGCGAAAACGCACCGACGAAGACCTGTTTCGAAACTCGACGATGACCTTCGGGGAGCACCTCGAAGAACTGCGAACCTGTCTTTGGCGGGCGCTGGTGGGGATTGCGATCGGATTCGTCATCGGAATCTTTGCGGCCGAGTACGTGGTGGATTGGATTCAGGCCCCTCTCCGAAACGCGATGCTCCAATACTACGTCCGGCAATCGGAAAAGAGGGTCGCTGACGAGATCGACCACCTGGCTGGGCTCGGATATCCGCAGGATATCGCCTCAGTGGTTCGAGAGGAACAGTTGCTGCCGGAGCGTTTTCTCATCAATCCGGACGAGATCGCTCGGCAGCTTGGCGTGCAATCCCACCCCCAGTCCGCCGGCCCGGCGGATCAGGCGGCCGGCCCGTCAACCGGCTCCCCGCCGGCCGGCGCGGCCGCCGTGGACGTAGCGGCGGGCGAGGAAGCCAAGGAGTTGAAGGAAGTCATCTTGTGGCGGCGTCTGGAAGAGGATGATCGAATTACGCCCAAGAGTTTCAACGTCCAGGAACCGTTTTCGGTCTATATCAAAGCCGCCCTGCTCGTGGGGCTTGTTCTTTCCAGCCCCTGGGTCTTCTACCAGGTCTGGTCCTTCGTGGCCGCGGGCCTGTATCCGCATGAGAAAAAATACGTCCACATTTTTTTGCCGATGAGCCTCGGCCTTTTCCTGCTGGGCGCGGCGACCGTCTTCTTCTTCGTTTTTCAGCCGGTGTTGAATTTCCTCTTCATGTTCAACTCGATGTTGAACATCGACCCCGATCCCCGAATCACCTACTGGCTGGGGTTCGTGCTGGTCTTGCCGCTGGGCTTCGGCATCGGTTTCCAGCTCCCGCTGGTGATGCTCTTCCTGGAGCGGATCGGAATCTTCACGGTCCAGGCTTACCTTTCCAAGTGGCGCGTGGCGATCCTGGTGATTTTCTTGATCTCGTCGGTGCTGACTCCGCCCGACCCGGGCAGCCTGCTGTTGATGGCCACCCCACTCAGCTTCCTGTATTTCGGCGGCGTGCTGATGTGCAAGTTCATGCCGCGGCAGAAAAGCCCCTACGACGACCTGGAAGTGCCTTCAGACTAAAGCATGCTTCCTAGATCGCCTCGCCGCCGCGTTCGCCCGTACGGATGCGGATGCAGTCGTCCAGGGGAAGGACAAAAATCTTGCCGTCGCCCACTTCGCCCGACTTGCCGGTGCGGCCGCCTTTGATGATCGCGTCGATCGTCGGCTCAAGGAACTCCTCGTTCACCCCAATCATCAACTGCACCTTGCGGACCAGGTTGACGGTGAACTCGTGGCCGCGGTACATCTCCGTGTGGCCCTGCTGGCGGCCAAA
>JAAYCB010000340.1 GCA_012744395.1 Pirellulaceae bacterium
CAGTACTACGACCTGACCGAGACGGAGCTTTCGCTCGACGTCGAAAGCGCCATTCGGTCGCTTTCAGAACTGGATCAGCAAGTGTGCCGCGGGCTGTCGATGGGAAACTCGATGAACCAGATCGCTGGTTCGCTCGGAATAAGCTGGCACACGGTACGGGATCGCGTCGAGGCAATCCGCCGGCATTTTGAGCAACTCGGCCTGGAACAACCATCCTTTGACAGCAAGAAGGCAATCAGCGCATGAGCAAGCGAGATCGAGAAGCATCGGAGATGGCCACCGATTCGCCACTGCTCTTGACCGCGCGTCAGGCAGCTGCGCTGTGCGGGAAGTCGCTGCGAACATGGCGTAGTTGGGATTCTGCCGGCGTCATTCCGCGCCCTGTCCGAATTCGGCGATGCACTCTCTGGAGGGCTGACGAATTGCGCGACTGGATCGAGGCGGGTTGCCCTGATCGGCAACAGTGGGAACAGAATTCTGGAAGTGTTGGCCACGACAGCGCTTGAGGTTTGCGCCCGTCGAGGGAGACTGTCACACCCTGTATCACAGCAACGGGAAAGGAGGCTAGAAGAGATGGCAAGCTTATACAAGAAGCCGATCATGGTAACCGACCCGAAGACGGGCAAGAAGGTCAAGCAGAAATCGCGGAAGTGGTGGGGCCGCTATCGAGATGTGTTGGGGCGAGACTGCCGCGTCCCGCTGGCCAACGACAAGGCCGCTGCGCAGGCGATGCTCAATGACCTGGTTCGCCGTGTCGAGCTCGAACGGGCCGGCCGTCTCGACCCATACGAAGACCACCTCACGCGCCCACTCAGCGCGCACATTGATGCGTTCGAGCGATACCTGATCGACAAGGGTGTTACCGAGAAGCAGATCCACACGGCACGATCTCAGGTCGAGAAGATCGCGAAGAAGTGCAAATGGAAGACGATCAAGGACATCAAAGCCAGCGACGTGCAGTCGTTCCTCGGTGACCTCAAACGTCAGGGACGCAGCGCGCAAACCTGCAACCATTATCTGAAATCCGCGAAGCAGTTCACTCGCTGGTTGGTTCGTGACCGACGATCGCCAGAGAACGTTTTGGAACACCTCTCGCGTATGAATGTCCGAGTTGATCGTCGGCATGATCGCCGGGCATTGTTAGCGGACGAATTCTCACGTCTTGTTGAAGCGGCGCACACCGGTCCGGTGATCGAGAACATTGCGGGACCGGACCGAGCTATGATGTACGTGTTGGCTGCGTGGACCGGGTTTCGCAAAGGCGAGATTGGCAGCCTGACGCTCCGCTCACTTCGGCTCGACGACGATCCGCCGACGGCAACGGTTGACGCTTGTTTCAGCAAACGCAAGAGACAGGACACACAGATTCTGCATCCGGAGGTCGCGTCGCTTCTGAAAGAGTGGCTGGGTTCGAAACCATTGCTGAAGCGTGAGGAGCCGCTGTTTCCCGTCTCGGGGAAGGCGCCCGGCGGCAAGGAGCGTAAGACCCACAAGATGATGCAGGGCGATCTGGCGCGGGCCAAGCAGCTTTGGCTCGAGGAGGTGGACGAGGCGGACGCCGAGGAGCGCCAGCGGCGGGAGCAGTCGGACTTCCTGGAGTACTGCAACAGCGACGGCTTGTTCGCCGATTTCCACTCCAACCGGCACATGTTCATCACCAGCCTTGAGCGGGTTGGCACGTCGCCCAAGATGGCGCAGACGCTGGCCCGGCATAGTGACGTGCGGCTCACGCTCGGCGTCTACACCCACCTGGGGGTCCACGATCAGGTGGCGGCGATCGGTTCGCTGCCGTCACCGCCTATGCGAAGGTCCGAGGAAGTGTCGGCCTTCATGGCCCAAACTGGGACCGTCGGGCCACAACATTCGCCAGGAAAGGTGCCAACAGTGGTGCCAAGAGGTGCCAAAAATGGTGCCATACGGCTCGCATCGGGCACGTCACAGCCTGCACCGAATTGCACCGAGAGCGGCAAAGAGGAGGGCGACGGCGAGGAAGAAACGAATTGCCCGAAGTCCAAACGACGTAGCACGTTATGCGCCGCTTCGCATCACGCTGCATCGATTTGCAGCGGTCCCGAGGGGGCAGAAAAGGAAATATCCCCGACAGGGCTCGAACCTGTAACCTTCGGCTCCGGAGGCCGACGCTCTATCCAATTGAGCCACGGGGACGCAATTTCAGCTGCTTTTGCTGCAACGCTCTATGCCGGCGGGACCGCCAGCCGATCCGGGCCGGTTTCGCCCGCGGCGAGCCGCTGCAACACTAGGATTATAGCGGGCCTTTGGGGCGGCGTACAGCAGTCCCCAGAAAAGGTGAGGAGCCGCAAGGTGGGAACCGGCCTTGCCGCGGGACCGCCCGGCCGCCGGCAGGTCGTCGCGCCGGCGCTGGGGAGTCGGATTCGGGATTGGCAGCGGCAGGGCGGGCCGAGGCCCCTCCATGCCCGCTGGCCAGAATCGCTTCGCCCGGCCGTCACGGGGTCGGGATGACTTCTCCCCCCGCTCGTGAAGCCATCCCGCGGAGGATCTCGGCGCTGAGTGTGTCGGCCAGAAGGGCCACGTGCCCGTCGCAAAACAGGACGTTCGCGCCGCCGGGGTGGTAGCTTCGCGGTGCCATGCGGGCTTGCGTCGACTTTCCATTCATGCAGTCGGCTTGCGGCGAATTGGGGGGGTAGTAGAAGGTCATGGCGGCATAGGGGAAACTCCCGCTGATCCACTTGTCGCCGCGGTCGCCGTACCACACGTTGTCGCCGGCGGTGGCGTTACAGGCCGGAAACAGCGCTGTGTTGCGAATGTGCTGGAGCCTGACGTCGCCGGTATACGGAGCCAGGCCGCCCCCCATTCCCTTGGTGCTTTCCCCGATCGCCAAGGTGTTGGAGGTTCCGTCGACGATCTCGGCGAGCCGCACGCCAGACGCCTGGTAAGCGACGCCGTCCGGAACGAGCCCTGTGCTGGTCACCAGGATGGAACCGTTGCCGACCAGGCCGCTCCCCACGTTGAACAGGTAATTGGTCGGGGCCATCCCGTCGGGATCTGTCGGGCCAATCGGGTCCGATGGGCAGAGAAAGACCGCCACGACGGTCTGGGCAGCGGGCAAGTTGACGCTCCCGTCGGCCACCGTGCCGGCCCCGGTGACCGTGCTGTAGGGGTAGGCCGAGAAATCCAGCATGCCGTACATGTTCGCCTGTTCGACGTAGGGCGCAAGCATCGACATCGCCGACCAGTTGTGAAGGGTCTTGCCGGTGCGGTTCATCGGGAACGCCTTGTGCGCGTCGAGATAGTTGTGCAGCCCGATTCCCAGTTGATGCAGGTTGTTGCTGCATGCCATGCGGCGGGCGGCCTCGCGGGCGGCCTGGACCGCCGGCAGAAGCAGCGCGATCAAGATCCCAAGGATGGCAATCACGACCAGCAACTCGACCAAAGTGAAGCCGCGACGTTTCATCGTGCAGAACCTGGGCGAAAGGGGGGCAGTGGCACGGATGTTACGGAGACCAAATTAGTATTACCAATCGATGCCGCGACGGCAATCCCCCCACATGACGGAACTTCCCCCCGCCAAACGGTCCACGAAGAAGTTCCTTAACCTGTATCTGAACAACAGTTTGCGGCAGATCGATCCCCGCCGGCCAAGTCTGCTTCGAGGCGACGCGCCCGCAGCCCGGCCAATCGGCCCCCACCAGTCACGGGAGAGAGTCCTCGCGCGCCGCCTGGATGGCGGTCGTTGAATTGGCAGGCGGGCGATAATACAATGACAAAATTCGTGATACAGACTTCCATTTCTTGGCGGAACACTATGGACTTGGCCAATTGGGGCGTGGGGCAATTCGTTTATCGTGTGAGCCTCCTGCTGCTCTATCCGACCCTTGTGCTGCTGAGCCTGGGCTTCCTGAAGACGATGTGGCACCTCGGGGAACTGGTGCATGACACGTGGCTGGGGAGGTCTCGCCGCAACATGCAGACCGGCCGCCAGCTCCGCGATCTGGCCCTTGGCGAGGGGAAGTCGCTGGCCCGATCGCTCGAAGCGCTGGCCGAGAGCCGCCGTCAGCATCCGCAACTGAGAAGATTCGTGCAGAATCTGCTCGAGGAGCTGGACCGGGGGACGCGGGCAACGCTTCCAGCGAGGCTGGACCACCTGGTCGCTCAAGTTGAGGCCGAACTGGCTCGCGACGTGAACCGGGTTCGTGTCCTGGTCCGGCTCGGTCCGCTGCTTGGCTTGGCTGGCACCCTGATTCCCCTCGGACCTGCCCTGATGGCCCTGAGCGAGGGCGATCTGAGCAGCCTGTCGGCCCAGTTGGTCGTGGCCTTTTCCACAACGGTCGTCGGGTTGCTTGTCGGCGGGATGAGCTACCTGGTTTCCATCGCGCGAGCCCATACGGGCGATCTGGTGGTCAGCGACATCGAACTGGTGGCGGCGGTTGTATCGATGTCCCTCGGCCTGCCGCGGGAACACCGAACGAACGAACCGAACGCCCGGCTCGAAGCCGAGGAGGTCTCGGCATGAGAGGAAGAAGACGGCAACGGTTGATCGACGCGGTGGCAGAAGACGACCCTCTGAGCCTGGTGGCCAACCTCTTCGATCTGTCGATCGTCCTGGCCCTGGCTTTCCTGCTGGCGGCGCTCGGAGCGCTGAGCGTGGGCAACATCATGCAGTCGAGCGACGAGTGGATTCTCATGCGGCGGAGCCCGTCGGGGCAGACGGAGGTGCTCTCGCGGCAGGGCAAGACAATTCGAGTTCAGCAACTCAGCGCTCGCCAGGCGGGAGGGCAGGGAATGCGCCTGGGCGTCGCGTATGAGCTGGAGAACGGAGAGGTCATCTATGTGCCGGATTAGGCATGGCGGGGAGCGATTCGCCTGGTTGGCTCGGCTGCTTCCGATCGCGGTCCTGCTCATGCCGCACCCCGGCTGGTCCCAGGATTCGGCTGCTCCGGCGGAGACGCCCCCCGAGGCTTCCCCGCGGGCCGGAGGGCCGAAACGCCGGCGTTCGCCCGGAAAACCGGTGCGGCTGGCGGTGCTCACCGTGGCGGTTCATACGCCGATTCTGGTGCGGGCCTATGACCGGTTTCGCGAGCAGCATGGAGACGGCAAGCTGGAAGTCGACCTATGGGTCGAGCAGCAATGGGCCGAGTCGCCCCGCCCGCTCGAGTTTGGGCAGTACGACATGATTCTCGCCCTCCGCTGTTCGATCCCGGGGCTCGCGGCGGCCGTGTCGGCCGCCGCGGAGCAGGGAGCCTGGGTCGTAAGCCAGTCCGACATGCAGTACAGGGACTGTGCCGTGCTCTTGGATGATCTCCCGGACCTGGCGGCCTATTACCGCCAACGCGGCGCGGACAACATGGTGGGGCTTTACGAGAAGATCTGTGAGCGGTTCGAAGTCCCGGGAGTCACGGCCCGATTGCCGGTGCCCGTTGCCGACGCAGGGATCTATCATCCCGACGCCAGCGAGGTCTTTGCCGACGGCCAGCACTACTGGAAATGGTATCAGGGCCGTCCGGGCTACGACCACGACGCCCCCAAGGTCGGCATCTTCGTCTACAACACCCTCTACCTGAACGACGAGACCGACTACTTCACGCAGCTCATCCGGGGAGTGGAACAGGCGGGGGCGAGTCCCGTCCTGGGATTCTGGTTCGTGCCGGTCGGACAGAATCGGGGTGGCGCGTCGCCCCTCAAGCGGTTCTTCGACGGGGTCGACGTGGTCATCAGTTCCAGCTTCCGGTTGACGAATGAAAAGCTGCATCACGAGGAGGCGCTGCTGGAGCTCGACGTGCCCGTGCTCAACAGCATCATCCTGAATGTAGCGCGGGAAGAGTGGAGCGGGAGCCGCCAGGGGATTCCCGCGAACTATCTGCTCAACAGCATTGTCTCCCCGGAATTCTCGGGGCTGATCGAGCCGACGGTGATTGCCGGACGGCAGCCGGTCACGAATCCCAATACCGGGCAAGACTATTTCCGGACGGTGCTGATCGACGACAACTACCGCTGGCAGGTCCGGCGGGCCCTGGCCTGGGCGACGTTGAGGCGCACGGCAGCGGCGGACCGGCGGATTGCCATCTTGTACTACAACCACAGTGGCGGGAAGCAGAACATTGGCGCCAGCTACTTGAACGTGACCGCCAGCCTGGAGGCCATCCTGGCCGATCTGGCCGCCCGGGGCTATCGGGTCGAGGGCGCGATCGATCGGCAGGCGATTGTCGATTCGATGCTCGCGGTGGGACGCAACGCGGGGCAGTGGGCTCCCGGAGAACTGGACGCGCTCGTCAGGAAAGGGGCCGTCCTCTGGCCGGTCGAAGAGTACCTGGCCTACTATGACCGCCTGCCGGAGCCCGTCAAGCAGCAGATCAGCCGGCAATGGGGCCAACCGCCCGGCGACCTGATGACGGTTGCCCGCGACGGGGGCGAACACTTCGTGCTGCCGGCATTTCAACTCGGCAACGTCGTCCTCGCGCCGCAGCCGGCGCGGGCTGCCAGCCAGCAGCAGGCGTCGCTCTATCACGACCCCTCCACCTGGCCCACCCACCAGTACCTGGCGTTCTACTTCTGGCTGCGGCAGCAGTGGCGGGCCAACGCCGTGGTCCACCTGGGACGGCACGGCACCCTGGAATTCCTGCCGGGCAAGAGCAGCGGTCTGTCCCGCGACGATCCGCCCGCCCTCGTGCTGGGAGATCTGCCCAACATCTATCCCTACATTGTCGACGGGATCGGCGAGGCCGTCGCCGCCAAGCGTCGCGGCCAGGCCGTCGTGTTGACCCATGCCACCCCACCCCTGACCGGGACCGGCCTGTACGGCGAATTGGCCAGATTGCAGGAATTGACCAACAACTACGGGAAGGCCCGAGATCAGAAGCAGACGGGACTTCAGGCCGAGTACTACCGGAGCATCCTGCAACGCGCCGGCGAATTGGGATACGCCTGCCACGACGAGGCGGGGGACGAGGCCGAACAGGGCGGACCGGCCGCTGAAGCGGCTGAGGAGGAGCAAGTCCACCGGATCGAACACTGGTTGGCAAGCGTCCAATCCCAGACGGGACCGCGCGGCCTGCACACCTTGGGCAAGTCCTATTCCCAGGCCGACGCGGAAGACATGGTCGCGCACGCTTTCCGCGATGAACTCGACAAGCTCCGCGCAGAGGGGCTCTCGGCCGACGCGGAGAGAACCTGGCTGGCGGCCGCCGCGGACGCCGATCCCGGCCCGCCCGGGCGGAAGGCCGCCGGCGATGCCGCCGCTGCGGACCCGCCCGACGAGGACCCTCGCGATCGCATCTCCGCAACCCTCTGGCACATGCGCCACAACCGGGAACTCGACTACCTGGCTCGGGCACTCGATGGCCGCTTCGTGCCGGTTGGACCGCCGGGCGATCCCTTGTCGAATCCCGGCATCTTTCCGACCGGCAGAAATCCGTATCAGTACAATTCCGACAAGCTGCCCACGCGCGAGGCCTGGGAACTTGGCAAGCGAATGGCCGAGCAGACCCTCGACCTGCATCGCCGGCAACACGGCGGCGATCCAGGCAAGCTGAGCGTTACCCTCTGGGCCAACACGATGCTTCGAACCCACGGCGCGCTCGAATCGGAAATTCTCTACCTGCTCGGCCTGGAGCCGGTCTGGAACCGGCGCGGCGATGTGGAGGACGTGAAACTGGTCTCGCCCTTGGGACGCCCGCGCGTCGACGTGGTCATGACCGTCACGGGCATGTACCGCGATTCGTTCCCGGAGAAGATGCTCCTCCTGGACAAGGCGGTTCGCCTGGCCCACGAAGCGCCGCCCGAAACAGGATACCCCAATCACGTTCAAATCAATACGGACAAGGCGGCCCGCGACCTGGCCGGCCGCGGCATCGGCAAGGAGGAAAGCCGGCGGCTCGCCCTGTTACGAATCTTCGGGGCCCAGACGGGCGTCTACGGCACGGGCGTCGACAATTTCGTCAAGGATTCCCACAACTGGTCGCAACGCACCGAGGTGGCGAGCCAGTACCTGGAGCGGATGTCTTACGCCTATTCCGGCGACGGCTGGGCCGAACCGGCTCCCGAGGTCTTCCGGCGGCAGTTGCGCGGAGTGCAGGGGGTGATCCACGGCCGCAGCAGCAATCTCTACGGCGTGATGGACCTGACCGAGAGCTTCGAATACCAGGGCGCTCTGGCCCTGACCATCGAGCAACTCGGCGGCCAACCGCCGGACTTGTACGTCAACGACCTGGTGGGGGGCCAAGAGGTCCACACCGCGCGCGAGGCGGTCGTGCTGGAACAGCTGAGCCGATACCAGAACCCGGAATTCATCCGCGCAATGATGGCGGAAGGTTATGATGGGGCCCGCTACTTCAGCCGCATCGCCGACAATCAGTTCGGCTGGGACGTGGTCAGCGACGCAATCACCGCCGACGACTGGAGGAACTACGCCGAGATCTACCTGGACGACAAGTACGAACTGGGCCTGCGGGAGTTCTTTGAGCAGAACAACCCGCACGCCTTGCAGAACACGGCTTCCCGAGTGCTGGAGACCCATCGCAAGGGTCTCCAGGAATTGGACGCCCAGACGCTCGAACTCGCCGCCCGCGTGTATGTGGAGACGGTGGCCCGGCACGGCGCGGCCTGCGCGGCGCACATCTGCGCGGGCGGAGAACTGAACACCTTTGCCGAACAGCTTGCCGGCGCTTCCGCGGCGCTTGCCGAAGGAACGCTGGAGACGTTTCGCCGACAATTGCAGCGGACGGGCAACAACGAGTTGACCAGGGCCGGCGCCTCGGATCAGCCCGCCGCCCAGCCGCAGCCGGTGGAAGGCCGCGTCTTGTCTCCTCCGCCCCCGCCGGTCGCTGCGGCGATCCAGAACGATCCCCCGGCCACCGCGCCGTCCAGCGCAGCACCGAAGTCGCCCCCTTCCACCGATCGCGCTTCGTCCGAGACGGCGAAGCCGGAGCCGGATGCGACCTGGTTGGCGGCATGGCTGGTGGGGATCCTGAGCGTTTCGGCGTTTGTTTTCGGCATGCTTTGGCGTGGCGCTCCCAATCGCCGATCGCGGCAGTCGGGCGCGGCTGGCAGACGGATCGGCCGGCGATAAAGGGTCTGCGGTGCATGGCGGCGGCCAGGCAGCCGATCCGAGTCGGAGTGGCCGTCGTCTCCGGGCGAGCGAACCTCGCCAGGAAGCCTGAAAACACCTCAACTCACCGGCAATCCAAGGAGATCTCCACCGTGAGAACAACAGCGCACACCACGCACACGCGGCGACGCTTGCGGGCGGTGCTGGCCGCCCTGGCCTTGGCCGCATCCTTCGGCAGATCCGCGGCGATTGGCAGGTTGGGTTGAATTGCCGGGCGTGTCGGCCGATCGGGAATCGATCGGGCCCGTCCGCGTTGGACCACCCTACGGGCCGTAGCGGCGGTCGCCCTTGGCGCGGCCGTTGCCGTTCCGCCCGGCACGGCTCGGGATCGTGGCGGGCAGGAGCTTGAAGTTGCCCGGGCCGAGGAGCTCTTCCACACGGTTCCACATCTCGCGGTTGATGTCGATCTGCATGCCGCGGCAGACCATCGGCACGCGGCGGCCGTCGGCAAGGTAGACCAGGAGTTGGAGCTCGCCGTTGCCGGGATATCCGCGGAGGATTTCATAGAGCCGGTCGAGCTTCTCCTCACCGTGCTCGGTTTCGGAGACGCGGATCTTCACGCCGCGGGTGTAGCGGCTTTGCAGTTGGTCGAGGGGGATCAGCTCGTTGACGATCAAGTTGGCCTCTTCGCTGCCGGGCCGCTTGTCGATCGAGCCGAGGACGACGAGGATCGCGTCGGGCTGGACAAGTTCGCCGTACTGGGCGAACTGTTCGGGCCACAGGATGCAGCGCATGATGCCGGCCTTGTCCTCGAGGTCCCACATCGCGTAGCGGCTGGGTCTGCCCGGCTTGGGGTTCTTCGTGTGCGAGTGCTTGATCGCCGCGAGCATGCCGCCGAGCATGACCTCGGTGCGGTGGCTGAGCTGGGCCGCTTCGACGCAGGTGTGGGAGCAATAGGTCGACAGCATCGCCTCGTGCTCGGCGAGCGGGTGGCTGGAGAGGTAGAAGCCGAGGACTTCTTTTTCCTTGGCCAGCTTGTCGCGCTCGTCCCATTCGAGGACCTCCGGCAGGGCGGCCGTGGCCACGTCCTTCTCGTCCTCCGGTTCGGCCATGTCGAACAGGCCGAGCTGCCCGTGCCGCCGATCGGAGGCCGCCGCCACGCCGGATTGCACGGCCCGATCGACGATCGCCATCAGTTGCGCGCGGCGGGTGCCGAGCGAGTCGAACGCGCCGGCCTTGATCAGCGTCTCGATCGTCGCCCGGTTGACCAACTGGGGGTCCACTCGCCGGCAGAAATCGAACAGGCTTGCATAAGGCCCCGATTTTCTCCCCCGTGCGATTGCCTCGGCCGCCGGCCCGCCGCAGCCCTTGATCGCGGCCAGGCCGAAGTAGATCTTGCCGTCCTTGACCGAGTAATCGCGCTCGGAGGTGTTCACATCCGGAGGAACGACCACGACCCCCATCCGCTGGCAATCCTCGAGGTGCTCGACAGTCGAATCCTTTCTGGTGAAATTGCGGTTGGGCATGTCGCCCGAAAGCAGGGCCGCCATGAACTCGACCGGGTAGTGGGTCTTCAGGTAGGCGGTCATGTAGGCGATCAGCGCGTAGGCGGTCGAGTGGCTCTTGTTGAAGCCGTAGCCGGCGAACTTCTCGATCATTCCCCAGAGCTGCTCGGCATCCTTGGCAGCCAGCCCCTTGTCGCGGGCGCCCTGGACGAATGCCTCGTGGTTCTTGGCGATGACGGGCAGCTTCTTCTTGCTGATCGCCTTGATGCACTTGTAGGCGTCGGCCAGTTCGATGCCGCCCAGGCGGTTGAGAATCCGCATCACCTGCTCCTGGTAGACCATCACGCCGTTGGTCTCTTCCAGGATTTCTTTCATGACCGGGTGGAGGTACTCGGCCGCCTTGCGGCCGTGCTTGACCTGGATGTAATCGTCGACCATGCCGCCTTCGAGCGGGCCCGGCCGGTAGAGCGCGTTGGTGGCGATGATGTCGCGGAAGCTGTCGGGCTTCATCCGCTGCAAAAGGTCGCGAATCCCACCGCTCTCCAACTGGAAGATGCCCTTGGTCTCCCCGCGGCAGAGCAGCGCGTAGGTCTCCTTGTCGTCGAGCGGAAACTTGTAGGGGTCGATCCGCTTGCCGGTCGTCTGCTCGATCAGGTCGACGACCGTGCTCAGGATCGTCAGGTTGCGGAGGCCGAGGAAGTCCATCTTCAGCAGCCCCGCGTTCTCGACGTCGCCCATCGACCATTGCGTGATGATCTCTTCCTTCCCCTGGACCCGCCCGAGCGGCACGTACTCGGTCAGCGGGCGGTCGGCAATCACCACGGCGGCCGCATGGGTGCCGACGTTGCGCGCCAGCCCCTCGATCTGCTGGGCCAGGTTGAGCAGCTCGCGGACCTCCGGATCCGTTTCGTACACCTGCCGCAACTCGTCGCTCTCCTCGAGGGCCCGCTTGAGCGTGATGCCCAATTGGTCGGGGACCTTGGCGACGATCTCGTTGACCCGCGGAATCGCCAGCCCAAGCACCCGGCCGACGTCGCGGATCGCCGCCCGAGCCGCCATCGTGCCGAACGTGCCGATCTGGGCGACATTCTCCAAGCCATATTTGTCCTTGACGTACTGGATGATCTCGCCCCGCCGCTGCTGGCAGAAGTCGATGTCGATGTCCGGCGCTTCCTGGCGGTGTTCGTCGAGGAACCGCTCAAACAGCAGGTCGAACTCCAGCGGGCAAACGTGGCTCAGCTTCAGCGCGTAGCAGACCAGCGCGCCGACGCCCGAGCCGCGGGCCGTCGCCTCGATGCCGCGCTCGCGGGCAACGCGGACGAAGTCCCAGACGATCAAGAAATAGTTGGGAAAGCCGAGCTTGCTGATCACCTTCAACTCGCGCTCGAGCCGCTCCATGACCTCCGGGTGGAGCTGGCCATCGACCAGGCGCTGGGGATTGTCGGCGTAACGCTCCTTCAACCCTGCGATGCACAAGTCGCGGAGGTAGTCTTCCGACGACTGCCCGCCGGGCGGCGTGAAAACCGGGAAGTGGCGGTGGCCGAGTTCCAGTTGAATGTCGACCGTATCGGCGATCTCCTGCGATCTGCTGAGCGCGTGCTCCAGCCCGGGCATCGCCGCGTACATCTCTTCCGGGCTGCGGAGATAGAACTGGTCGGTGTCCATCCGCATGCGGTTCTGGTCGGTGCGGAACTTGCCCGTGTTGACGCAGATCAGCACGTCCTGAGCCTCCGCATCCGCGCGGCTCACGTAGTGGACGTCGCTGGTCGCCACCAGGGGGATCCCCAGCCGGCCGGCCAACTCCACGGCCGGCCCGAGCGCCTGCCGCTGGATCGGAAGGCCGTTGTCCTGGATTTCAATGAAATACCGGTCGCCGAACACGCCGCGATACCAGGCGGCCACCTCGGCGGCCTTTTCCATGTCCGGCTCGTTGCCGCTTGTCAACGCGCGGCTCAGCTCGCTCGATGCGCAGCCGCTCAAACAGATCAGCCCTTCGCTGCACTCGGCGAGAATTTGCTTGTCGATCCGCGGGCGGAAGTAGAACCCCTCCAGATAGGCGGACGAAGCGAGTCGGAGCAGATTCTGAAAACCGGTGCGGTTCTGGGCCAGGAGCGTGAGGTGGAAGCTGGCGGCCTTCATGCTGCCGGCGCCCTTCTCGAACCGGCTGCCGGGGGCGATGTAGGCCTCGTAGCCGATGATCGGCTTGATCCCGGCGTCTGTGGCTCTCCGGTAAAACTCCAATGCGCCGTGGAGGTTGCCGTGATCGGTCAGGGCCAGCGCGTTCATCCGCAGGTCCTTCGCCCGGGCGATCAAGGCCCCGACCTTGCTGGCTCCATCCAGAAGGCTGTAGTGGCTGTGGCAGTGCAAATGGACAAAGGGAGGTGCGGTCATCCTCGTCCTCCGGGAGAGTATCTGGAATCGCACGTCTTGCGCGAAGAAAGGCTATCCGCGCGATTCTAGCAGCCCGGCGCAAGAATCCTAGGGTGCCCGATCGGGGGAGGAGCCGGCCGCTTTCATCTCCTCCAGCAGCTTCCAGCAGACAAGCTGCATCCGCGGCAGATGGAACGCGCCTTTCCAGAGGTTGCCCTTCAGACGCACGCTGACCCGGCCGTCGCGGTGCAGGTAGCCGTACCATTCCCCGTACCGCGGGTCGGGAAAGTAGGCGTAGGCCCAGTCGTGGATCCGCTGGTGCCAGCGGGCGTATTTCTCCTCGCCGGTCAGCTGGTAGGCAAGCAGCGTGGCGATGATCGTCTCGTTCTGCGGCCACCAGAACTTCATGTCGTGCCAGTATTCTTGGACCGGCAGGTCCCGAAGATCGACAAAATAGAGGATCCCTCCGTAGTCCGGGTCCCACCCCCGCTCCCACATCCAGTCGAGCATCCGGCAGCCCAAATCCACCAGCTCGCGATCGCCACGCAGCTTGCCCTCGCGCATCACGAACCACGCCGCCTCGATCGCGTGGCCCGGATTGAGCGTGCGGCCGTCGAAGTGGTCGAGGACCGACCCGTCCAGCGCGACCGTCTCCATCACGCAACGCAGATCCTCCTTGACGTGGTCGCGGCGGATCGCCTCGATGCCGCGGTCGATCCACGCCTCGGCGCCGGCCAATCCAATCGAATCGCGCAGTTCCTGGGCGGTGGCGATCGTGATCATCGGGATCGCGATGCTCTTGGTGGGCCGCGTGGCGGTGAATTTCGGCTCGACTCCCACCGCCTCCAGATCGTGGCCGACAAACCGCGCGAAGGTCGCCCGCGCCTGCTCGGCAAACCGCCCGTCGCCGGTCGCCTTGGCAAGCTCGCCATAGGCGATCGCCGCGAAACTCTCGGAGAAGGCATAGCGGCGCTTGCGGATCGGGCGGCCGTCGCGGGTCACGTGAAACCACATCCGCCCGTCGGAAGGGTCAAAACAATGCTCGTCGATGAAGCGGATGCCGCCGAGCGCCAGCTCGAGCCACTGCTTTCGCGGTTCGACGCGGTTGTAGAGTTCCCCCATCAACCAGGCAAACCGGCCCTGTTGCCAGACGCCCTTGTCCGTGTCGATCACCGTGCCGTCGCGATCGAGCGACGTCATGATGCCCCCGTGCAAGCGGTCCACGCCATGGTCGATCCAGAAGGGGAGCGTGTCCTCCAGCAACCCGTCGCGGTAGATTCTCAGCAGGCGGTCGACGTTCTGGGGGGTCATGGCAGCCGAAGCGAGGATCGTTTACGCCGGGGGCAATTCCGCAGGACAATCCAGGGCAGCCGCCAGGATAGCGAATATCCAGTGATCGCGGCAAGGCACGCCGCGGCGGCTGGGCGGCGGCAAATCCTCGGCCTTCGCGGCGACAGGCGGTTGAGCGGCGCGATCAAACCGGCGCGGCGCAGGTCAAGGTCCTGCCGGGTCCACCCGCAACTGCCCTTGCGGGTGGACGGGTTCAGGCACAAAGAGGGGGCCGCGGATTTCATGAGCGGCGGGCTTGACGTTGTTTGCCCCGCTCACACGGTGGGTGTCCGACACCTTGGGCCATCATAGAATTGCACGCGGGTCAGGCCGGGTCTATTCGCTGCGAGGAGATCGGGGGCACTGGGTGTCTCCTCGGAAGTCAGGCAGGGGTGATTTCGACGTGCGAAATGAGCCGGTGATCGCGGCTGCACGGGCTTTCCAGCAGAGGGGACAGTGATGGAACGGGGAGCAGTGTCTTTGCGCTTCAGAGAAGCGGATCTTCGCCAGCGGGTCGAAACCGCGGCGCGGAAGCGGCTGGCCGCGGAGCATCCCCACGGTTTCTATTTCGGCCAGGTCGAGTGTGTCTTCGAGGATGGCGTGCTTCGGCTCCGGGGGCGGGTGCCGACATACTACATGAAGCAACTTCTCCAGAACCGGCTCGCGGACATCGACGGCGTTGACGGGATCGATAACGCAGTCGATGTCGTCAGCAGCGTGGGGCTCAGCAGCGCCCGGCCAAGATAGGGCGCCTGTTCAGCGAAATCCAGGGGGAAAAAGCTTGGCGAACGCCAGAATTGCCGATCCTCCCGCTGCGCGCCTGTGGGGGTGTTGCACGGCATTGTAATTGAGGGTAAGATCGCCGGCGCCGTTGTTTACCCTCACTCTTTTCTGCACTGGCGAGGTAACACTGCCATGAAAGGGTCTGGCGTCGTCTGGTCGGCTTTTCTGGTTCCGATCCTCTTGCTGAACAGCGGTTGCGGCGATCCCTCTCCCCCGGTCGCCGAAACGCCGGCTGAACCGTCCCCCAAGACACCTCCACGGCCGCCCGCTGCACCGCGGCCGCTCGAACTGGCCGAGATCGAGCCGATCGCGCTTGACCCCGGCGCGGAGGCCTCGGTTGGACTGAAACTGGAGCGAAACGGCAACGAGGGAGTCATCGACGTGATTGTGGAGGGCGCGGCGGAGGGGATCGCGGTGGCGGCGGATCCGATCGCCGCGGACAAGAGCGAGGGGCAGTTGCTGTTGACGGCCGCCGCGAGCCTCGGCGAAGAGGCGCTGGACGCCCCGCTCCAGGTGATTGCGAAGATCGGCGATCTCAAGGCGGAACGCACCCTGCGCGTCTCCGTGCCGAAGGTCAACCTCCCCAGCGTTCAGCCGGTCGCGGAGGTCGTCCTTCAGCCGGGCACCGCTGCGCGGGTTGGCTTGAAGCTGGACCGCCGAGGTTTCACTGGGCCTTTGAACCTGGTGGCGGAAGACGTGCCGGCAAAGGTCACCTGCAAGGTCGCGCCTGTGGGCGACACGGCCGACGAGACCGAGCTGGAGATCGCGGTCGACGCCGGAGCGCCGGACGGAGAGCACAAGATTCTGGCCGCCGCGACCCTGTTCGGGCGGCAAGTCGCGGCCGAGGTTCCGCTGAAGATCGAAAGCCGGCCCTATCGCGTCGAGTCGTTCCGCGTGGTCACGATCGCGCCGGGAGAGAGCCAGCGGGTGGAGATGCCGATCGAGCGCCGCAGCTACAAGGGAGCGATCGACCTGGCCGCGACAGGTTTGCCCGCCGGCGTACAGATCAAGCGTGCACGCGTCGCCGACGATCAGGCCACGGCCGTCCTGGAGATTGCCGCGGACGCCGGCGCGGCGCAGCGCGTCGCCTCTTCGCAAGTCGTTTCCAAGGCGGGGAACCTCAGCGGCGCCGATCCAATCGTGATCCGCATCTCGGAGGGCGATGACATGTACCTGCCGCCCGGCGTGACCGGCAATCCGGAAATCGCCCCATTGCTGCGGCGGGGTTCGATCGGCGGGCGGCTGACGGCCGAAAGCAAGCAGGCCCTGCTGGACTTCTACGGCGGCACGCCCGAATCGGAAGCGGCGGTGATGCGCGGACTGAAATGGCTGGCCGCCCACCAGCAGCCCGACGGAAGCTGGTCGCTGAAGGATTATCCGCGCGGCATCGAAGGCTGCGACTGCAAGATCCCGTTCGAGGAAAACCTGGACGACAACGATCCGGCCGGGACCGCCTTCGGCATCCTGCCGTTTCTCGGGGCCGGCGTTACGCACAATCGAGCCCCCGCCAGCCCGCCGGAGTTGGCCACCTACAAGGAAGTCGTGGAAAAGGGATTGGTCTTCCTGGCCAAGAACCAGACACGAAGCACGGATAAGAAAGACGGCCGCTTTCACGAGAACATGTACGCGCATGCGCTCGGCACGATCGCCTTCTGCGAGGCCTTTGGCCTGTCGGGCGACAAACGGCTCCAGATCAACGCGCAACTGGCGATCAAGTACCTGCTGGCCGCGCAGCACGACCAGGGCGGCGGATGGCGGTACCGCTCGGGGCAGGAGGGCGACATGTCGGTCACCGGTTGGGTCTTCCTGGCGATCCGCAGCGCCCAGCTCGCCGGGCTCATGGTCGACCGGGCGCCGCTGGTCCGCGCCGAGCGTTTTGTCAATTCCTGCGCCGCCGGGCCGGAAGCGGCGAAGATGTCGCGATACGCCTACCTGCCCGGCCAGGAGCCCAGACTCTCGCTTTCCGCGGCCGGGCTGCTGACCCGCCAGTATCTCGGCTGGCGCAAGGATGAACCCGACCTGGTCGTCGGAGCCAGCTACCTGATGGAGAACTTGCCTCCGGAAAAAGGCGGCAGTCTCGGGGCGATCTACTATTACTATTACGCCACCCAGGTCTTGCACCATATGGAAGGGCCGAACTTCGACCTCTGGAATCACCGCATCCGCGAACACCTCATCCGCACCCAGGAAAAGTCAGGCCACAAGGCGGGAAGCTGGAGCCCCCAGGGAACCGATCAGGGACACCGTGGCGGGCGGCTCTATGCCACCTCGATGGCCCTGATGACCCTGCAAGTCTATTACCGGCACCTGCCGATGTATCGACCCGTCAGGCGGACAGGCGCCTGACCGGTTTTCAAATGTTCGCCGACGGCACGCCGGCCGAGGTCCGCGACAACCTCCGCCGGCTGGCGGACGGATCTGCGCCCGGCGGAGGATTTGTTTTCCAGCCGGTCCACCATATACTGGCCGACGTGCCGCCGGAAAACGTGGCGGCCATGTTCGACGCAGTCCGCGCGGGCGGAATCCGCCCCGCCAGGAGAAGCGCCCACCCCAGCAGGCGCGCGGCCCGAATCCGGGCGGTCATGGACTGGGCTGTCTCGGCCGCCGAAACCGCTCGACGGCAAACCCCTGGGGGGGCCTGCCATGCACCCCGGGCGGACTGCTTCGCTTGACACCCCGTTCGGTTGGAGACGCGACAATGGCAACCGAAACACCGACCTGTTGCCCACCGTTCGATCCCGAACCGTGGAATGACAAGGAGCTTGTCTGGCGCGACAAGCCGTTCGTGAAGGATCGGGTCCGCAGTTTTCTTCACATCCCGCTCAACTTCCGCTCCGTGATGAAGCGAAACATCGGTCGGATCGAGGCCGCCGAGGCCCTTGCCGATGAGCCGATCGTCGTCTGCGATGAGAATTCCCTCTGGGGGGCCGACGTCTACATCGCCGTCTCAAAGGAGGTGCCGGGCGCCTCGATGGCGACCCTCTCGGGTACCTTTCTCGCCAAGGTGTTCGAGGGACCGTACAAGGACATCCGCCGCTGGATCTGCGAGATGGGCAAATACGTCGAGTCGAAGAACAAACGCTTGAAGCGGCTGCTCTTCTACTACACAACGTGCCCGAAGTGCGCGAAAAAATACGGCAAGAACTACGTGGTCTTGCTCGGGCAGGTCTAAGCGCCGCGCCGGGGCGGGCGAACGGGTTTGCCCGCTGCCGGGTGAAGGCTTCCCGCGTTTCATGCAGCCGTCGCCGAGCAGCCGGTTTCATCGGATCGCCGGGGGGCCGATCGCGCCGCGCTGCATCCAGGTGCGGACGATCCGCTTCGCGCAGCGCGGACTTGCCCCGCGATTGGAGACGCAAGCGGTCCGGGGCTCGCAGAGACCGGGCCACGGGGCCGGGCGGCCTGTTGCTGGACAGGCGCCCGGTTTCCTCGTATTTTGTAGGGGACTCGGGCCCGCCCGGGCACGGCGCTCGGCGCCCCGCGGGCCCCCCGCTGCAATCTCCAATCCACGCGAAGGAACAGATCGTGAGCAGTTCCCCCATCGCTCCCGAAAGCCGTTCGGCCGAGGACCTCGATCGCTTGTACCGCCAGCGCATGCATCGCTTCGTGACGGCAATGCGCAACGCAAAGGCCGATCGCGTGCCGATCCGGCCGTTCCTGGCCGAATTCTGCGGCAAGCTGACCGGTCACGACGTGATGCAGGTGACCCACGATTTCGAACAGGCATTCGCCGCCGTCCGCAAGACCGCCCGGCTCCTCGACGTCGATGCCCTGGTGGGCAACATGGTCTATGTCTGGACCGGCCTGGTTCAGGCGCTCGGGCTGAAGTACTACGGAATTCCGGGAATCAACTCGCGGCCGGATTGCGGGTTCCAGTACCTCGAACCGCCCGAAGACAAGGCCTGGATGCGGCCGGAGGAATACGACCACCTGATCGACGATCCGACCGGCTATCTCTACGAGGTCTGGCTGCCGCGGATCTCGA
>JAAYCB010000037.1 GCA_012744395.1 Pirellulaceae bacterium
AACACCCAGGCGAATCGTTGCGAACCGATCGCGATGCTCCAAGGCTTCGGCGAGCGCTTTGCAGGAGGAGACCAGGCTGCCGTCAAGTGACACCACCAGGTCGTCGGGGCGGAGGCCGGCCCGCGCAGCGGGCGAGCCCGCCACCACCGCATCGATGTAGGGCGGGGTCCGCGGCAGGATGTCGGGAATCAAGACCAGGCCGACCAGGCCGGCCGAAAGGGGGTCCTTGGCCTTTGCGGGCGGCTCGGCCGGCGCCGCCGCGACGCCGCCGGCCAGGATCGCATCGACCGCCGCGCGCAATTCGGCAATCGGGATCGCGTAGTTGAGCCAGGTGTTGTTGCGGCGATTGCGCAGTTCCTTGCCGAGGATCGCCAGGAGCCGGCCGTCGCGGGTCACGAGCACGCCGCCCGCCGAGCCGGGATTGCTCGTCACGGCGTCGAGCACATAGACGCGCCCGCTGAAGGGAATATCGAACGCGCCCTGCCGGGCGGCCAGATCGGTGACGATCGAGATCACGCCCTGCTGGACGCTCGCCGGCTCGTTGCCGATCGCGACCCCAAACAGGTTGCTCAAGGCGAAAACCCTTGTGCCCGCCTCCGCGGAGACCGCCGACAGCGGGTCGATATACGGCAGGCCCTCCGCCTCGACGCGGAGCACCGCGACGTCGAGCCGCGCGTCGGCGCCCAGCAGTTTTCCATCCAACCGGCGGCCGTCGTCGAGAACCACCTTCAAGGCCGGCGTATCGAGCACGGGGCTCATCATGGTCAGGACATGGCCGTCCGGCGAAATCAGCAGCCCCGTCTGGTAGGCCTCCAACCCGCGAAAGCCCCCCGCGCCGAAGATCTTGACGACGGCCGCCTGCACCTTTGCGAGACGCTCGCCGGTCTCCGATTCCGCCCCGGCCGCGGCCGGCGCAGAGCCGGCGGCCAGCGCGGCGGCGATCATCAGGGCGGTTCGTATTGGAGTGGGAATGGCGTTCATCGATGAACTGCGAGCGGGAATCTGCCGCCTATTGCGTGGAGGATTGCTCAACCGAGAAGGCCGCGAACATCTCGTCGCCGTGATGGACCTCGATTCGCCCCGGGATCGGGCCCTGCTGGGCGCCGTATGCGGCGAAGCGGATCTCGCACGGGTCGGCGGCCGGATCGGGCCACATTTCCAGGGCGACCAGCCGCCCCGCGGCGTCGAAATAGAACCAGGTCTCGACCCCGTCCCGCAGCCAGGAAAGCACGTCGGCGGGAGCCCCGGCGCCGCCGGCGGGGATCGTCCCCAGGTAGTCGAGCCTGCCGGACTGGTCGGGTCCGGCGGCCGCCAATTGGCGCCAGAGGTAGAGAGCCGGCAGCATCCCGCCGCTGCCCTCGGGCGGGACCGGATGCCCGAAGTCGCCGCTCGCCGTCCACTCGAGGCGCCCGCCCGCCAGTTCCAGCAGGACTCCCGTGCCGGTCAATTCCAGGCGGAACGGCCCGCCGGAGGCCGTCTGGCCGGAGAGAATCCACGGTCGATCTCCGCGGCCGGGCTTGTTCCCTCCGCGCCACGCGGCGAGCACGCGCTGGCGGTTGAGGCGGTTGAAGTGGTAATTGGCGTACCCGTGCCGGTCCTCATAGTGTTTTTGCACAATCTCGGGCATCGCCGCCTCCGCCGGGGGCGCGTGTGTGCCAGGCGGGGGTTCCGGCATCTCGGGCGTTTCCTCTCCTTGTTCGCCGCCCGGAGTCTTCCGCCTCGGCTCTTCCCCGCGCTTGGGGATCGGCATGGGGTCCTCGAAGGACCTGGCGAGTCTCTCGATCAGTTCGCCTTCGGAGTGAACGCCGGAGAGTCGGACGAGCACGTCGCGGCGCTGCCCATCGCGGCGGAAGGCGAGTGGAATCCGCCACCCCTTCGGGTAGATCCCCAGGACGTTCTTGAAGCCGTTGGGCGTCTGGATCGGCCGGCCGCCGAGCGCGACGATCTCGTCGTCGTAGCGGAGGCCGCGGCGGTAGGCATCGGACGATTCGAGGATGTTGCTGACGACCACGCGGCCGTCCGCGTCGAAGGCCACAGTCGCCCCCAGGGTCGCATGATCGACGACTCGGCCGCTTTTCAGGTGGCCGAGGAAGTTCTTCACCTGGTTGATCGAGATCGCATAGCCCGCCCCCACGTTGACGCGGCCCCGCTTCTCGAACGAACCGCGGCCGACAACGCCGATCAGCCGGCCCGCGGCGTCAAACAGCGGCCCGCCCGAGTTGCCCGGATTGATCGAGGCGTCGGTCTGGATGCAGTCGGCGTACTCCAGGAGTGTGCCGGAGGGGAACTGGTAGCGGTGGACCCCGGAGATCACGCCGTAGGTCACGGTGGGTTGAAAATCGGCGGACAGCAAGAAGGGATTTCCCATCACGTAGGCCCAGTCGCCGACCGCCACCGCGTCGCTGTCGCCGAGCGGGGCGGCCGGGAAATCGTCGCGGCCAAGGAGCTTGACGAGCGCCACGTCGCCCACCGGGTCCATGCCGACAATCACCGCGTCGTAAACCCGGCCGTCGGAAAGGCCGCCGAGCATCGCCTTGCCGCAGGGCCGGGCGACGTGGAAATTCGTCAGTGCGTAGCCGTCCGCGGAGATGATCACGCCGGAGCCGCCCCCCTCGCCCTGCGAGGCGAAGATCGCCACGACCGACCGTTTGGCCCGCTCGATGACAGCAATCCGGTCGGCCTGGGCCTGAAGGACCGTGGAGTCGACGGCCAGGGCCGTCGCCGCCGCCGGGAACCAGGCCAGCACGAAGATGGCGCGCAGCATGGAGGTCATTTCAGTAGTTTCGCCTCCGCCAGGATCAAGTGGTCGCCGATATCCAGGTCCGCGCCGAAATCCACGAGGATTTTCAGTTCGACGACGCCCGCCAGGTCGGCCTCGATCGGGCGGGCCGGCTCGGTCCCCAGCACGTCGCCCGCGAAAAGAACGCGGCCATCGCCGAGAATCTCCAGGTGTACGCTCCCCCGCGGCCGGAGGCGGTCGTCGATGCCGGCCAGGGCCTGTAGCCGGCGGAACGGCTCGCCGAGCCGGTAGGTGAGCTCGGTGCGGCTGTGGAGCGCCAGGCCGTGCCGGTGCTCGACGCCGTCGAGCACAAGCGGCGCGGAATAGAGCGTGGTATTCCTCCGCGGTCGGAAAAACCTGGCCAGCGCCGGCATCTCGGCGGCCATCCCGAAATACGGGGTCCAGGTGTGCGAATGCGGCTCCAGATCGCTCAAGTAAACCAGCATCTCGGCGGCAAATTCGATCCGGCAGATCGACTCCAACGGAATCTCGAACGCCAGCCCGGCCGGCGTCCGGCAATCCAGGCGCCCAGCGGAGAGACGCGCCGAATGCACCGCCCAGAGCGAACCCTTCGCATCGTGGAGCCGCGCCAACACGGCGCCCGAAGCGGGCCGGGCAGGCCGGTAGAACCGGATCGCCGCCACCTTGTCGCGTTTGACGGGAAGGGTTTCACCCTCCACCTGGAACTCGATCGTCTGATCGTCGACCGAGCGGACGACGCCGCGAAGATAGTCCAGCGCGTGCTCCTTGCCGAGGACAAGCATGTCCTGGTCGGTTTCCGCCCGCAGAATTGCCTGCCATTGTTTTTCCAAGGGGGGCGCGATCGGGCGGAAACGGACGTGTTCGACCGCGGCTGCCGGCAGCTCGAACTGGCGGGAGCCCAAGGCATGAACCGCGGCGAACTCGGCGCCGATCGCAAACGAACCGGCCGCGACGATCGACCCGTCGACCAGCGCGACGCGGATCGCCTGATCATCGCCGGCCGGCTCGCCGGCGGCCGCGGCCGCCAGTTCGGTCAGCTCGGACAAGGAGACGGTCTGGCGGCCCTCGCCGGAATCGAGCGTCAGCGCTTCGCCGCTCCAATCGGCAAGAACGCCGCGGAACTGGCGGCCGTCGACCGTGCGGGCGTGGAAGACCGCCGGATCGGCCGCCAGGAGCCATGCCGATGTGATCGCAAGCAGGAGGTTCATTTCTCGTCCTTATCGGAACCGGCAAGCCGGCGGAAGTATTGCTCGACCGCGTCGCGGTAATGGGCGGGGAATTCGCGGCCGATCTGCTGGAGGGCCGCCTCCCGCTGTTTGGGCGGAAGATCGCCCCAGCCGCTCTTCGTGCCGATGCTCTTCTTGGTCACCTCGCCGGGCCCCCGGCCGGGCAGAATCCGGCTCTCGTCGGCGGGGCGAATCGATTGGCTGCCGCTCGGGGCCCCTGCCTGCGGATCGGCCTGCTGTTGCCGCTGCTTGAGCTCCTCGATGAGTTTGTCGAGCGATTCGATCACGCCGACTTCGACCTTGCGAACCTGCTGATCCGCCCGGCCCAGGGAGAGCCGGCGGCGGACGTCGTCCATCCGCCGCGCGATGTGATCGAGGGAATCGTCTTCGAGCTGCTCGAGGTCGCCGCGCAACAGCCGGGCGACCGCCGCATAGCGCCGCGGGCAGTTCGCTTCGCCGCGGAGCAGCTCGTCGACGGCCTTGAGGCCTTCCGCCTTCTTCAACAGCCGCTGCCGGACAATCGCCTGGTAGAACAGGAGCGTCGCCGGATCGGCGGTTTCCTCGGGGCGCAGGTCGTCGACGAGCGCGGAGGCCTCGTCGTAGAATTCGTGCTGTGCGGCCCAGCGGCCGACGTAGAGGCGGCAGTTGTTGCGGACCAGCGGAGGGCGGCTCTCGTCGCGGAGGCAGGCGGTATCGGGAAAATGCCCAGGCTGGGCGGCGGCCAGCGCGCCGACCAGCGCCCGAATGTCCTGGTCGACCAGGGCAAACGTCTCCACAAGAAGCGTCAGGAGGTCGGGGGTCTCGCCGGAGCCGGCTTCGGGCCATTTCTGTAGCACCTCGTTCCGCGGCGACTCGGCGGCCTGCTGCCGGCCGAGCCACTCGAGGACCTGGGCGCGGAGGTCCGTCCACTCCGCCGGCTTCCACGACGGCCGGCCGGCCAGTGGATCGGCAAGCGGGGCGCCGGCCGGCGTGTTGCCGGCGAGCGCCGCGGCGAAGCAGATCGCCAACAGGGTGCGTGCCGTGAAGTTCATCGGTTCCTACCAGTCTCCAGGTCCCGCGTGACCTGGTAAATCCGCTCCTGCCGGTCGGCCAGCTTGCGGAGCGCTTCGAGCAGTTCCGCGCTCTCGGCCTGGCTGCCGGTGATCATGCCCGCGTAGCGGTCGGTTCGCGCGTTGACCCGCATCTGCAGCGCGCGGATCATCTGCAACTCGGAGAGGAGATCGACCAGCGGGGGCGGCTGCGCCGCGCCGCCACCGCCGGAGGCCGATTCCGAACGGCGCTGCTCGGCGTCCTCGATGGCCTTGCGAACGGCGTCGACCATGTCCTCCAAGGCGGCAATGATCTCCTCTTCGAGCGATAACGTGATCGGGTCGGTCTTGGCGGCGGCGAGGCGGCCGGCCACCTGCCGCATGTCGTCCCGCGCCTGCGCGAGGGCCTCGGGAAAGGCGACGGCGGTGGCGTCTTCCCTGAGGAGCAAGAGCGTCTTGTCGGCCTCGGCCACGATCTCCGCCTCGCGGCTGCTGAGCCTGCCGGCCTCGATCTCCTGCTCGTGCGAGAGCCCGCCGGAAGATGCCTTGTCGAGCCGCTGGGTGCCTTCATGCACCTCGCGCTGCAGATGCAGCATTTGGACCAGGCGGGCTTCGAGCGCGACAAGCATCTGCTCGATTTCCTCTTCGCGAAGCTGGCGGAGGATGTCTTCGAGTTCCGCCTTGGCCTGCTGGAGCTGGCGGATCGCCTCTTCCTGCTCGCCGGCGGCCCCCTCCCGCTCGGCCTGTTCGAGTCTCTTGCCTGCTTCCTCCATGCGTCGCCGGGCGTCCTCCAGCCGCTGGCGCGCCGGGTGGCCGTTGCCCGGCTGCGGAGGGTCGCCCGGCTGCTGGCCGCTGTTGCCCCGGGGTTGGCTTGAAGGTGTTGAGGGTGGTTGGGCCGGGCCGTCGCCGGGCTGCCTCGGCGGGCTCTCTGCGGGCGTTTTCGCCGAGCCGCCCTGCGAAGGGCTTTTCTCCCCGGTGCCGTCGCCGGGCTGTGCCGCGCCCGGCGCCGCATCCTGGGGCAATCCCTCCGGCTGTTCCCCATCGGTGTTGTCCGGTTCTGTCTTCGGCGGCTCGTCGTCTTCTCCGCCCGGTTCGGCTTCCGCCTCCTCGTTGCGGCGAATCTTCTCGGCCAGCCCGCCGGTCCGCCCCCCCAGTTCGCCCTGCTCTTGCGACAGCGACCTGTCCTGGCCGGCGCCGCCGCTGGTGCGGGCTTGCAGGTCCTTCTGCCGATTGATGATCTCGTTGAGCTGCTTGAGGTATTGGCGGATTCTCGCCTTCTCCGACTCGATCCGCTTCGAGCGGTTCTCGGTCAACAGGAGTTCGAGCAATTCGTGCAAATCGGCGTCGACACTCTCCTGGCCCTCGATCGCCGGCGAGAGCTGGTCCTTGGCCAGAAGGTCGACGAGCGACTTCAGTTGCACGCCGATCATCCGCTGCTTGCTCTCGGCAACCGCCTTTTTGAGCAGGGCCGCGCGGCGCGGATCCGCGCCGGCGGTCAGCTCGGACATCCGCAGGAGAATCTGTTCCAGCCGTTCGTACTTCTCGGCAATCTGCCGCTGGGAGTCGGCCAGGTCGCCGGCAGGGCGCTCGGCGGCGGAGGTTTCGGCCGGCTTGTCTTCGGCGGCCGGCGGGGCATCCGCGCCCCGCAGCGGCTGGCAGCAAGCGGCAATCAAAACCAGCACAAGGCCCGCCCACCCCGCGTAGGACGGGTCTCCCGGCCCGCCGCGGCCCCTTTCGTGCGGCGCACCGCGATCCGCTTCCACGCACGACGGCTCAGCAACCAGCCGCGCGGCGGTTTGAGTATTACGTTCGTGTTTCGGACCAGGCCAGGACACGGCTACTTCTCCAGGAGTTGGCGGAGCCTGCCCTTGCGGCGTTCGAGCGTCTGCCGCCGCAAATCCTCCTGCTCGCCAATAATCGATCGTAGCAATTCAACCGCCTCGTTAAAATCCTCCAACTCGGCGATCCGCGCGAGCACCCCGCGCATCGAGCGGAGAATCAGGTCGACCTGCTGGACGGCGCTGTCCCGCAGGGCCGGGGCCTCATCCGAATTGTTGGCCGCTTTCTCCAGCAGGGCAAGCCGCCTGTCCAATTCCAAGAACTGGGTATTGCCGAGGTCCTCCAGCGGCGCCACGATGTCCTGCTCGATCCGAATCCGCAGCTCTTCCGTGTAAATGCGGTTGTTGACCAGTTCGTGGCGGATATCGGCGAAGGCCTCGGCGACACCGAGCGTCTCGTGGGCGTCTTTCTGGCCGTTTCCGCGGGCGCGCTGGATCCGCAGCAGGCGGACGGTCTGCCGCCGCTCGGGCGGACTGTCGGTTTCCGCCTTGCCGGCGCCGTCGAACATCAGCAGGGCGAGGGTATCGCGGATCTGGGCAACATCCTCGATGATCGTCTCGAAACGCTGCCGGAGGACGATTTCCCGAGCTTCCAGCATCGCCCGCAGCTGCGCCGGGGAGACCACGTCGAGCATCCACCGATCCCCGGTGCCGGCGTTGGGACCCTCGCCCAGGTCGCAGCGGTCGCCGGCCTTGACGGTGATCAGCATCTTCTGGTCCGGTTCCAGGCCGAGCGGGCGCACGTCGAGCGCGCCGTCCACGGACTGTTCAGTGACCGCGGCCTCGACCTTCAGGAGCGTCTCCTGCTGCGCCGCGCGCCCCTCGACCACGTATTCGAGCCAGACACGGTCCAGCCCGTAATCGTCGCTGATCCGCCCCTGGAAGGGGAGTCGGGCCTGCGGGGTGATCGCCGAGCCGATGCCCTGCAACCGCACGGCGACCTGCGGCGGCTCGTCGCCGACGACCGAGAGGTGCAACCGGATCGGCTCCGGGCTGCGGATGCCGTCGACGTCCAGCAGGCCGATCGCCAGGCGCCGGTCTTCGCTCAAGGGCTGCAAACGATAGCGGAAACGCGTGAAACTCACCAAGCGGCCGATCGGCTCCGCCGCCCTCTCCAGCCGATCGGCCAGCCCGCGGAGTCTCTCGGACGAACGTCTCTCCCGGCCCTCGTCGAGCCGGCGCATCTCCGCTCCGATCTCCGCCAATGCGTCCAGCGCCTGGGAGTAGAGGTCTCCCGGACGCTCGGCGGCCAGCCGGCGGAATGGATCGACGCACCGAGCGAGCCGCTCGGCAAGTTCTGCTTGCCGCGGCGGCTGGTCTCCATCTTCCGCCGAAGCGGCGAGCTTCCGCTGGGCGGCCACGATCTCGGCGAGTTCTTTCAGGCGGGCGTCGGCAATCGTCTCCGCGCCGTCTCCCCCGTCGATCTGCGCGCGGACCAGAGGCTTGTTGCTCTCGGCCAAGAGCCTCACCTCGGCGCCCTGGGGAATCGGAACCGTGCCCGCGGCGGGAAACACCCGCGGCGGCCTCGCCATGTACGCCGGATAGCGGCATTCGATCTCCAGGCGGACCAGGATCGGCGTGTCGACGACCTCGATGCGGAGGGCATCGATCCACGCGTCGCCGCCGTTGAGTTCGATTCCGATCGGCTGGATCACCCCGCGGAATGTGTGCGTATACTGCTGGTATCGATCGCGGCCGGCAATTGCCCGCCCCTGGCGGATCATCGTTGTCTGGAGCCGCCCGGACCCTTCCGGCCGGTAGAACACGCGGACACTGGCTGGAACCTGCTCGGCGAGCATGTCGGCCTTGGCGACGAGCGTGAAATCGGCCCCGCGGGCGACCTTGGCCACCCCGCCGGGAAAACCCTCCACCGAGAGCGCTGTCTTTCGCGGCCAGAGTTCCTCGCCGAGCAACAGGCAGCGGCGCTGCCAGATGGCGAATGCCGCCGGCGCCAGCGCCGCGAAGGCAACCGTGGCCAGCCAGACAGCCGCGGCGGCGGCAATCGCTCGGCGCAGAGATCGCCCGTCGAGGACCTTTCCCAGGCGGACCTGGCCGAGCGGCTCGGCCGCGGCTCGGCAGGTCGCCTCCAGCAGCGCCGGATGGCAGTCGTTTTCATCCGGCGGCCGGGCCGTCAACTCCACAGCGGTGACCAGGCTGTCGCCGAAACGCGGGAATCGCCGTTCAATCAACAGGGCCATGCGCGCATCGGAAAGCGGCACAAGGGCGCGCCGGCCAATCGTCCGATAAAGCGTCAGCGCCAGCCCGATCGCCGCGGAAGCCAGCAGCATCCGGCGGACGGAGACGGACGGTTCGAAAAACCAGTCGACCGCCAGGCTGAGCCAGAAACAGGCGCCGGCCAGCGCCAGCGCCACGGCCAACCCGCGAACCCAGACAAAGCAGCGAATCCGCCCCCGCAATGCGCGGAGCATCGCCCGGATGGCTGGAGTGGGTCGGACTGGAGCGGCGGGTGTTGTCATGGCAATCGAGGGCTGTCTTCTGGTCAGTTCACTCCTTCCGAGTCACGCCAGCCTGGCGACACGGCGGATCAGCCATTCGAGGCACAGCAGGCCGCACAGGCCGATCAAGAACCACCACAGGCGGTCGCCGGCCCAGAGCCGGTCCGGGGCAGCGGTCAGGACCAGGGTGCGGGTGCAGTCCTTCAATTGGTGAACGATGGCCGCCGGATTCTCCGCATCGACGGCCGCATCGATGTCGGCGTAGTATTTTCCGCCAGTCTCCTCGGCCAGCAGCCGCAGCAGGTGCTCGTTGCGCTGCGGCGACCGGCCTTCCAGATCGGGCACATCGACGCGAATCCGGCGGGTGATCCGCTCCTGGCTGTCGGGCACGGGCAGTTCCAGCCGGTAGACGCCCTCTTGGAGCACCGTCAGCTGGCCCAGGTAGGCGCCCGGCCGCGCCGAGTCGGGCTGCATCGCGATCGTTTCCACCGATCCGTCTGGCGGGTAGACCTCCAACTCGACTTCCGGCAGATCGAGCGGCGCGAACCGTGCGTCGGTCAACTGGCCGCGAATGCTCAATGTGCTGCCCACGGAAAGCCGCTCCTGGGCGACCAGCAACATGCCACGGCTGGATTGGCGGAGCATCCGCCCTTGGGACACGTGGCGGATCAACCGTGTCGTGAGCCGTTCGAAATAGCCCGGATCCAGGGCCCGCAAGCGCCAGAGCTCGCCGCTTCCCAGGTAAAGCACGCGCCCCGAGCCGTAGAACTGGCCGGCGAGGAAGACCGGCCGCTCTCCCGCCTGGCCGGTCCGCGGGTCGGAGAGGCGCGCATAGACGGTCGCCGCGGGCTTGGGACCGCGGACCGGCTGGTGGCTGTAGACGCCCGGAAACGAGGCCCAGCTTTGCGCATTGGCAGCGGCCGTGTCGGCCAGCCAGAGGAACTCCGCCTCCAGCCCCTCGCGAGTGAAATCCAGCGGCCAGGGCTCTTCGGCCGTCTGCGTCTCCGCGTCCCAGACCGCCAACTGGCGGGGGAATTCGACCGGATAGAGCGACCGGATCTTGCCCAGCGCCGGGTCATGGACCCAACCGCCGACCGGCTCGCCGGTGTGCACGGGTCCGGCCACCGCAAGCAAGCCCCCCCCCTGTTCAGCCACCCAGGATTCCACGAGTTCCACCTCGGCGGGGCTGAGGGCTTGCCAATCGGGGTCAAAGGCGACCACACAGTCGTAGGCAAACATCTCCTCCCGGGTGGCTGGAAATGCGTCGAGTATCTTGTCGGCTTCCTGCGAAATTCCCGGCTGGGCCGTTTGCAGGCAGATGTCGACCGACATCGACGCGTCGCGGAACAACTGGGTCCGCAGGAACTGGTAGTCCCGCGTCGGTCCGCCGGCGAACAGCAGGACGCGATCCTTCCGGTCGACGACCTCGACCTCGGTCTCCAGAAAATCATCGTCGCTGTGGCGATCGTCGGCCGGCGGCCGAATCCGCAGGCAGAGAGTCCGCAGGCCGGTCTCGCCGGGGATGACTTCGAATTTCACCGGAACCGAATCGCCGTCGCGGCCGAGGATCACTCTCTGGCTGCCGACCACCGCGCCGCTGCCCGGCGGCGAGCCCGGCGCGTCGCGTCCGCCCGGCCGCTGGAGCAGTTCCACCGTCATCGAGCGGCCGGCCAACGGATCGCCGCCGCCCTGGGTCTGAATCAAGCCGGTGACGGTCAGCGGATCGCCCGGAAAGGCGCGGGGAACCGCCTCGATCCGGTAGACGCGGACGTTGACCGGCTGCTCGGTCGCCCCGAGGCCAACCGTGTAGATCGGCAAGCCGGCCTGCCTGGCCATTTCAACCGCCGCTTGCGGCAAAACGCCGGCATTCTGTCCGCCATCGGAAAGCACCACGATTCCCGCCACCGGCTCGGCCTCCCGCTGCCGGATTAGCTCGACCAGGGCCTGCCCGAGCCGCGTCTCGCGGCCGGTCGGCCGCAGGCGCTGGGCCCACTTGCCGCTCCGCGGCGCGCCGTCGAGCAATTCGCCGCCCGGGCCTTCGCCGGTTGACTTGGGCAACGAGGCAAGCTGTTCGAGTTCCGCGTCGAAGCGGTGAACGGCCGTGTCGTGCGTCGCCCGGAGCGACGCGAGGAAACCGGAATCGTCGAGCGCGGCTCCCACGTGGTGGAGTCGCGTGGCCGCCGCCGCGGTGTCTGCCTGCACATCCGCCAAACCCATGCTGGAACTCGTGTCGACCAGCACGAGGGCCGTGGAGTTGCGGGGCACCTCCCGTTCCGATCGCCATTGCGGCTGGAGGTAGAAAGATAGGAGCATCAGGAAGGCGAGGCTCCGCAGCGCGGTCAGCGCAAGCCTGAAACGCCGCGACTTCCGCCCGGCGTCGCGGCGGTAGATCGCGCGGACGAAGACCAGGATCGCCAGGCAGGCGACGATCGGCAGGATCCAGTCGCCGTTGGTGCGGATTCTGCCGAACTCGAACATCCTCCGCACGGCTCCTTGGGCCACGGCGAGGAGCAGCCACTCGTTCATCCCGCGCCTCCTTTGCCGATCGCGTCGCGGGGGTGATCGCCGACCCAGTAGGCGACGATCTGTTCGGCCAGCAAGAGGACCAGCAGGAACAGCAGGAGGGGTTCGGCCAGGCTCGCGCCGGAGACCTCTTCTCCGGCGTATTGCAGCGTAGCCGCCGGCTGGTAGCGGAAATCGACCCCTGCGAGCGCCTCGGCCAGGCGGACCGGCTCGACGATGTCCAGATCGCCCTCCCGCGGATCGACGTTGACGGCCAGCCGCCGCGCCTGCCGGCTCCCATCCTTGCCCGACAACTCGGCGCGGTAGATCCCGGAGCCGGGCGCGGAAAACGTCGCCGCGAAGCGGCCGTCCGCCAACCGGGCGGCCTCCGACGTGGCGGCTTGCGAGAGGCTGGCTTCGGGCGGAATCCAGCGGACTTGCGGGTGGAATCGCTCAGGATCCAGCGGCACGGTCAACGCGTCGCCGACCAGGTGGGATGCAAACGCCTCGGCAGCGCCGGCCAGGTAGGCTTGAAGCTCCAGCATCGCGACCACGTAGCTCGGGTTGCCCCTCGCCCAGTTGTTCCACGCGGGGCCAGCCGTGGTCAAGAACACGACCACCTTGCCTTTGCCAAATCGCCGCTCCAGCGCCAGCGCGGCCCCGTTGCGCAAGCGGGCAATCACGGCGACGCTCGGGTGCGCCTCGGCGGGCAGGTTCTCGGGGACGGAGAAGTAGCGATCGATCGCCACCAGCGAGAGAAAGCTGTTCCGATCGCCGGAAAAAACCCGCAATATCGGGTGGTCGCTGGCCTCGATGTCGGGCGCTTTCTCCAGGCGGTCGACCGGCAACGCCTCCTGGCCCGCCAGCGGCAGGGGGAACAGCCCCCGGCCGCCGCGGTAGAGCCGCTCGTTGTAGAACGCCGGCGTGCACGCCGGCCCGAGGAACATCGCGACGCCCCCGCCCTCGGACGCGTACTGCTCGAGGGCCTCGATCGCCGAGTCGTCGAGCCGCTCGAGGTTGAGCAGGTAGATCGCGCGAAACTCGCCGAGCGGGTTCTGACTGAGGTAGCGTGGCCGTTCGATCCGCGCCGTGATTCCCGTCGCCACCGGCCCGCCCGGCTGAAGCGCGGCGGCAAGGTAAACGGCATCGCCCGAATCCAGCGACCCGTCGATCAACAGCACCGGCAGATCGGCCGGCAAGTCGACGACCGCGTAGCGGAGGTTGTCGAGTGCCACGGCGTCGGATTCCAGCCTGGCCGCGACGAGGTGCTCGCCGGCGGTGGGAAACCGCAGCGGGAATCGTTCGGCGACGGTCTCCCCCGGTGGAATCGCCGGGATCCGCAGCGCCGGCCTGGGGTTCCCGTCGGCCTCGATCATCACCAGCACGTCGTTCAGCGCGGCGTCGGAATGGTTGGCGACCTTGACTTCCATGAAAAAGGGGACATTCGCCGCCAGCGTCCCCTCGGTCGGCGCAAGCCCGGCAAGGGAGACGTTCGCCCGGACGCGGTCGACGCAGGCCACCAAGTGCAGCGCCGTGCCGGAGCGGGATATCCGTTCCAGCGCCGGCACGAGTTCCGCCGGGTCGCGCCACTGGCGGGCGCGGAAGTCGGTCAGCAGGTAGACGACGCGCTGCTCGGACGGATCGCGGACGAACACGTTCTCGACCGCTTCCAGGGCGGCGCGCGGTCCGACCGCCGTCTCCGAGGCCGCCAACTTCCGCAACAGTCCGGCCAGTTGCTCGGGAAAGCCGCCGCCGATCGGCTCGTTGAGCACGTCGGGCCTGGCCCCGCCGTCCGCGCCGCCGGCCTGGGAAAATCGCAGCAGGCTGAAGCTCTGCCTGCGGGCCTGCCGCGCGGCGTCCTCGGCGATCCGCTCGACCGTCGCCTTCGCCTCGTCGAAAGCTGTCGTCTCCGCCCAGCGATCGGTCATCGAGTAACTGTCGTCCAGGAGCACGATGTGGTGGATGGTTCGCCGGTCGAGCACGCCGCCCCAGCGTGAAGGCAGGTAGGGCTGGGCGAGCATCAGGACCACCGCCGCCACCGCGCCGACGCGCAGCAACAACAGCAGCAGTTGTTTCAACAAGACCCACGTGCGGTTACGCCGCTGGCTGGCGAGCAGAAACTCCATCGCCGCCCAGCGGACGCGCTGGTGGCGGAACATGTTGATCAGGTGGATCAACACGGGCAGGCCGGCGATCAGCAATCCCCAAAGCAGGGCTGGATGGGCAAACGTGGGCATGGATTCGAATCGGGCGATCGTCGCGCCGAGCAATCCGCTCGGCGGATCAGGTTCCAAAACAAAACGGCCGGCAGCGGGTCAATTGCGGTGATGCATGCCCAGGCGGCTGCTCAAAAAGGCCGCCAGGGCGGCGTCCAGGGGCCGGCTCGTGCGGAGCAGGGCGTAGTCGATGCCATGGCGCACGCACCCCCGGCGGACTTCTTCCAGGTAGTCTCCGATCGCGGCCAGGTAACCCCGGCGAAGCGCCCGCGGGTTGCAGCTCAGAGCCGAAGAAGACTCCAGAGACTCGAAGCGCGTCGGGCCCTCGAAAGGGAAGTCCAGTTCATCATCGTCGAGAATGTGAAACACCATCACGTCATGCCCCCGCCTGCGGAGCAGCCGCAGCCCGCGAAACAGCGGCGGCCGGTCGGCCAGCAGGTCCGAGACGAGGACCATCATCCCACGCCGCGGGTAGGTCTCCGCCACCTTGTGGAGCACGGGATAGAGGTCGGTCTTGTTGGCGGGCGCGGAGACGTCGAGCGCCTGGAGAATCGACTCCAGGTGGCTCCGCCGCGTCCGCTGGGGGACGACGGTCCGCGCCTGCTCGTCGAAGGCCACGCAGCCGACCGCATCCTGCTGGCGGAGCACGAGGTAGGCCAGCGAGGCGGCGACCGTGCAGCCGTACTCGTACTTGTCCATCGCCGCCGAGCCGTACCGCATGCTGGCCGAGACGTCGACCAGGAGCGTGCAGCGGAGATTCGTGTCTTCTTCAAAGCGCTTGACGTAGAGGCGGTCCTGCTTCGCCCAGACCTTCCAGTCGACGTAGCGGGGATCGTCGCCGGCGGTGTATTGGCGGTGCTGGAGGAATTCGACGGACTGGCCGAACGAGGGGCTGCGGTGCATGCCCGCCAGGAATCCCTCGACGATCTGGCGCGCGCGGAGGTCCAGCCGCGCGATCCGCTTGATCGCCTCAGGATGCAAAAATCGTCTGGAATCGGGCATCGTTGATCAGCTCGTCCTGTTTCGACGGGGTCATTTCCAGAATCTTGTCGATCACCGAGTCGGCGGTCACGCCCTCGCTCTCGGCGGTGAAACTGAGCACCAGCCGGTGGCGGAGCACCGGTTTGAGCAGGGCCGCCAGATCACGCTCGTTGACGTGGGGGCGGCCGTCCAACAGCGCGCGGGCCTTTGCCCCCAGGATCAAGTATTGAACGGCCCGCGGCCCCGCGCCCCAGGCGATCGTCTCGCGGACCACCTCCGGCGCGCCCGGCTGGTCCACCCGCGTCTGCCTGATCAGCGCCAAGGCGTAGCGGATCAGGTGATCGGAGACGGGCACCTGCCGGACGATCTGTTGCAGCTGGAGAATCTCGTCGCCGGTGAGCACCGGCTCGACGTTCTGCTCGACGGCGGCCGTCGTTCGCCGTGCGACCTCGAACTCCTCGTCGAAGCTGGGGTAGCGGACGAAGACCTTGAACATGAACCGATCCTGCTGCGCTTCGGGCAGCGGGTAGGTCCCCTCCTGCTCGATCGGGTTCTGCGTCGCCAGGACGAAGAACGGGTCGGCAAGCCGGTGGCGGACCCGGCCGACGGTGACTTGCCGCTCCTGCATCGCCTCCAGCAGGGCGGCTTGCGTCTTCGGCGGCGTGCGGTTGATTTCGTCGGCCAGGACGACGTTGGAAAACAGCGGCCCTTCCAGGAAGCGGTAATCGCGGGAACCGGTCGCCTTGTTCTCCTCGATGATGTCCGTTCCCGTGATATCGGCGGGCATCAAGTCCGGCGTGAACTGGATGCGGCTGAAGGAGAGGTTCAGCGTCTCGGCCAGCGTGCTGACGATCAACGTCTTGGCCAGCCCGGGCACGCCCTCCAGCAGGCAGTGGCCGCGGCTGAACAGGGAGATCAGCAGCTCGTCGATGACCTGTTGCTGGCCGACAATCACGCGGGAGAGCTGCTGCATGATCTTGCGGCGGGCGGCGCCGAGCCGCTCGATCGCCCAGGAGTCCACGCCGCACGGCTCGGCTTGCGCGCCCGGCATGGCGGTGTCGCCCGGGTGGGAAACGCGGGAATCGCTCATTCAAGTTGCCTCGCACTCTGTGACTCGTTCAGCGCTGGTAGATCGGCAGCGCCGCGGTCTCCAATTGAAGGATCGTCAGGTTGATCGCCGTCGTGTAGACGGGCCCGATATAGCCCTGGCTCCAGGAGCCGTCGGGGTTGGCCTCGCTCACGATCCGGTCGAACACCCGGTCGCGGTAATCCTCCCAAGTCTTGCCGCCCTCGCGGTACTGGACCTGGGCATAATAATAGTGGGCGTAATGCCAGTGGCCGAAGCCGCGATTCGAAATGCTCGCCAGGTTCTTCCGGCAGTATTCCTGGAGTTTGGGCACGTATTGGCTGTCGTACTGCCCGGCATTGAAAAGGCAGGCGATCGCCGCGGCGCTGATCGCCGGGCGGCCGCCGCCCCCTTTCGAGTTGTACTGTACTCCGCCCGCTCCGCCGTCGAGCGAGCAGTCCTGGATATACTTGATCGCCTTCTCGATGATTTCCGCGGGGACGGGAATCCCGGCGTTGCGGCAACCGCGCAGACCCTGCACCTGGGTGATCGTCGTCGAACCTTCGTCAAAACCCTGCCCGTCCTGGGCGCTCACATAGCCCCAGCCGCCCGCGTCGGTCTGCGCGCGGCCCGTGAAGATGACCGCGCGGCTGAGCACGTCGACGAGGTTCTGCCGCCGCAGGGCGTCCTCTTCCTCGCCAAGAACCTGGGAAAGGAACAACATCGAGAACCCGTGACCGTAGGTGTACCGGTCGTCTTGATCGGGCTCGCCGATCAGGCCGTTGGCGCGGCTCCGGCCGGCCAGGTAGTCGACCGCCCGGCGTATGTTCCCCGCGTACCTGCCTTGCGTGGTTGTCGAACCCTCGCAGAGCAGGGTCAGGCCGGCCATGGCCGTCATCGCCGTCGGATACCGGTTGCTGGCCGCCGACCAGTGGCCGAGTCGCGACTGTTGCGACGCCAGCCATTCCAGCCCGCGATCGATCGTCCGCCGGACCTCGGGATCGGCAGCCCGGGCCCCAGGCGTCGCGAGCATCGCCGCGGCCAACACTATCGGTGCCGTGTGAACAAGTCGGATTGCCATCGCCGCGATCCTTCGATCGGCATGTGAAGGGTTCTGCAATTGTACGTTGCCCAGCGCACAAAGGTGCGCGGTTCCCGCCCAAGCGGCGTGCTGGTGGCAGGATACCAGACTGGCTGGGGGGGCAGGTCGGTTGGGAATGTCTGTCAGGACCGAACCGCCCGCGGACTGCGCCGCTTACCCCCCTCCTTGGCCGGGATTCTTCCCGCCAGGCGGAATCTGCCCGCGGATCGCCGGCGCGAGGGGTTGAGGGGGGGCGAGCCTCTTGGGCTCGTCCAGGCCCGCCGGTGTTCCCAAGCCGGATCGCAGCAATCCATCTTGGTTCGCGGGCGCCGACTTCGTCTGCTCGTTCGTCTCCGGGGCGTTCGCCTGGGGCGCCCGGCCGCGATCGTCTGCTCTCCGCAGGGCGCCGTCTCCGCCGGCCGCCGCCGGATCGCGCGCCGCGCCCTCCAGCACCGCCCGCCAAACCGCTTCGAGCATCCCACCGGGAGTCTTCGGATCGGCCTGCTTGTCTTCCTCGTCCTGCGGGTCGGGGAGCGGTTCCTCGGTGAACTGGAGCGTCAAGGTCCGCTGCTGCATCGAGATCACAACGGTCGCATTCTCGGCATTGGCCACGATATCGAAGCTGTGGCTGGGGCCCCCGAACCGGTCTTCGAAGATCTTCGCTCCCGTGCGAACGTCAACGCAGAGGACGTGTGTCTGCGCCTGGTTCTGCTGGTTGGGCACGTACTGTTGCACGATCGCCGCGAACGTCAGGCATGGCGCGGCTGTCGGCTGGACCAGCGGCAGGTACTGATCGCTCACCGCAAGCGGCCGTTCCCACAGCCGTTTGCCGCCGGCGTCAAAAGCATACACCTTGGCCTGGCCGATCCGCCGCCCGATCACCCCGGCAACTTGCGAGACGCGCCGCGCGGCGTTTTGTCTTCCGATCGCGTTGTTGGCAATCACCACGTATCGGCCGCCGCGGCGGAGCACAAGAATGTCGGTCAACTCGCGATCCTCGTCGAGTTGCTCGTCGACGATCGGCTCGCCGTCGCCGAGGCGGAAGATCGTGAATCGGCCGCCTGAATACACGGCGACCGCCTGGTGATCGACGACCTGGACCCGCGCATCGATCTCAAACTGCTTCGGCCCCCAGACCGTCTGCCTCTTGCCCTCGTTCCAGGGATCGATCATCGCCAGTTCGTAGCCGCGGCCCTTGCCTTGCCATGTCAGGATGCGGCGGCCCACGGTCGCCAGGCGCTGCTCTTCCAGTGGAACCGTGCACCGGCCGAGTTGCCTGCCGTCAACCGCTCGGACAACGGCCGCGGTCGTCGCGCGCGGGGGGGCGATCAGCACGAACTGGTCGTCGCCGAAAACCGTGCTCTGCGACGAGATGTTTTCGCGGCGCCAGAGCTCCTCGCCGCTGGCCGGATCGAGCGCCGCGCAAGCGCGGGAGCGCTTGACGCAGATCAACCCGTCGCCGAGAACGACGGCCGTGCCGAAGGAGTAGCCGGCGGCGCCGCCCAGCCGCGGCGCCCCGAGCCAGCCGGGGGAACTCTGCAACTGGAGCTGCGACAATTGCTGCCGCAGCGTCTCCGCGTCGAGGGCCTCGATCGGCTGCTGCCAGGCGACCTTCGGGGGCGTCTTCTCGTCCGCCCCGAGTGCGTCGAGGGCCACGATCGCGTTGCCCAGCGAGAGGATCAGCAGATGCCCGCAGGCGTCGATGCGGATCAGCGACCGGCTCAGGGCGAGCTGGCCCTGATCGGTGATCTCATCCAGGGGCAACTCCCATTTGCGGCGCCCGAGGCCGTCACGCGCCAGCAACCGCATGGGCTGCTGGTGAAGTTCGATCGTCCGATCGTCGAAGAACGGCCCGCGGCTCTGCTGCTGCGGAATCACCCACCGCCCGTAGCTCGGCAGCGTCTGCGGCTCCGCCGGACCGCTGCTGTGTTTGACCCGTCCCCGCGGCCAGGCCGCCGCTTGCCGCGCGTTGGCTGACGGGCCCTGCTTGTCTCGGAAGGCGCGGACCCAGGCGTCGCCCGTTTGCCCGGCGGACACGGGAACGGATGCGAAATCGGCCTCCAATCGCCCGGCAATCAGCGCCGCGTCGGCGCTGCGCCCGGCGTCGGCGAGCATTGCCGCCCAGCGCGCCAAGGCGCCGGCGGCGGCCTGCGGATCATCGCAGCGGGCCTCCCGCGCCAGCAGCAGTTCGGCATCGGCCAGGCGGCCGCTCTGGATCAGGCGTTCCGCCCACGCGCCGCGCGCCGCGGCGGACTCCGGCAAGCCGTCGAAGTAAGCCAGGGCTTCGCCAAGCGCGTCCGGTCCGGGTTTTTCCAGCGCCTGGCGGAGCTCCTCGGACGACCAGGCGGCCAACTCGGCCCGCACGTCCGCCGGCGCCGCGGCGTGCAACTGGCGCAACTGCAACTGGATCCAGCGGTCTTGCCGGAGGCGGTGGTTGTCATCAAGCGGCACGGAGATCGGCACGGTGCGGTCGAGGGCGACCAGCCGCCGGTAGTGCGCCAAGGCTTCGCCGGGGCGATCGGCCCCCTCCCAGCCGAGCCCCATCAGGCGATGGAAAGCCGCCCGCTCTTCATCCGAATCGATCAGCCCGGCAACCTCCGCCTGGCAGTCGCGGTAACGCGCAAAGTCTGCCTCCAACCCCGCGAACAACACGCCGCGCAGCATCGATCGGGCGTGGATCGTCTCGGCCGCCGCCAACGACCGGCGCAGGCAATCGGCCGCTTCATCCAGACGGCCATCGTTCCACAGGACCTCGCCACGGAGGGCCAACGCCCGCGGATCGTTGCCGTCCGCCTCCAGCCGGCGCTCGACCTCGCCGAGGAGCCAGTCCAGTTCGTGGAACGATTCGATCCGATCGGCCCGCTGCGACAAGACCCTCCCCCTGTGGCAGACCAGGTTCCCCAGCACCGGGCCGGGCCGGGAGCGGCCGAGCAGCGCGGCCTCGCCCGATGCCAGCTCGATCGCCATGATCCGGCCGCTGTTGAGCGGAAGGTAGTAGTGCGTGTCGCTGAAGAACCCTTCACCACTCGGCCTGGAGCCCTCGGGGCACGCCGCCAGCGGCCTGCTCCAGGCAGGCTTGCCGTCGTCGATTCCCAGCGCGTAAAGCCCCCCGTGGCCGAGGAGGAAGACCCTCCCGCCACGAACGCCGGCCACCAGCAGCTTGTCGTCGCGCGGCGTCTCCCAGAGGAGTCTCCCGGTATGCAGCTCCAGGCAATGGAGCCGATCCGAATCGACCGGCGTGGCAAGGATTCGGCCCGCCGATGCGATCAGCGACGAATCGACCCAGCGCTGCTCCGGGTTGGGGTTGCGCCGGCGAAGCGTGCCGAAGAGATTCGGCACCCGCTGGTTCTGCGATTCCTGTTCGGCGTAGCTGTATCCCCAGAGCAGCGACCGCGTCGTCAGTTCGATCGCGACGATCGAGCGGTTCGACGTCGGGCAGACGAGCACGCCGTCGGCATAGGAGGGGGAAACGCCCGTTACCCGGCGGAGTGCATCGTGGAGCACGCCCTGTGCGACCACGGCCAGCTGTTGCTGCCAGATCAGCCCGCCGCTGGCGGCGTCGATCGCCAGGAGGCGAACCTCGCCGTCGATCTCGGCAATCGCGTACAGGTCGCCCAACAGCGGCAAGGGCGGGCCGAGGAAGAAGGCCCCGGCGAGCGGCAGCCGCCCCTGCACCGGGTCGCCGCCGAGCTGCCAGCGGAGCTTCCCCTCGGACCGCAGGTCGTAGGCCGCCAGCCGGTTGTAGGCGGTGGGCGAGCCCGGCGGAGAAGTCACCCGTCCCGGCGCCAATAGCACGCGGGCGTGGCTCGGCATGCTGGGCAGTTGCAGGTCCTCGACGGCGAACACCAGTTGCCCGTCGCTGGCCAGCGTCCCATACGTTGCGTCGGCCCACAATCGCAGCCGCAGTCCCGCGGTCAGATTGCCCTGGAGCGCGAAGCGGCCCTCGGGCGGCGGATTCAGGGTCGCGTCGAACGGATCATCGGCGGGAACTTCCCAGAGCCGCTTGCCCGACTCGAAATCCACGGCCAGCAGGTTCGTCGCCGTCCGCATCAAGACCACGTTGCCGACCACCAGCGGATGCAGGCCGGGCAGCAAGGCCAGTTCGCGTTCCTCCTGCTGCTGCTGGAGAGCGCGGATCATCTGCTCGACCTCCGGCTGGTCGGTCGTGGGAACGCGCCAACGAACGTTCAACAGCGGCGGGCCCCCGCTCGTGCAGGCATTTCGCTGCGGCCCGCCGCGACGCATCGCCCAGTCTCGCGGCCCGCCGGCGCTGATCGCCAGCGGTTCGCCGAGCAGCGCGGCGAGCCAATCGACCGAGTCATCCGGTTGCTGGAACAGGGCGACCTGGCGCCCCTCAATCTTCACGCTGCCGGCAGTGTAGCGGCTACGGAGCGAGTCGAGCGCGTCGCGGGCGGCCTCCGCCATCCCCGCCTTGAGCCAACAACCGGCCATCGCCAAGCTCAGCGAGGGCTCAAAGCGGTCCGCGCCGGTCGCTTCGTCGCGGAGCCGCCGGAAGGTCAATGCGGCGACCAGCGGGCGGCCCTGATCCATGTGATGCGCGCCGACCAGGTACGTCGCTTCGTAGCCCGCCACGGTGTGAAAATACCGCCTCGCCACCTCGGCCACCAGGTCGATGTTGCCCGACTCGACGGCTTCGTTCAGGCCCTGGCGGGCGATCGCGCCAAACTGGAGCTCATAGGACTCAAGGCCCCGCGCGGGCATCGAGCCGAGCAACCGCCGCGCCTCCGATTTGAGGCTGCGATGGACGGGCGCGTCGCGGTCGGGCTTGAAAAAATAGTCTTCTCTCCCACCCAGGATCGTGTCCAGGCAGCGGACCGCTTCGGCATACCGCCCCTCGTCCAACAGCAGATGCGTCCGGTCGAGCAGCATCAGCAGGCTCCGCTCGGCCGGCATGAAGATCGATTCGGCCGCCTCGGTCTGCGGCGAGCCTTCGCCGCGACCCCCAACCGGGTTCTGGCCCAGGCATGCGGGGCCGCCGCCGGTCGCCAGGCCCCAGAACGCCAGCCAAAGGATCGCCCCGGCCCGCACGCGCCAACGCGGCGCCGATGCCGGCGGCACATCCAAATCGCTTCGAACCGGTCGCATGGGCACTCCCGCACCGCGCCAAACCCGGCCGGCCGAGCCCGCAATGGCAGCTCGATGGTTCTTCAACAAACAACCCTGCTTTCCGACGGGCAGGTCCAGCCTTCCGTAAAGTCCAACCACGGTTAATCTTAGAAGATGTTGGCCATCTTGGCAAGAAATCGCGCGCGATCAGCCGAACCGATCCTGACACCTCGCTGCCAGGCTCCAGCTTGGCAGCGCACGCCCGAAAAGCGGCAATTGCCCAACTGTGCCTGGAACAGTGGAAACCATCGGTTGGGGAAAAAGGTGGTTCCCAAGCGGGAGCTTGGCAGCCAGGGTGAGCGCGGAGCTTGGCAGCCGGGCAGACAGGCGGTCCGTGCGCAACAGAGGCAGAAAACCGCTGAAAATTACGGGAAAATTGCGGTCGAGTCGTGTTTTCTGCCGATTTTTTCAGGGTTTCCCGCACTCTGCATCTTGAATTTTCGGGAAAACGGGCTCTAATCATCCGGTCGCCTGCAACGGACGGACGACAACGGCATTTACTCGAACCTTGCAAGGAGGGTTTACGACAATGGCCAAAGCTGCCAAGAAACCACCAACAAAGAGTCAGATTGTGGCAAGCATTGCAGAAGCGACGGGCGTCACCAAGAAGGACGTCGCCGCGGTCTTTGCGGCCCTGGAAGCGGAAGTCAAGAAGAATCTTGGCAGCCGCGGCGCCGGCTCGTTCACCATCCCGGGCCTGCTGAAGATCGTCAAGCAGCGGGTGCCCGCCCGGCCGGCGCGGAAGGGTGTCCCCAACCCGTTCAGGCCGGGTGAAGTAATGGACGTTGCCGCCAAGCCGGCTCAGAACAAGGTCAAGATCCGCCCTCTGAAGAACCTTAAGGAAATGGTCTGATCTGCCGATCGCCGTCTGACGACCAGCGGGAAAGGCCGCCGGAACACGGCTCCGAGCAACCGTTCGCTCGGGACCGTGCCGCCAGCGGCCTTGACCATTTCTTGCCCCGCTGGCGGGTTTCCGCCCCGCCGGCGGGCGGCGCGGCGGTCAGCCCAAGCGGTCCGGTACTTCGCCGGGCCGCTCCACCTGGCGGAGCATTTCCGCCAGCAACTCCATCGGCAGACCGACCACGTTCGACTCGCTCCCTTCAATCACCCGGACCCATCCGAGCTGGTCCTGATAGCCGAACGCGCCGGCCTTGCCCTCCCACGCTCCGCTCTCCAGGTACGCGTGCAACGCGTCCTCGGATAGGGCATCCATTTGCAGGGTCGTGATTGCCACGCGGACAAGCGGTTCGCCGTTCCCCTTGTTCCAGAGGCAAAGCCCCGTCAGCACCCGATGGCGCCGCCCCCTGAGCGCCAAGAGCATCTCCCGCGCGTCGGCCTCGTCCCGCGGCTTGCCGAGAATCCGCCCGTCGCACTCGGCCACCGTGTCGCAGCCGAGGATCAATCCGCCCGCCACCCGGGCCGCCACGTCGGCTGCCTTCTGCCAGGCCAGCCGCGCCACGAATTGGGCCGGATTCTCGCCGGAACACATCCCGCATTCGGCGGCATCGGACGGCGGGACAACCTCGAACTCCAGGCCGGCTTCCGCGAGCAATTGCCGGCGACGGGGGGAACGGCTGGCGAGGATCAATCGCGGTCGCGCGTTGCCTGGCATGGTCATGGCTCGCAGTGGAGAGGCGGCAAAGCGCGGCGTGTCGAGCGCCCGTGGCAATTCCCCGCCACGGGCCGGCCTGGGCAGGTCGGCCGCGCACCTGCTATTGTAGAATACGGATCGATTCCGTGGAAACACGCCCTCTCCGACGCGGCTCGCTCGATGGACCCTTCCCCCCTGGAAATCCTCTACGAAGACAATCACTTGCTGGCGGTTTCCAAACCCGCGCGGCTGCCCACGATGGGGACCCCGAGCGGCGAGAACTCGCTGCTCCGCACGGCCAAGGAATGGCTCAAGCAGCTTTGCGGCAAGCCGGGCAATGTCTACCTGGGCGTGGTCAGCCGCCTGGACGCCCCCGTCACCGGCGTCGTCCTCCTGGCACGGACGTCCAAGGCGGCCAGCCGCTTGACCGAGCAGTTCCGCGCTCGCGAGGTCGAGAAGGTCTACTGGGCGATCGCCGAAGGGGTCGTCCAGCCGCCCGAAAGCCGGCTTGTCCACTGGATCGTCCCCCACGGCCGTCATCGGCGGATGATGCTCGTCGGGCCGACAATTGCCGGCGCCAAGGAGGCGATCTTGAGCTATCGCCGGCTCGGAATCGTCCAGCGAGACAGCCTCCTGGAGGTCCGCTTGGAGACCGGCAGAAAACACCAGATCCGCATTCAACTGGCCGATCGCGGGCACCCGATCGTCGGCGACTACAAGTACGGCGCCCAGCAGAAGTTCCCCCTGGGAATCGCCCTCCACGCCCGGCGGATCGCGTTCCGCCACCCGGTGCGGGATCAACGGGTGGTCATCGAGGCGCCGCTGCCGCCGGCATGGGCGGCATGGGGCGTGACCGGTTGACCGGCAGGGAAGCGGATTCCGTCTGGCGGTCCGCCGCCGGACCCCTTGGTCAGGCGGAAACCGCTTGCGCCTCCGTGTCCCACAGACTCGACGCCCGGATCGGGGCGTTGTGGTCGAAGTCGAACCCGGCCTCTTTCAGAGCGAGTTCAACCGCCGCTCGGCTGAGCGGCTGCCCCTCCAGATAGACGATTCCCCAGATCACCGTCGGGCCGCCGGCGACGTGCCTTCCGGTTGTCACGTGGGCGACCAGCAGCTGCGGATTGAGCCGCGCCATCAAATGCTGCACCGGATAAAACTCGTTCTCGTCTCTTAAGGAAAATGCCTTGGGTAGTTTAATGGTGGCTTGCATGTTCAATCCTCCTTGCCGTTGAGGCCAATCCGGCAGCCGAGACGCAATCGATTCCTATCGTAGCATCTCCACCTGGCCGATGAAAGCCGCGCACGCGCCCCGCCGCGGCGCCGCAAGACGTCGCCAGGCGGCCGGTCGCGGACGCGCCGGAAGGGACTCCGCGCCCGGCGGCTCGTTTCGGCCGATCGTGCGCGGAAACCGCCGGCGGAGGCGGATTCCTCCGGGTTGCTGGCCGTGCGGGTTGCGGAACGTTAAACTCTCAAGGACTGGCCGCGGTTCGCGGTCAGCCAAATCAGACTGTTACCGACCTCTTGGCGAATCGCGGTCTGCCACGAACTCCCGACCGCTCCTGGCCCCCCGCGGATCGCCGGCCGCGCTTGGAGGAGACGCCGAACATGCACGCGCCGAAAGCTCTCGCCCTGGTGATCCTGGCTGGATCGATCTTCACCTGGCCGCTGATCGCCGCCGATTCCCCGCCGCGGCTTCGCGAACCGTTCCGCACACCGTACACGGGCGACGACGCCAAAGGCAGCCACGTGCTGGCGTTGTGGACGTTCGACGACGACGAGCCGCTCGGCGACGCATCGTCGGGCGGCCACCAGCTCGCCCTGCAAGGGGCGGAGCTCGACCGGCAAGGCAAGTTCGGCGGAGCCCTCCTCTCGAAGCCGGGCTGGCCGGTCGCCGACCGGCCCCACTCCGCCCGAGCGGCCCGCGCGCCCCGGCTCTCGCCCTCCGATGCATTCACGATCGAACTCTGGATCGCGGCCGCCGAACAACTCGACGCCGAGTACCCGGAGGCCTTTCTGATCGACAAGAAATACGTCAGCCACGCCGGCTACCAGTTGATTCTCGGTCCGGCGGACAAGCGCGGCGGGCGGATCGTGCGTGCTTGCCTGGGATTTGGCGACCATTCGGCCAATTGGCACTCCCGGCCCCTGAAACTCGCGCCGGGCCAGTGGCGGCATCTCGCCTTCACGTACGACGGCCGGGGCACCGGCAGCTTCTTCCTCGATGGAGCCCCCTGGGGCGGCGGGATGGTGCCGGGCTGCGGCCCGGTCGCGCCCGGCCCGCAACCGCTGACCATCGGCGACCGCAACGGCAGCTACTATCACGGCTTCCCCGGGCGGATCGACCAGGTGCGGCTCTGCCGCGGCGTGCTCGAATTCCGCCCCGTGGCCGTCGAGCGAATCTCCGATCGCTCGGCGTTCGTGCGGATGGAGCCCGGGGCGGTCCAGCGATTCCGCCTGACAAACCTCTGCCGCGAGCCGTTGACCGGGGCCAAGGCCCAGATCGCCGTGGACGGGATGGACCCTGCCGAAAGCGAAATCCCCGAACTTGCACCCGGCAAGTCCTTCGAACTGGCGCACCCGATCGATACCCGCCTGCGGCCCGGCGCCTACACCCTCTCGATCACCCTCCGGGCCGACAAACCCGAGCCGATCGAGACCACTGAGGATGTCTCCCTGCGGATCGTCGCTCGCCAGCCCAAACGGATGCCCGTGGTGATGTGGGGAGGGATTGCGGGCGATCTGGACCGCGCCCGGGCGATCGGCTTTACCCACGGGCTGGGAGTGCCGGCCGAGACGGGCCGGGTCTGGGAGGCCGGCCAGCCGACCGACGCGGTTGACGGCCAGCGCTGGCAGCAGGCGCGGTCCAACCTCGATGAGGCCCTTTCCAAAGGCATGACGCTGGCGGCCAGCCTCTCGCCCGGCGCCGCGATGCGGTCCAACGAGGCCTACCGGCGGGTGACCCGCGAGGGGAAGCCCGTCGCGAAGGAGGACGTCTGCGGCCTGTTCCCGGAGCTTGTCACGCTCTGCGAGAATGTCGGGGCGAGCGTGGCGCGGAGCTTCGGCGACCACCCGGCGTTCGGCGCCGCCTTGATCCACACCGAAGTTCGCGATCACGCTTCCCTCTGTTTCCATCCTCACGACCTGGCGGCCTATCGCGCGGCATCCGGGGCGGAGATTCCCGCCCAAGCCGGCAGCACGCGGGGCGTGGATTACGCCAAGCTGCCCGACTTCCCCGCAGATCGGGTGATCGCCGACGACGATCCGATTCTCCGCTACTATCGCTGGCACTGGAAAGACGGCGACGGCTGGAACGGGCTCAACTCGGCCGTGGTCCGCGGATTGAACACGGCCGGCCGCGACGATCTCTGGACGTGGCACGACCCGGCGGTTCGCGTGGCCAGCGTCTACGGTTCCGGCGGCCAGGTCGATTACCTCTCCCAGTGGACGTATTCCTACCCGGACCCGATCCGCATCGGCCTGGCGACCGACGAGCTGCTGGCAATGGCCGGCGGCGGTCCCCCAGGGCAGCAGGTGATGAAGATGACGCAGATCATCTGGTACCGCAGCCAGACGGCGCCCGAGGCGAAACCCGGCGCTCCGGCGGCGGCGTACCTGGCCGATTGGGAGCGCCAGCAGCCCGACGCCCCCTTCATCACGATCGCGCCGATGCACCTCCGCGAGGCGTTCTGGACGAAAATCGCCCGGCCGATCAAGGGGATCATGTACCACGGTTGGCAGTCGCTCGTCCCCTGCCAGTCGCCGAGCGGCTACCGTTTCACCCACCCCGAGACGCAGCACGAACTGGCGCGGCTCGTCCGCTCGGTGGTCGTGCCGCTCGGACCGACGCTGTTGAGCGTGCCGGGCGCCAAGAGCGACGTGGCGTTTCTCGAATCGTTTGCCTCGGAGATGTTCGCTCGGCGCGGAACCTATGGCTGGTGCGGGAGTTGGGCCGGCGACGCGTACCACGCGCTGTTGTATGCGAGACTCCAACCGGAGATCGTCTTCGACGAGACAATCGCCGAACGGGGCCTCGACGGCTTCCGCATTCTCGTGCTCGCCGACTGCGACGTGTTGACGCGGACGGTGGTCGAGCGAATCGTCGCGTTCCAGCAGGCGGGCGGGCTGGTCATCGGCGACGAGCGGACCTGCCCGGCCATCCGGCCGGATATTCGCCTGCCGATCCGCACCCGCAGCGGCCGCGCCCGCGAGGACAAGGCCGCGCTACAGCAGCTCGCCGGCGACCTGCGGGCCCAGCTCGACGCCCGCTACCGGCGCCACGTCGATACGACCAGCGCGGAGATCATCCCCTACCGCCGCCAGTACAAGAACACCGACTACGTCTTCCTGGTCAACGACCGGCGGGAGTACGGCAGCTACGTCGGCCAGCACGGCCTGGTGATGGAAAGCGGCCTGCCCGAAACGACGGATGTGCTCCTGAATCGTCCGGAGGGATTTGTCTACGACCTGGTGAACCAGCGGCCGATCGAGGGGGAGAAGACCGCCAACGGGCTGCGTTTTCCGATCCGCCTCGGCCCCTGCGAGGGGACGCTGCTGATGGTTGCCGAGCGGCCGATCGGCGCGGTCCGCCTGGCCGCCCCGGCCAGCGCCGCGCGAGGTTCCCAGGCAATTCTGACCATCGAGGTCTGCGACAAGGCCGGCGTGCCGGTCGAGGCGGTCGTGCCGGTCGAGTTGACGATTCGCGATCCGGACGGCCGGGCATGCGAATTCAGCGGCGCCTACGCGGCGGTCGATGGCCGCGTGGAGGTCGCGCTGGACATCGCACCGAACGATCTGGCCGGAATGTGGGAAGTCGAGGCGGTGGAGTTGGCTTCCGGCCTGCAAGCCGCCGCGGCGATCCGCGTTGAAGGCCCGAGCCCCTGGCCGCCGGTGGAACGCAAACCGGAGCAGACGCCCGACGCCGTGCAGCCGAAAGGATGACGCTTGGCCGGTGGCTGCCGGTCAGGTGCGCTGCCGATCGCCGGCGAACCGCGCAGGCCCAAGCGGCGGGCCGCAAAGACGCATCGGGCGGCGGACGGCTTCGCGCCAACCGGCCCAATCGGCGGCACAGTTGCTCCCGCGGGGTTCTTGCTCCCGCGGGGTTCTTGCTCCCGCGG
>JAAYCB010000341.1 GCA_012744395.1 Pirellulaceae bacterium
ATTGTCAAATTCTGGCTCCACATCGACCAGGACGAACAACTCCGCCGCTTCCAGGCCCGCCAGAACACGCCCGAAAAGCAGTGGAAGATCACCGAAGAAGACTGGCGGAATCGCGAGAAGTACGCCCAGTATCGGATCGCTGTGGTCGACATGCTCCAGCGCACGAGCACCACCTACGCCCCCTGGACGATTCTCGAGGCAAACTGCAAGCTCTACGCCCGGATCAAGGCCCTCCGCACCGTCGCCAAGGTCCTGGAGGACGCGCTGGAACACAGGCTCGATCCGCGCTAGATGTCCGTTTCGTAAGTTGACAAACAGTTGTAGTTGACCTGGACAAGAAAGGGAGTATGGGGTAGCAGAGGCGAGTTGGTTTTGAGAATCAGGGTTCCAGAGCAATGCGCCGCACTGCGACCCCACATCAGCGGCGCTGGAATTTGGCGACGGCACCGGCGCGCCGGGCAGCTCGGGTCGTCATTCACGGACAGGCAAAAGGCAGGCAAAAGGGGATCCCTGCCCCTTTCTCGGACGACCGCGGGGACGGAGCGTATAGCCCAAGCCTGTCCGCTGGGCGACTTCTGCCGTCCAGGGCGACTCTCCAGAAGGTCGCCCGCGCGCGAGGCACTCTCGCAATGCTTGCAGTTCTCGCTCGCTGTGCGGTTGGTTCACACGTTCGATCCACTTCGGCGTTTGAGGTATCGGCCAAGGGCGAGAGCAGCTTTGGAAGGGGTTCCACCGTCTGCGTCCACCGCCACAGCGAACCGTAACGCCAATCTTCCGCCCGCTGGACCAGATTTGCCCGCAGCGCATTCCGCTCCACATACCGGCAGACGACCAGGAAGTGGTCGTGATCGGCAACCGGAAAGCTCTTGAAACACGACTGGTACAAGTGGCCTTCGCCCACCGTATGATAGTGGGCATGATACCGTTGGGGGTGCGTAGCCGTGCCCCAGCGCAGCACCCGTCCCATCAACCCATCCTCGGAGGGCCGCAGAACCATGTGCCAGTGATCAGGCATCAGGTGGGGTGGTGAGAAGTTAGCCTGTCAGTAGTCAATTGCCTTTCGCGGTTCTGTTCCGAAGTAAATGGTTGTGCCGTGCGTTGGCGCGCACCTTTCAGGATCGAATCGGAGATGCAACACCGGCCGCTCACCAGCGCGCAGCCGCCTCCACCATCTGGCCACTCGCCCCCATCCGGCTCGCGATCTGTTGATTTAATCGATCGCGCCACCTGTTGGGGTGGTTGTGCCTGGGGCTCCATGGGGTATAGTCATCAGCAGCAAGCAGCGACCGGTCGGCTGGTGGATCGAAGGGACGCAAGTGATGGACTACTGGGCGAAGGCTCCACTGGCACGGCGCCAGAAAAGACCCCGTCCCCTTTTCTAACGCTAACGGGCGACCGTCTTCCCCGCTCCCGCCGGCCGCTCGGGATCCGCAGCGTAGGGGACAAACCGCAAGCTGTATAGATCCGCGTCTTTCAACACGAACCGCAGTCGCACGGCCTTGCCCGCAAGCGGTCGGACATCCCCGCCGGCCTTTTTCCAGCGGACCACCTTGTCGAGGCGGTCGCAGAAGATCGGCGGGCAATCGGCCAACGAATAACCCTCGATCGCTTTGCCGCTGAGATCCTGGATTTCCACCTGGACGCTACCGGCCCCCGAGGTCTCAACATTCAGCGTCAGGTTGCCGCCGTCGAAACGGAGGGGCTTGGTGACGAATTCGCCGCCAGTCAACGGCGCATGTGCCGAAACGAATCCGTCTAATCGCAAGCTGTAACGTCGGACGGTCGTATAGGTGCCCTCCCAGTAACCTTCCGTCGCGTAGAGCGAGATTTCGTTCGGGCAGTCCTCGACGCTGGATTTCGTCTCAACCATGCTCCAGAAGACGAAATTGTCGCCGTAGACCCAGCTATGACGCTCGCGCGGACCGGGGCGGATAAATGCCTCGTCCCAGCGGTGGAACTTCTGTCCGTCGCGACTGCTGATCAGCACGGCGTCCGTTACAGCAGTGCCATAGCGCGGATGGGACTTGGCGCGTGCCAAACGTTCCTCCAGGCCCGGCAGGTCAAACATGGGCTCGGACCATCCCCGGTCAGTGTAGCGCATCGGGAAGCCCAGAAAAATGTGAGGCGCCCGGTAGTAGGGGTAGATCTGGTTGGTGTAGAGATGCTCGGCCGTCGCGCCGGAGTGGTCCAGCCATTGCGGCTTGGGAAAGCGAAGGATGTCTTTGGACACTGAAGTCATGATGTCGCGCACGCCATCCTTGAAGCCGCGGTGATACTCGCGGTATTCGGCACGGAGCGGATCCCAGAAGATCAAGTTCTGCGAATCAAAAGCCCCTTCGGTGACGGCAGGTTGCGTGCTCATTACCGCAAAGTGAACGCCATCGCCCGACTTCAGGACGTAGAGCCCGCCCTTGCCGAGGACGACCGCCTTATATTTCGCATCGGCCGGGCAATCGGGATTGGCGTCGAGAAACACGGCCGAATGCGCCGGATCACCGCCGATCTCCTTGAGCATTGCCCCGGTGAGAACGATGTTGTTGGCTTTCGAGCCTTGAAATTCGCAAATCCCCAGCTCCGGTCGGTGCCAGTGCAGGCCGTCATCGCTCTCCGCGTAACAGAGATTCCAGGGATGGTCCGCCAGAGCCTGAGCGGGCGACCCGCTGTGCCGATAGTGGAGCCCGCGATAATACATGCGATAGAGCCCGCCGTCCTTGAATACGGACTGGTACCCCGATGCATTTCCCTCCCACAGGGCATCGGTCTTGAACACGATCTCGCGGCGAACGGGCTGATGGACCTGCAATCGCAACGCCCCTTGGGTCGAGTCGATGAGAAAATTGTCCACGAACAACTCTCGACGCGAACCGATATCGATCGGCTCTGCTGAGAGACCGGCCGCGAGGAACCCGATCGCCCAAAGGCCGACTACCGCATGGCGAAAAGACATGGTATTTCTCCAGGAGTGGAATTATCGTGGAAATTGAAAGGTGTAGAGTAGAACCCGATATCGTTCAGCTCCCAGGGCCGGTCCGGCAGGAGTACCGGCCCAATTTTCTTCAGCGGGTTCATCGTGAGTGTCACGCGATCCGCCCTCTCGAAGAAGCGGCCATCGAGGAACAACTGCTTCTGATCGCCCAGGTCGGGTTGCGACGGATGAAGGCGGCGCGACTGATCGTGCCGTCGCGATAGTTGCCCCAATGTTCGAACAGCTTACAAGTCATCCTCCGCAGGTCGTATCCGAGGCGTTTGGCTTGATTGTCGCCGCGGTCGATCAACCCCTGAAAGTCGCGTTTCAGATGGGCCCAGCACCACTGAATGCGGCCAACCCGCCAGTACATCTTGGCCCGGTCGCAGGTCACAACTCCGCAAAAGGCGCTGGTCAGGAGTTCGTCAACCGCTGTGGCCGCCCGGGTGGCACGCACAGCGAACACCGTAAACGTCCGCGCCACGAAGGTCCACAGCCATGCCTTCGCGTTTCGTTCTTTGGTCGGTGTTTCGTCGCCGTTCACATGCTCTTGCCCGGGCAATGCGGCAGCCAACTCTTCGTAAGCAGGTCGCGCGGCGTCCGTGACTTGCGTTTGGATCTTGACGGTCAGCGCCGCCGAGCAGGGCTGGCCGAAAATCGTGCTCAAGAATTCTGCTGTCCGCCGCTTGCTCTGGCGATAGTAGGCCATCAAGAGGGCCGTGAAGGCCATCAATCGTGGGCCCGACTGGCCCCGTGGCACCCCGGGGGGCAGTTCCGCACAGGTCGTCTCCCCACAGCGGGGACATGTCAACCGGTGCCGCTGGTACTCGGTGACCTCCGGTTGGATGTCGGGCAATTCCCAGACCTGATGCCGCAACGGCTCAGGATCGCTGCCCGAAAGCTTTTCGCCACATCGACGACACTCATCCGGCCTGAGCGGCTCGACATGGTCGCAGTCTTCGGTGGGAATCAGCGGCCGCTCGTGTTTCGGGTGCCCCACCTGGCCGCCGCGTTTCTTCTTCGACTTCTGCTTGTTCCGCTCCGGCTTAGCGTGCGGATGCTGGGTGCTCGGGGGTACGGAGGAGTTCTGAGGTGTCTTGCCTTGCATCTGCCTTCGCAGTGCCTCGACCTCCGCCTCCAACGCAGCGATCCTGGCCAGCAGCGCCCGGATAATTGCCTGTGCTTCTGGC
>JAAYCB010000342.1 GCA_012744395.1 Pirellulaceae bacterium
ACACCCCGCCGGTCATCACGGTCGAGCGGATGTCGACCAGCACGCTCGTCGTGCCGGCCGGCGCGCGGCGGGCGATGCGGGCGATCGCCAGATCGGCCGCGCCGACCTTCTCGACCACCTGGTTCTCCAGCGCTGTGCCATCCGAGTTCTCGCTGGCCCCCACCAGCTCGCCGAGTTCGAAGACGCCGCTGGCGATGTCGAACTCGAAGACGCCGGTCGTCGCCACGCGGATCGGATCGGCCTGCCCGGCGCGGCTCCGCTGCATCGCCACGCCCAGAAAGTTCGCCGCAAACAGCGTCTGGTTGGCCGCCGGCGCGCCCTGGTCGGATTGAGCCGCCGCCGGCCTGGCGTTGTCAACGGCCTGGTAGACCAGATCGCCGATCTCGATCACCGTATCCACATCGACCGCCGCGACCACCGGATTCGTGTCGCCGTAACGCCAGCGCATTCTGTCAGACATTGGAAACGCTCCTTGGGTGAAAACTGGAATCTGTTGACGACTGCCTCGTCGGCCCGGCACGCGGCTGCGCAAAGGTGCGGTCCGCCCTCACGCGATCGCCCGCACAAACGCCTCCACGTCTCCCGGCGGCTGATGGTAGAACGGATTCTGCTCTCGCGCGACCGGGCGGGCGGACGGGCACGCGGCCTCGGCCAGTTCGCGGACCATCTCCGCTCGTTCGTCAATCAACCGGCGAATCTCGGCTTCGTCCCCCGCCTGCATCAGTCGCTGGAGAAACGACTCGCTGACAATCTGCCGCTCGGGCGAGCCGGCCGGCGCCGGGTCCGGCAGGCCAGACTCCGCCAGCAGTTGGCCAATCCGCTCGCGGCGGGCGCGGATCTGATCGGCCAGGCGGAGACGGTCCAGTTCCCCTTCCAGGGCCGCAATCCGCTCGGTGGCCTCGGTCAGCAGCGCCTCGACCAGGTCGGGCCGCACCCGGCGAAGCTCATCGAGCGTGAGCGATTCGAGCCGACCCGCGCCGGCCGCCGCCGCCCGCTGCCGAGACGCTCCGTCGTCGGTTGACTCGAACAGTCCAGCCGTTGTCGCCGGATCGGCCACCAGGTCGACGCTCTGCACCTTGGTGATCTCTTCGACGACGAGCGTCTCGCCCCGCCGCGCGAGCTTTGCCAGGACATTGTGCGAAAAGCCGACGTTCTGCGGAGCGTGTTCGGCGTCCCAGAGCAACTGCTCGGCCAACGCGTGCCGGGGGTTGAAGTGAAAATCGCCGAACAACCCCTCGCCCGGCCGGGCCGCGACGTTGCGGATCACGCCGATCCGATCCCGGTAATCCCGCGGCCCGGCCGGACCGCGCCTGGCATGGTTCACGTTGACCTTGGCGCCCTCATAGAGCGGCGCCGCCCGCTCGATCGCCTCGGGCAGATAGGTCCGCCCGTTCCGCGACGTGACACCGAGAATCTTCACGCCGCGGATGATTCCACCCTGGCGGTCGATCGGCATGACCAGCCCGCGTGAATCGACAAACTCTTGAATCGGTTCGTGCATTCCTGGGTTCCTCGCAAGGGGTCGGGGTTCAGGGTTCCGTTCTTCAGTGCTTACCTCGTTCCCAAGCTCCGGCTTGGGAACCAGGAGTTGACAATTGGCAACAAAAAAAGCCCACCCGAAACCCAATTGGGTCGCGTCAGGTGGGCTCATCCCGATACCCGCCTCCTCTGAGGCGAGCCCGGTTGATACCGATGTCATTCAAACGCGGCGTTCGGCAGCCTTCCGAAGGCGGAAAGCGGAAAGCCGAGACTCGGCAATGTTCGCTCCGCTCTCCGCTTTCCGCTACCTCTCAACTTGTTCCACCTTGCGGCGGATGTGCTGGATCGTCCCGTCCTGAACGGTCATCTCCAGCCCGGCGGTGCCGTGGAAGCCGCGCTTCAGCACGCCAGACAGGATCTCCGCCAGCGCCAAATGCAACTGCTCCATCTTGTCTCGATTCGTGCGGCTTTCGGCCACGGTTCCCATCGTCGCAACCTCGTCTTGCCCGGTCGATGGCTGTCGATCGTTGTCCTGACCCCAACATACCAAAACGGGGCAAGATTTCAACAGAAAAAATGAACATTTGTACACTTTTCTGCAAAATCGTCCCCGCGCCGTTTTTTTCCTAGTGCGAACCATACCCGCTCACCCAGCATCTGCCGCAAACTAAGGTCGCTGCCCCGCCCCACCGGATTCACCGTTGGAGGCCCCCGGGTCGCGCAAACGCCGGGCAGCACCACGCGGCTAAACGGCGGCAGGGTGGTGCGGAGCGGCCCCACCCGAAGTGGCCTGGCTCAGCCGCAACGCGACCAGAACACGCCATTGGCCAACTCCGGCCGGCTCGGCACCAACCGGCCGGCCAAACCGCGCCAGACACCGCGGGCGAGCATCCCCCGCACCCACCTCTGGCCGCGGACCTTTCCGGTCTTCCGGCCCAACCCTAAGATGGAGGGTATGGCTGGAGTCTCTTACGAGTATGACCTGATCGTTGTTGGAGGGGGACACGCCGGCTGCGAGGCGGCCCTGGCCGCCGCGCGGCTCGGCGCCCGCACGATCCTCCTGACGGACAATCTCGACACGATCGGGCAGATGAGCTGCAATCCGGCGATTGGCGGGGTGGCAAAGGGACAGATCGTCCGCGAAATCGACGCCCTTGGCGGGGGCATGGGCACGGCGATCGACCGGACGGGCATCCACTTTCGCATGCTCAATCGCAGCAAGGGGCCCGCAATGCACAGCCCCAGGGCCCAGGCCGACCGCAGGGCCTACCAGCAGGAGGTCAGGCGCCTCCTCGAAGGGCAGGAGGCCCTCAGCCTCAGGCAGGAGACCGTCGTCGACCTGGTCGTGGAGGGGCCTGAAAACAAGCCCCGCGCCGTGGGGGTGAAAGTCCGCGGCGATGCCGAGTACCGGGCAGACGCGGTCGTCCTCTCGACCGGCACGTTCATGCGCGGACGGCTGCACTACGGCGAGCAGACGATCCCCGGAGGACGCGCCGCCGAGGGCACAACCGCGGCAGTCAGCCTGGCCCTCGAGCGGCTCGGCTTCAAGCTGGCACGGTTCAAAACCGGCACGCCGCCGCGGATTCACGGGCGGACGATCGACTACGCCCGAGCCGAGATCCAGTCGGGAGACGATCCGCCCGAGCCGTTCTCCTTTCTCACCGGGCGGATCGAGACCGAACAGGTCCCATGCTGGGTCGTCTATACGACTCCCGAGCTCCACCAGGTGATTCGCGAGAATCTCCACCGCGCGCCGATGTATACGGGCCAGATCCGCTCGGAGGGCCCCCGCTACTGCCCCTCGGTGGAGACCAAGATCGTCCGCTTCGCCAATAAGGATCGCCACCAGTTGTTTCTCGAACCGGAGGGGAGGAATACCGCGGAGGTCTACGTCAACGGGCTGGCAACGAGCCTGCCGCGCGACGTGCAGGACGCCATCATCCGCGCGGTGCCGGCGCTCCGCAACGCCGAAATTCTCCGCTACGGATACGCGATCGAGTACGACTACCTGCCGCCGGAGCAACTCAAACCCACGCTGGAAACCAAACGCGTCGACCGCTTGTTCACCGCCGGCCAGGTCAACGGAACCACCGGTTACGAGGAGGCCGCCGGCCAAGGACTGCTTGCCGGAGCGAACGCGGCCCTGACCCTCGCCGGCAGGGAACCCGTCGTGCTCTCCCGCGACTCCAGCTACCTCGGCGTGATGATCGACGATCTGGTCACGCGGGGGGTCGTCGAACCCTACCGTATGTTCACCAGCCGTGCCGAACACCGGCTCCGCCTGCGGCACGACAACGCGGACCGCCGGCTGACGCCTCTCGGGCACAGACTCGGACTGGTCGACGATGCCCGCCGCCAACTCCTGGATCGGAAAACAGCCCAGATTGAGCAGATCATCGGACTGCTGGAAACAACGCATCTGAACGGCCAGCCGCTGGTCAAGATCCTCCGCCGGCCGGAAACGACCTGGCAAGACGTCGTCGACCGCTTGCCGGAGCTGGCACGGTTTCCGCGCCAAGCGGCCCGGCAGGCAGCCAGCGACATCAAGTATGCCGGCTACATCGCCCGCGAGGAAGCCGAGGTGCAGCGGCAGGCCCGGCTGGCCAGCCGGAGAATCCCCGAGGGGTTCGACTATGCGGGCGTCTCGCACCTCAGGATCGAAGCCCGCGAGCGGCTCGCCCGAGTCCAGCCGCTCGACTTCGCCCAGGCCAGCCGGATCAGCGGGATCACACCGGCCGACCTGGCCGTCTTGATGGTCCACCTGGACGATCGCGGCCGCGCGTAGCTCGCGCCCCCGGCCCGCGCGGGGCAATCCTGGCGAGCGGATCCGCCAAATCTGGAATCGCGGGTGTTTCCGTAAGTAGTGCAGTTTCAATGACTTAAAAAGAAAATAGCCGTATTGACACGTTCTGGAAGATAGCTATAATTGGTCGCAATTGGCAAATTCGGTAAAGTCGGCAGAACCGGAGAGGCCAGCCGTTTAAGTGCAGCTTCGGGAAATACATGGTTTACAGCCGTTGCGGGCTCAAGGCTACTTTCCCGCGAGTTTGATGACATGGAAGCCTAGAGACTCTTGGACGTTGTGCCGACGCGAGGGGTCTGGGGGTCTCGCTGAGACTGGCTGCATTGTGGCTAGGAGGACGGACAAGTACCAATGCCAACGAAAACTGTGTTTACGACGGGTGAAGCAGCTAAGATCTGCAAGGTGAGCCAACAGACGATCATCCGCTGTTTCGATTCCGGGCAGTTGAAAGGGTTTCGTGTTCCCGGCAGCCGGTTCCGCCGGATTCCTCGCGACCAACTGTTCTCGTTCATGCGAGACAACGGCATCCCAACCGACGCCCTCGAAAGCGGCAAGCGAAAGGTCCTGATCGTCGACGACGACGAGGAGCTCGTGGAGCTGATCGAAGACGTGCTCGTCCGCGACGGGCGATTCGAGGTCAGAACCGTCAACAACGGATTCGACGCCGGAATGATGGTCAAGGACTACCGGCCCGACCTGATCGTCCTCGACATCATGCTCCCGGACATCAACGGCAAGGAAGTCTGCCAGCGGGTTCGCAGCGATAAGACGATGGATGCCGTTCGCATCATTTGCATCTCGGGCATGGTCGAAGAGGACAAGGTGGGCGAGCTGAAGGCCGCCGGCGCAGACGACTTCATGCACAAACCGTTTGAAGTCGAGAGGCTCATCGAGCGGATGTGCCAACTTCTCGACATCGAGGCGATCCCGAGCATGTGAGAAGCTCGCGGGGGCAAGAGGTGCTCCGGTCCACGGCGCGCGCCGCCGCGGTGTTGCCCGCGCAGCGACTGCCTGGATGGTGGCGGCTTTTGGCGCCTGCTTGCCCGCAAGGGGCATTCCTCCGTTTGACCTCGGCCGCAAGGGAGCCAGCAACGCCGCATGCGCCGCCTGCCTGCTTTGGTCGCCGGCTCCCAGAGCTGGGGATTGCCAATCGCCGACCGTTCCGCCGCCACGCTCGTTGAGGGCCTGCTCGTCGCCCCAAGTCCTTCCGGGCCCGACCGCCGGGTCGATCAGTTGATCCTGGACCCCCCGCTGATCCTCTGGACCGCCTGCCGGGCATGGCAGACCGCCGGTTTCCGGCCCTCGGGCGCTCGCCAGCTCGCCGATTGGCTGCTCGAAAACGCGGCGTCTACAATCCGCTGGGATGAGCGGGAATCCCGGCGATTCCAGTCTCTTCCCGCGGAGAAGCCCGACGACCGCTTCGTCCAGCAGATCGTCTCCGACCTGGTTGCCGGCGAGACCGCGGCGAGGCTCGCCCAGGACGACAGCCCGCAAGTCCGCGAACAGGCGCACCTCTTGGGGCTCCTCAGCGGCGCCCGACGCTGGCTCGAGATGGCCTCAGGCGGAAGCGTCTCCGACGCCGGCGCGATCCTTCCCCCGTGGCTGACAACCCCCGAGAAGACCGCCGCCGGCAGGGCCGCCGCGGCCCTGGCCAGGGCGACCGCCGCCCCGGACGCCGGCGAGCCCGACGCGGAATGGCGCGAGTGCCGAGACTGGGCCCTCGAAAACGCCCACGCCTGGTGCCGCGAGCGGGCCGGCCTGCCGGCGCTCTTGCCGCCGCTTGCGGAGAAACTCGACCGGCTGGCCCAACTCGAGCGGCAGTTCCACCAGACGCTCGAGACGGAGAAACTCGAATCCCTGGCGGAATTCGCCGCCGGGGCCGGCCACGAGATCAACAATCCCCTGGCGATCATCGGCGGCAGGGCCCAGCTCCTGCTCCGCGACGAACCCTCCCGCGAACGCCAACGGGAACTGGCGATGATTGTCGCCCAGGTTCGCCGCGCCAATGAAATGATCGCCGACATCCGCCTCTTCTCCCGCCCGCCCGAACCCGAATTCCAGCCCGTCGACTTGTCGGAGCTGGTAGACCGCGTGCTTGCCGAGGCGGCGGAACAAGCGGCGGAGCGCGCCATCGCCCTGGTCCGCAGCGGCGACCGCGAGGCCCTGCGGATCGAAGCCGACCCCAACCAGATCGGCATCGCGATTCACGCCTTGTGCCGGAACGCGATCGAGGCGATCGGGCGGAACGGCATGGTTGACGTCTCCCTGCGGCGGACCCCCTTGGGCGCGGAAGTCCTCGTCGCCGACGACGGCCCGGGCATCAAGCCGGAGGAGCGGCGGCACCTGTTCGATCCCTTCTATTCCGCCCGGCAGGCCGGCCGCGGCCTCGGTTTCGGACTCTCCAAGGCATGGCGAATCGTCACCGGCCATGGCGGGAGCATCGAGGTCGAAAGCGAGCCCGGCGAGGGCGCCGTGTTCGTCATCAAGCTGCCCCGGACAGTCGCCGCGCAGCGGGCCTGAGCCCGCGGGATTGCACGCCGTCCCGCCATCAGTTAGAAACCCGTTGTACGGCCCGTAGGACGGGGTCTCCAAACCGGTCGCACCGCCTTAGGATCGGCCGCACCACTCGACGGCCCGTAGATCAGTCGAGCTCGCGACAACCATGGCTACGGCCTTCAATTACCGGGAGACAACGATGAACGAGAGCGTTCTGATTTCGCGGCGACGGTTCGCCGCTGCCGCGGCGCTGGCGTCCGCCGCGATTGTGCCGCGCCGCGCATTCGCCCGGAGCGGAGAGACCCCGCCCAGCGAGAGACTGAACGTCGCCGCCATCGGCGCCGGCGGGCGGGGCGCCGCCGTGATCGGCGCGGTAGCCCCGGAGGTCAACATGGTCGCCCTCTGCGACGTCGATCAGAACCGCGCTGCCAAGACGTTTGCCGCTTTTCCCGCCGCCCGGCGGTTTCGCGACTTCCGCAAGATGTTCGATGCCCTGGAGAGCCGGATCGATGCCGTGATCGTCGCCACGCCCGACCACTGCCACGCCGTGGCGGCAATGGCGGCAATCCAGCGCGGCAAACACGTCTATTGCGAAAAGCCGCTGGCGCACAGCGTGTTTGAAGTCCGTGCATTGATGAAGGCCGCCCGCGAGCATGGCGTCGTCACCCAGTTGGGCAACCAGGGCCACTCGTCGGATTCGATCCGCACGTTCTGCGAATGGATCTGGGACGGGGCGATCGGCAACGTCCACACGATCCATGCCGGCTGTACGGCGGTCAACTCGGCAATCCGGCTGCTCCCCCAGTTGCAGCAGACCTACGAGATTCCCGCCACGCTCGACTGGGACCTGTGGCTCGGCCCGGCGCAGCAGCGGCCTTACTGCCCGGCCTACTTGCCGGGGGCGTGGCGGCGCTGGGTCCCCTTCGGCAATGGCACGCTGGGCGACTGGGCCTGCCACGTCGTCGATCCGGTCTTCTGGGCCCTGGACCTCGGCGCGCCGCAAACCGTCCAGGCGGAGGTCGGCAACTATGACCCGAAGACCCAGGGCGACGCCTTCCCCGAGGGCGAGATCATCACCTACGAGTTCGCCGCCAAGGCGGGCCGCGGCCCGATCACCATGCACTGGTACAGCGGCGTGAAACGGATTCCCCGCCCCGCCGACCTCGAACCGGACCGCAAATCGGTCGAGACCGGCGCGGTCGTCCTCGGCGACAAGGGGACGATCACCTACGGCTCCCACGGCGCCGGCGGCCTGCGAATCGTCCCCGAGGCCAAGATGCGCCAGTACCAGCCGCCCGAGAAAACGCTCCCCCGTGTCCGCGGGCATCACCACGACTGGCTCGATGCGATCCGCAACGGCGGGAAGGCCGGCTCCGACTTCGCCTACGGCGGCCCGTTGACGGAAATCGCCATGCTCGGCGTGGTGGCGATCAAGCTGCCGGGCGAGAAGCTCCAGTGGGACGCCGCCAACATGCAGTTCACCAACTCCGAGCAGGCGAACCGCCACGTCAACCCCCCCTACCGCCAGGGCTGGACGCTGTGAACGTGGAACTTCCCAAGATCAAGCTTGAGTCCTGACAGAACCGCGGAGCAGGCCCACGCAGCCAACGGTTGGGGATGGCACGTACAACCTCCCCCGCCGCTCACTGCGCCGCTTCGCACTCGGCGACCTTGCGGTCGTTGAACTCGTCGGTGATCAGCCACTCCTCGTAGAGGAGCTGGATCTGCCGCAGGCGGCCGGCGACCTGCTGCTTGGTGAATTTCGGCTTGTCGTCCGCCCCCCGGGCGGACGCGGCTTGGGGTGCTGTTGCCGTCTGGGATGCCGGGCGGACCCGCTTCGGAACCGCCTGGTTGAACGGACCTTGGACCACCGCTGCAAGCTCCTCGGCGGGAACCAGGTGCCGCCAGAGGAACGCCTGCATTCGGTCCTCCGCCGCCACGGCCACGCGGGCGATCGGGCGCCCATCGACCAGCGCGCTGCCCTCCACCGTCAGGGCAAGCCGCCCGGCGGCGGCCGGCCGGCCGCTCCGGACCACCAGCTTCGCCGCCTCCTGGTCGCGGGCAAGGGTGACCGGAGACGAAGACAACCCCCTCGGCGGGTTCTTCAGGCGCAACTGGATGTCGCCGGCAAACCCGTCCTTGCGGAGCGCGTAGACGCTGACCGTGGCCGAGGACCTGCCGCGGAGGCTGACGCTCGAAGGCACGAGGCGGAGCGCGAAATCGGGCCGCGGCGGACTGATCCGCAGCCGGTAGGCATACTCCTCGCCGCCGCCGCGAACCGTGTCGCCCAGGTGCACGCAATAGGTCCCGTCGGCGGGCAGCCTGAGCATCAAGTACGAGTCGGCATGGTGGGTGTTCAAACCGCAGCCGATGTCTTCACTGTCGTCGTTCAGCGCCAGCAGCTTGCCGGCGGCATCCGTCACCTTGAGGATCGAGTCGAGCGGCGAATCGAGCCGCCGGGCGGTGACTTCCGCCACGACCCGATCGCCGGCCTTGCCCGAAAACCGGAACACGTCCCAGTCGCCGCCGCGATCCATCCGCCCATTGACGATCACCGGCAGAGTCACCCGCTCCGCGCGCGCCGGGTCGTCGTTGTCTTCCCGTTCGAACGCCTCCGGCAGGTCGTCGACGGACAGCGGCACGGCGTTGGACACACGTCCCCGCTTCCGCGCGACGACCGGATAGACGCCGGGCGGCGCGTCCTTCGGGGGCATCGCCAGCCTCGCATCCTGGAGATTCCAACCCTGCATTTCAACCTGCTTCAACGCGCCCGCCTGGCCCCCCAGCGGGAAGATGCTCGTGATCCAGGGGACCTGGCCGATGGTCACGCGGTAGACGAAGTCCTCGCGTCCGCGGTAGATCGCGTCGCTGATGCGGAAAACGTATTCGCCGTCGGCGGGCGCCTCGAAAAGCAACGCCGGATCGGGATGGAAACGGAAGTCGTCGTTATAGGCAAGCTCCCTCCCCTGGGAGTCGTAGACGGCCAGCACCGGCTGGAACCAGCCGGGCACCGCGTCGGCAATGTACGGGATCAATTGTCTCGCCGCGGCCGCGATCACCAGCCGCTGGCCTTTGCGGGCCGCGAAGCGATAGAAGTTCAGCTCGCCGGAGGCCACCTGGCCGTTCACCGTGCACGGCGGCGTGATCGACTGCTCGATCTCGTCGTCGGGCCGTTTGCGAACCGCCAACTCCTCCTTGCCGAGCACCTGAAGCGCGCAGGTCGTCATCGGCTTTCTGCACACTTCGGGCAACTGGCCGACCTGGAAAACGAGCGGGTTCGACACCCCCCGCGGCGTCGCCAACCTGAGTTCGCGCCGGCCCGGATCGGCATCCGGCGCGATCGCCACCTCCACAAACACCAGGCTCGCGATCGAGGCGCACGCCGGCCGGTTGACGTACTCGGATAAGCGCCTCTCGATCCTGGCGATATGGCCGAGCGCCTCCAGCTCGTCGCCCTTCCCTTGCTTCACGGCCCGCTTCAACTCGGTGAGCTGCTCCCTGAGCAAGGCGACTTCCTGGGGACCGATCTTCCGCAAGTACTCGACGACCTTGGCTGAAACGCCCTTGCCGGTGACCAGCACCCGGTTGACACCGTCGAGCCCCTGCCCGCCCAATTTGACCGGAAACGTGGCGCCCTGCTGCCCGCCGGCGGGGTAGACATAACCGATGTAGGGCCGCGGCTGCGCGCCGGCCGCCGACCCGGTCGCAAGCGCCGCGGCAAGTCCCAGGATCGTCAGCCACGGAACCCTGTTCATCACCTGCTCCGTTGTGTGCACAGTCAAGTCTTCCCCGCTGGCGGTCTTCCCCGCCGGCGCGCTACATGATTTCGGTCAACAGGCCGGCCGACTTCGCGCCTTCCGACGCGGCGGGCAGGACGTAGGCCTCGGCGCCCATCGGATGGGGCAGCCTGGCGCCGCAGTCGATGCCCGCCAGTTTGTAGATGCTGCCGAGCAGATCGACGGGATAGACCGGCCGCTGCTTGACCTCCTCGGCCCTTTCGTCCGAGGAGCCGACCACGCAACCGCCCTTGAATCCGCCGCCCGCCACCAGGACCGAAAACACCTTGCCATAATGGTTCCGGCCGCCATTCCAGGGGGGCTGCCAGTCGACCTTCGGGCCGCGCCCGAATTCGCCGCAGCACCAGACAATCGTCGTCTCCAGCAGCCCGTGATCGCTCAAGTCCTGGAGCAGCATTGCCAGCCCCTGATCCAGCTGGGGCGCCTGCCGCCGCATCGTCTGGAAGTGGCCCTTGTGCGTGTCCCAGCCGCCGGGATAGTTGATCACCACGTAGGGAACGCCGGTCTCGACGAGCCTCCGCGCCACCAGGCACTCCTGGCCGAAAGTGTGGCGCCCGTAGCGATCGCGCAGCTCCGGTTCCTCCTTCGACAGATCGAAGACCTCCTTGCCGGCGCCGAGGATCAGTTCATAGGCCTGCTCCCTGGCCTCGGCGGCGGCAGTCATCTGGGGACTGGCCGCCATCAGCCGGCCCATCGTGTTCATCGTGTCGAGCAGCCCGCGGCGGGCCTGCTGGCGGTCGTCGCTGATGTTCCGAGCCACAACGCCCTCGACTTCGAAGCGCCTCGCGTTCGGGTCGCCGCCGCTGGCAAAGGGTTTGTACTTCGGCCCCAGGAAGCCCTCTTCGGAGAACCGCCCCTGCGGCTTGGTCAGCACGACATAAGGGGGAATTATGCCGGTGTATCCGCGGCTCTTGAACAGCGCGAAGACAGCCCCGACGCTCGGATAGGCGAGGCGTTCGCCGGGCGCGTGCCCGGTCTGCATCAGGTAGGCCGCCGTCTCATGGCCGTTGTTTCCGTGGGTCATGCTGCGGATCAGGGAATATTTATCGGCCTGCCGGGCCAGCTGGGGAAACAACGCGCCGATCTGGATGCCGTCGACATTCGTGGGGATCACCGCCGAGAACTCCCCCATGTATTCGCGGCCCGACTCCGGCTTGGGGTCCCAGGTGTCGTTGTGCGACATCCCGCCCCAGAGAAAGATCTGGATCACGGACTTGGCCTTCGCCTCCGGCTCCGTCTTGCCCGGCTCGGCCGCCCGCAATCGCGAGGCCAGGCCGCCGGCCAGCAACACGCCCGCCGCCCCTTGAACGCCCCGGCGGAGCGCCGCCCGCCGCGAGACGCCTGGTCCACGTGCCATGGTTTCGTTCAGGCTCATGTCTGCCTTCCTTCTTCTCTCCGCACGGATGTTCGACCTGCCGCCGCCGCGAGCCGGGCGCGAATCAGTGCCGATAGAGAAACTCGGCGCTGTTGATCAAAGCCCAGGCGATGTCGATCCAGTTCTCGCGCGTCCTGCCGCCGACGAATCGGCTCCCTCTGCCCTCTCCGACCGACCTGGCCGATCCGGCCGGCCGGTTCACCTCGCCGGCGCTGCCGTACGCCAGCGCAGCGGCAATCTCCTCACCGCTCGGCTTCCGCGAGAGGATCGTCAAGTAGAGCTCCTCCAGGATTCGCCTCGGTCCGCGGCCCGAGGCGATGATCCCCCTCAGGTTCGGACCCCGTTCGAGCTTGTTCTGGATGTGGCTCGAATTGAGCATCTGCAGCCACTGGGCGGGGACGGGCTTGTTGTCGCGTTCGTTTTCCATGCCGGTCGCCCGCGCCGGCCGTCCGAACAAGGCCAGAAACGGGCTCGTGATGCTGCCATCGGCAATCGCGACCGCCGGCATGTCTCGCGGAATGTACGTGAACGGCTCGGGAATCGCGCTGGTGTAAAGGTCCGAAGTCCCGGTGACCTGGTTGACCGCATCGATCAACACCTCGGCATCCAACCGGCGGAGGGGGTAAACCGCGAAGTTGGCCAGCGCCTCAGGATCGCTCGTCCGCGGCACGGAGGAAAACTGGTACGTGCTGGAGTTGACAACCAGCCGGCAAAGCTGCTTCAGATCGTAGCCGCCGGCCACCAGCTCCTCCTCCAGGTAGGCCAGCAGCTGCGGATTGCTCGGCGGATTGTCCGCGCGGATGTCGTCCGGCTCATGAATGATCCCCCGCCCCAGCAGCCACGCCCAGACGCGATTGACGATGCTCTTGGCCAGCCAGGGATTTTCGGGCGTGATCAGCCAATCCGCGAAGACCTCCCGCGGATCGCGGTCGGCGGGCAATTCGATCCGCGTCCCATCGGGAAACATCGCCATCTTCGGACCGCCCGCCGCCGGCGGCAGGGCGGGCGACTCCAGCGCTGCGCCGGCCGGTTGGGCAACCGCGCCGATGGCGTCCCTGCCGGGCGCCGTGTTGCCGGCCGTGGCGCTCGCACGGAGAGGATCCCAGAAGACAATCTCTTCCTTCCACTCGCCGGTCGGCTTGTAGCCGATCTGCGAGAAGAAGACCGCCATCCCCTGCAAACGCTCCTCCGGCCAGCCGTCGGCACGCGACCCCATCAGTGCCAGGGCGACCGCCATGGCAATCCCCTCGGCAGTCCGATTCTGAACAGCGCGGTAGAAATTCACCGGGCCGACGCGGAAGTTGCTGCCGCTGGAGGTGAGCAACTCGCGGGTGAACTTGTCGTACGGCTTGTTCTCGGCGATCGACGCCCGCACCCAGCGGTGATAGGCCTGCGCCGCATTCGGCCAGAGATTGACGGGGAATTCCGCCTTGATCCGCAGGATGTCGCCCCAGCGCATCGCCCAGTAGTCGGCATATTCGTCGCGTTCGAGCAATCCGTCCACCAGCTCGCGGCGTTTACCCTTGGTGGGATTCTCGATAAACTCCCGGGCCTCCTGGGCGGTCGGCAACTTGCCGATCAGATCGAGATACGCGCGGCGGACAAATACCGCGTCGGAACAGAGGACGGGCTGAACGCCCAGCGTCGACAGCTTGGCGAACACGATTTCGTCCAGCCGGCCGGCGGGTCTCGCCGGTTCAGGGCTTTCGTAGACGTTTGCCGGTATCTCTGCCGCCGCGGCGCTACGCAGGGCAGCCCCGAGGACGACCGTCCAAGCCAAGGGAAGCTTCCTCATGCCGTTTCAGCTCCCTCCGCAGGCCACCTCACCCGACCCCCGGTGACCTGCGCGGAAATTCGCCGCCGATCGCCGGCCCAAAGCCGCTCCGGGCCCCAATACACACACTATAAATGCGGGCGGGAGCGCGTGTCTACAGCCCGGGCAATCGGCCGCCGGCGCCGCGGCCGTTTTTTTCTCGCGCAAAACGCCTATTTGCGCGGCTCGATCACGTCCTTGCCGACCACCGCGCGGAGCGGTTCGGGGATCGCGACCGAACCGTCGGCCTGCTGGTGGTTCTCCAGCACGGCGATCAGGGCCCGGCTGATGGCGATCGCCGTGCCGTTGAGCGTGTGAACGAACCGCGTGCCTTTTTCGCCCTTGACCTTGAACCGGGCGTTGAGCCGCCGGGCCTGGTAGTCGGTGCAATTCGACGTGCTGGTCACTTCGCCGAAGCCGCCCCGCCCGGGAAGCCAGGCTTCCAGGTCGTATTTGCGATAGGCCGGTCCGCCCAGGTCGCCCGTGGCCGTGTCGACGACCCGGTAGGGAATCGCCAGCCCATCGAACAGCCGGCATTCCAGCTCGCGGAGATATTCGAGCATCGCTTCGCTGTCGTCGGGCAGGGTGAAGGCGAACATCTCGACCTTGGTGAACTGGTGCACGCGGAACAGCCCCCGGCTTTCCTTCCCGTGCGCGCCGGCCTCGGTGCGGAAGCAATGGCTGACGCCGCAGAGCTTCAGCGGCAGCGCCTCGGCGTCGACGGTCTGCCCGGCCAGCAGGCCGCCGAGCGTGATCTCCGCCGTGGCGATCAGGCTCAGGTTCTGGTTTTCGATGCTGTAGATTTGCGTCTCCGGCCCGCGGGGGATGTAGCCGGTCCCCTCGAGAATCTGGTTCGAGGCCAAATCGGGCGTGGTCATCGGCGTGAAGCCTTCGCCAATCAGCAGCCCCAGCGCGTAGCGCTGGAGGGCCAGTTCCAGCAGCACCGCTTCGTTCTTGAGGAAGTAGAACCCGTGGCCGGCGACCCGGGCCCCCCCTGCGAAGTCGATCAGGTCGAGCCGTTCCGCCAGTTCCACGTGGTCGAGCGGCTCGAAATCGAACTCCGGCAGCGGGGTCTTGCCGCGGCCAACTTCGCGGTTCGCCTGGTCGTCGCGGCCGCGCGGGGCGTCCGGATGCGACATATTGGGAATCCAGCGGTGGATCGCCTCCTGCTCGGCGGCCAGCGCATCGAGCTCGGCGCGGAGCTGGCCGGTCCGCTCGCGGAGCTGGCGGCCCTCCTCCTTGCGGGCCTCGCGCTCGGTGGCGTCCTTTGCCTGGCCGATCGACTTGGAAACCTCGTTGGCCCGGCGATTGAGATTCTCGACCTCGGCCTGTCTTTCCCGCCGCAGGCCCTCCAGGGCCAGGAACCGGTCAACGTCGGCCGCGACGCCGCGGTCGCGGCAGTTCCGCTTGACGGCCTCGGAGTTCTCAACGATGAATTTGCGATCCAGCATGGTTGTGCGTCCCGTCAATGCAATCCGGCGAAGCCGTGCTAGAGTTCCGCCCAAAGTCGCGCGCTGGCACGGATGCCGCGGTGGAAGTCGGCCACGGAAAATCGTTCATTGGGGCTGTGCGCGTTGTCGTCGTCCTGCCCCCAGCCGAGCAGCAGGGTGTCCGCCCCGAGCTTCTCGCGAAGCGTGGCGACGATCGGGATCGAGCCGCCTTCCCGCGTCATCACCGGCGCGCGGCCGAAGGCATGCTCCAGCGCCCGGCGGGCGGCCTTCACCCGCGGGCTGTCCAGCGACACCAGGAGACTGGGGGCGCCGTGCAGGGGCTCGACCTCGACTACGACTCCGGGCGGAGCGATCTCCGGCAGCATCGCCGCGAGGGCTGCGCCGACCGTTTCGGGCGATTGGTTGGGGACCAGGCGGAAACTGATCTTGGCCGACGCCTTGTGGGGAATGATCGTCTTGCCCCCCGCACCCTGGTAACCGCTCGTCAGCCCGCAGATGTCGTACGTGGGCCGCGCCCAGCGGCGTTCGAGCAGCGAGTAGCCCGACTCGCCCCACGTGCCCGACACGCCCGCCTGCTCCAGGTATTGCCGCTCGTCGAACGGCAGCCCCGCCAACGCTCGCCGCTCCTCGTCCGGCAGCGGGACCACCTCGTCGTAGAAGCCGGGCAATTGGACCCGGCCCGCCTCATCGATCAATCCGCTCAGCATCCGCACCAGCGCCAGCGCCGGATTGGTGATCGAACCGCCAAACGAGCCGGAATGGAGATCGCGATCCGGCCCGCGAACCGTGACTTCAAAGTAGGCGATCCCCCGCAGCCCGTAGGTGATCGCCGGCTGCCCGGGCGCAAACTGGCCGCCGTCGCTGACGACGATCGCGTCGCAGGCCAGCCGCTGGGTGTTTGCGGCGATGAATCCGGCCAGGGCCTCGCTGCCGACCTCCTCTTCGCCCTCGATCAGGTACTTCAGGTTGACCGGCAGGCCGCCGCCCGCCTCGATCCATGCCCGAGCGCTGAACAGGTGGGTCAGCATCTGGCCCTTGTCGTCCGTCGCGCCGCGCGCGTAGATAGATCCGTCGCGGATTTCCGGTTCGAACGGGGGCGATCTCCAGAGCTCCAGCGGATCGGCCGGCTGGACGTCGTAATGGCCGTAAACGAGCACCGTGGGCCGCCCCGCGACATGGGGCGACTCGGCATAGACGATCGGATGCCCTTCCGTGGCAACCACTTCCGATGTGAGACCGGCCGCGGCCAATTTGTCCGCTACCCAGTGGGCGGCCCGTTCCACGTCGCCCGCCCGGTCCGGGTCGGCGCTGACGCTCGGAATCCGCAGCAGTTCGAATAGTTCCGCCAGGAATTCGTCACCGTGGCGTTGGAGGTAATCCTCGATCGCGGACATGGGCAGCTGCCTTCCAGGGAGATTCGAGTCACCGGGACCCCGCATTGCAGGGGGCGAACCCGCCGCCATCGCGGGCCATCGCTTCCCCCGCCGGGAAACCATCCAATATAATGGGGGTCGATCCCGACGGCCAATGGGGCAAAGGAGAGGTTTTCCTCAAACCGCGTGATTCGACTCAACCGCAGTCAGGGGACGGGTGCCGCGATGCCGGATGAGCAATCGACCACGGTCGCCGAACCGGTCGAACAGACGCAGACGGATTGCGAGCAGGAGACCAAACGCCAACCGCCGTACCATGTCGTCCTCTGGGACGACGACGACCACACGTACGAGTACGTGATCGAAATGATGCTCCGCCTGTTCGGATACCCGTTCGAGCGAGGCTACCAGATCGCCAAGAAAGTCGATACGGAAGGCAAGGCGGTCGTGATCACGACGACTCTCGAGCACGCCGAACTGAAGCGCGACCAGATTCACGCCTTCGGCCCCGACAAGCGGATGGCCCGCTGCCGGGGAGCGATGTACGCAACGATCGAATCGGCAGAGTAGAATAGCCGTCAGCCATCGGCCTACCAATTTGCACAAGCTCCGGCCTTCCAGCGCCAGACGCCAGATATGACACGAACCACGATTCTCCAACACCCTGCTGTAACCTGCGAGCTGCCCCAAACGCGGGGCAAGCCCTCGCGGCTAACGGCTATGACCTGTAACCTGATCGCTGACCGCTGACGGCTGACAGCGATTCACCCATGCCCACGCTGCGGACACTTACGCTCGGATGCAAGGTCAACCAGTACGAGACCGAGCTGGTCCGCGAAGGGCTGGCGCGGTTGGGGTTCCGCGACGCCCAGGGAGACGAGCCGGCCGATCTGTGCATCGTCAACACCTGCACGGTGACCGCCCAGAGCGATCGGAAGAGCCGCAAGGCGGTCCGCCAGCTGGCGCGAGACAATCCGCGCGCGGAAATCGTCGTCATGGGCTGCTACGCAACGCGTGCCGCGGAGGCCGTCCGCGCGCTGCCCGGCGTGGTCGAAGTGCTCACGGACAAGCGGCAGATTGCCGATTTTCTGTCGCGCCGGGGCGTGCTCGACGTTCCCACGGGGATTTCGCGGTTTGGCCATCGCGCGCGGGCCTACGTCAAGGTCCAGGACGGCTGCCGGATGAAGTGCAGCTACTGCATCATCCCTTACGCGCGTGGCGACCTGTCGAGCCGGCCGCTGGCCGATATCGTCGAAGAGGTGCGGCGATTGGCGGACAGCGGCCATCGGGAAATCGTGCTGGCGGGCATCCACCTGGGCCACTGGGGATTGGAGTGGCCGGGGGAAAAGCTCGGCCTGGTCGACCTGGTGGAGGCGATCCTCAGGCTGGAAGGCCCCTTCCGCTTGCGACTTTCGAGCCTCGAGGCTGTCGAAGTCAGCGCCCGGCTGCTGGCACTGATGGCCGAGCACCCCCGGCGCATCTGCCCACATCTCCACCTTTCCATGCAGAGCGGTTCCGACGCGGTCCTGGCGCGGATGGAGCGGCGATGGGCGTCCGCGCGATTTGTCGAGAAATGCCTGGAAGTCAAGGAATCGCTCCCGGCGCCAGCCCTGACGACCGACGTGATTGTCGGATTTCCCGGCGAGACCGAAGCCGATTTCGAGGCCTCTTGCCGCAGGGTCGAACAGGTTGGCTTCTCGAAAGTCCACGTGTTCCGTTTCAGCCCCCGGCAGGGCACCCCGGCGGCCGAGATGCCCGACCAGATCGATCCGGCTGTCAGACAGCGCCGGGCATCCCACCTGATCGAGCTAGCCGAGCAGCTTCGCTCCCGGTTCTTTCAGTCGCTCCTTGGGTGCCGGCTCCAAGTCCTTGTCGAATCGGCGGATGCATCCGGCACCGGTGAGTTGCTGGGGACGTCCGCGCGCTATGCTCCGGTAGCCACGAGCGGTCCGGCGGACCTCGTCGGGCGCCTGGCGGAGGTCGAGGCCCGCGGGGCGACCGGCGAGGGAGTCGCGGGCAGGCTGATTGGCTAACCCCCCACGCGGGCGGATTCAAATCGGACTGGAACACCCCGTCGCCATCTGCTACACTCCCGGCCACTTTTCGGACCCGTGGCAGGAAGCCCAGCGGGGCTGCAACCTGAACCCGCTGGAAAACGCAAGGAGCGCGTAATGGACGGGAAGCCAGTCGGATTGCTCGGAATGGTTGTTCTCTTGGCCAGCCTGATTGCCGCCGGCTCCTCGGGACCGCGGCAGGCGATCGCCGGCCCGCTCGACAGCCTCTTCGCCACCGCCAAGGTCGAGGCGGACCCGAACAAGGACTACGAACTGACGGAATCGAACGGGCCCTGGCTGGTCATGGCGTGCAGCTTCTCCGGCCCCCATGCCTACGAGCAAGCGCACGAATTGGCGATCGAACTCCGCCAGAAGTACAAGCTCCCCGCATACCTCTACAAGAAGACCTTTGAGCACCGGGTCGGCGACGGCGGCCGCGGCGTCGATCAGTTTGGCGATCCAATCCCCCTGCGATACCAGAAAGGCGACGAGACAACCGAAATCGCCGTGCTCGTGGGCGACTATCCCACCGTCGACGACGAGCGGGCGCAGAAGACCCTGGATCGCATCAAGCAGACAAGCCCCGATTGCCTGAAACTCGATCCCACGCGGCCGACCGCGCGAAACCTGGCCAGCTGGCGCTTGTTCTTCGGCATGGCACACGACGCGGAGAAGAAGAAAGGGCCGATGTGGAAGGCCTTCATGGTTGCCAATCCGCTCCTGCCGAAGGAATACTACGCCCCCCAGGGCCTGGAAAAGTTCATTGTCGACCTCAACCAGGATAGTCCCCACAGCCTGCTGAAATGCCCCGGCAGGTATACCGTTCAAGTCGCCCATTTCACGGGCCATGTCGAAATCGACCAGAAAAAGGTCCAGTCGATCCTCAACAGCAAACACTTCGACAGCAAACTCGACGAGGCGGGAGACAAGGCCGCGCGCCTCGCCAAAGCGCTTCGCAAGGAAGGCTACGAAGCCTACGAGTTCCATGATCGCTATGCGAGTATCGTCACGGTCGGCAGTTACGATTCCGTGGGGACGCCAAGGCCGGATGGAAAGATCGAGATCAATCCGCAGATCCTCAAGGTGATGGAGACCTTCAGCGCCAAGCGGACCAGGCCTCTGCCGGGACATCCGGAGGGCGTAATGCAGCCGGTCACCTTCGCCGGGATCCCCCTCGACATGCAGCCGATACCGGTCGAGGTGCCCAAGGCCTCGATCAGCAGCAGCTACGGCGCGAAGCTGCTGGGCCTGAATTAGCCCGGATGATTCACGAGCCGGGGATTCTTTGACAACGTCCGCTATCGAAACCCGAAGCGTAAGCGAGGCGAACTCGGGTCAGCCGCCCTCGCTTACGCTTCGGGTGAACGATCGGCTGATGAACAATCCGGGCTGGCAGCAGCGCCCCGGCGCGTCGCAACCAGCGCCTCAATCGCCATTTTTTCGGGCAAGGTTCCAAACCCCAGGTTCAAGGTCCAACTTCCCCCAATCCGGCGATCCTGAGGGTCAACCCTCGCCCACGCCCGGCCATGGGCAATTCAGCCGTGAACCTTGCCGACTTCCGCCCCCGAAGGATTCTCCCCGATGACCAGCCAGAGGCCGACCCTTGTCCTCGGAACGCGCAACCGCAAGAAGGGCATGGAATTGGCGGAGCTGTTCGAGCCGCTGGGGCTGACGGTGCGGACGCTGGCCGATGTCGACAATCCGATCGAGGTCCGCGAGGACGGCGAGACGTTCGCGGCCAACGCCGCCTTGAAGGCGATCGGCCAGGCCAGGCATCTGGACGCCTGGGTCCTCGGCGAAGACAGCGGGCTGAAGGTCGATGCCCTCGGCGGGGCGCCGGGCATCTATTCCGCGCGATTCTCCGGCCTTAAGGCAACCGACCTCTCGAACAACCGCTTGCTGCTCGAAAAGCTCGCCGCCACGCCCAGCGAGCAACGCAGCGCACACTACGTCTGCCACATGACGCTCAGCGACCCCCGCGGCGAAATCCGCGCCGAAGCGGACGGGATTTGCCGCGGGCGGATCATCGGTGAACCCCGCGGCGGCCACGGGTTCGGCTACGACCCCCTCTTCGAAGTCGTGGAATATCACCAGACCTTCGGCCAACTCGGGCCACGCGCCAAGGCGGTGCTCAGCCACCGCTCCCGCGCCGCGCGGCGGCTGATCCCCCAGCTGATCGCCTTGCTCGACTCCGGGCAATGGCGCTAGCGGCAAGGCTTCGCTGCGCAGCGCCATCCGCGTAGGATTACATCGGTCCCCAACTGGCGGCTGACCGCCGGCCGCCGGCGCCCTTTAGCCTGCCCGCTCCAAACGAAGGTCTCAGTCAATGGCTGATCGCGACGGCTCTTCGACTTCCGCCCAACAGGCGGCCCGCCCCCAAGCCGCGCTCGGCCAGCCGGGGGCGCGGATCGACCTGCTGGTTGGCGGGATGAGCTGCGCGGCCTGCGCGCGGCGCGTCGAAACCGGACTCGCCGCCAGTCCAGGCGTCCGCCGGGCAAGCGTGAACTTCGCCACCAGCAGGGCGACGATCGAGTACGATCCGGCAACCGCCAGCCCGCGCCAGCTGATGGATCGGGTCACGAAACTCGGCTATAACGCGGCCTCGGCGGCCCAGGCGGACTCCACCGACGACGCCGAACTGGCGGCCCGCTCCGCCGAGTATCGCGCTCTGAACCGCCGATTCTGGGTCGCCGCCGCCCTCTGCCTGCCGCTCCTGCTGATCGCGATGTCGCACGGAAAGATCGCCTGGCTCGACTTCCCCGGCGCAAACTGGCTGCAACTGGCCCTCGCCACTCCCGTGGTGTTCTATTGCGGGGCGCAGTTCTACCGCGGCGCCTGGGCCGCGCTCCGCCACCGCGCGGCCGACATGAACACCCTGATCGCCCTGGGCACCGGCGCCGCCTACCTGTACTCCGCGGCGGCCACGATCGCTCCCGCCGCCTTCGCGGAAGCCTCCGCCGCCGGGCATCGCGCCGAAGTGTCCATGCCGCCGGTCTATTTCGAGGCCGCCAGCGCGATCATCGCCCTGGTCCTGCTCGGCCGGATGCTGGAATCCCGCGCCAAGGGGCGCGCCGGCGACGCGATCCGCCGCCTGATCGGCCTGAAACCCAAGACCGCTCGCCTGCTCCTCGGCGGCGAGGAGACCGACATCCCCGTCGAAGACGTCCTCCCGGGCGACCTGGTGATCGTCCGGCCGGGAGAGAAGATCCCCGTGGATGGAACGGTCGAGGAGGGCGCCTCGTCGGTCGACGAGTCGATGTTGACCGGCGAGAGCATGCCGGTCGAAAAACGTCCCGGCGACGCGGTGTTTGGGGCGACGCTCAACCGCACGGGCGCTTTCCGCTTTCGCGCTACGAAGGTCGGCAGCGAGACGGCCCACCAGCAGATTGTCCGCCTCGTTCAAGAGGCGCAGGGCTCGAAGGCCCCGATCGCCAGGCTGGCCGACACCGTCAGCGGCATCTTCACGCCGATCGTGCTCGGCATCGCGCTGGTGACCTTCGCGGCGTGGCTCCTGGCCGCGCCCGACGCGAAGCTCGCCACCGCGCTGGTCCGGGCCGTCTCGGTGCTGATCATCGCCTGCCCGTGCGCCCTGGGACTGGCCACGCCGACGGCAATCCTGGTCGGCACGGGGCGCGGCGCGGAGAGCGGCGTGCTGATCCGCAGCGGCGCAGCGCTGGAGACAGCCCACCGGGTGCAGACCATCGTGTTCGACAAGACCGGCACGATCACGCGGGGCCAACCGGCCGTAACCGATCTGCTGCCCTGCGACGGCCTGCTCGAAGAGGAACTGCTCCGCCTGGCCGCGTCGGCCGAGCGGGCCAGCGAGCATTCCCTCGGCGAGGCGATCGTCCGCGCGGCTCGCCAGCGCGGCATCGAGCTGGGCGAACCGGAGGACTTCAGCGCCGTCGCCGGCCAGGGGATCCAGGCGACTTTGGAGGGAAAGCGGCTGCTCGTGGGCAATCGGACCCTCTTGGCCAAGCGCGGCGTTCCCCTCGGCCAAGCCGAGCAGCGCCTGCTCGCCGAACTGGCCTCCGCCGGCAAGACCCCGATGCTGCTGGCCATCGACGGCCGCCTGGCCGGGGTGATCGCCGTGGCCGATCCGGTCAAGCCCGAGGCGCGGCAGGCCATCGAGACGCTGCGGCGGATGGGCCTGGAGGTGGTGATGATGACCGGCGACGACCGCCGCACGGCGCTCGCCGTGGCCGGCCAGGTCGGCATCCAGCGCGTCTTCGCCGAAGTCCTCCCGCCAGAGAAGGCCGACCAGGTCAGGCAGCTCCAGCAGGAGAGGAACATCGTGGCCATGGTCGGCGACGGGATCAACGACGCGCCGGCCCTGGCCCGGGCCGACGTCGGCATCGCGATCGGCACGGGAACCGATGTCGCCATCGAGGCCTCGGACATCACGCTCGTCCGCGGCGACCTTGGCGGCGTGGTCTCGGCGATCGCCCTGTCGCGGGCGACGATCCGCACGATCCGGCAGAACCTGTTCTGGGCCTTTGTCTACAACATCGTCGGCATCCCGATCGCCACCGGCGTGTTCTATCCGTGGCTGGGCTGGCTGCTCTCGCCGATTCTCGCCAGCGCCGCGATGAGCTTCTCCAGCGTATCGGTCGTCGCCAACAGCCTCCGCCTGCGGAAGTTCCAGCCGCCGGCCGACGGCCGCGCGGCGGCCGGCTGACGACCGCTTCTTCCGGCCCTAGCGAAAACAGCGATTCTAGCGGAAGTTCTTCGCTTGGCGCGCGCCCTCGCGGCGCCCGGCGGTTGCCCCCGCAGCAGCGCGAACGTACGCTCCTTGTGGGGGCAATCGCCGGACAATCCGCTTCTCCAACCACCAACCACCACGCCCCCCCGCGCGCTCCGCCGATGAAGGGCCAACCGATTTTCCGCCTCGAATCCGTCGATCGGGTCTTCCAGATGGGAGAGGTGGCCGTGCGCGCGATCGAGGGCGTCTCCCTGGAGATTTTCGAGGGCGAGCTGCTCGTGATGGTCGGGCCGAGCGGATCGGGCAAGTCGACGATTCTGAACATCATCGGCGGCCTGGACAAGGCCACCGCCGGCCGGGTCTTCTTTGGCGATCGCGAGCTGACCAGCTTCACCGCCGCGGAGCTGACCCGATACCGCCGCGACACGGTCGGGTTCATCTTCCAGTTCTACAACCTCGTGCCCAACCTGACCGCGCGTGAAAACGTCATGGTCTCCACTGAAATCAGCCGCCAGCCGATGGATGTCGATGAAGCGCTGCGGCTGGTCCAACTCGAGGAACGGTTCGACCATTTCCCTTCGCAGATGTCGGGCGGCGAGCAGCAGCGCGTGGCGATCGCCCGGGCGCTGGCCAAGAACCCCGCGATCCTCCTCTGCGACGAGCCGACCGGGGCGCTCGACTTCACCACCGGCAAGCGGGTCCTGCGACTGCTCGTCGACCTGAAGACGAGGCTCGGCAAGACGATCGTGCTGATCACCCACAATGGGGCGATCGCCCAGGTGGCGGATCGGGTCATCCGCCTCCGCAGCGGCCAGGTCGTCGAAGTCCGCGAGAACGCCCGCCCGCTGCCGCCCGAGGAGGTGACCTGGTGAGCGTCCTCGACCGGAAGCTGCGGCGGGAGCTTTTCGCCCATGTCTGGCTGCTCGCGGCGATTGCCGGGATCGTGCTCGTCGGCGTCGCCTGCTTCGTCGCGATGGGGACGGCTTACAACAACCTCACGCGGGCCAAGACCGACTACTATCGGCAGTGCCGGATGGCCGATTTCTCGATCGAACTGAAAAAGGCGCCGCGGGTCGACCTGCGAGCGGTCGCCGAACTGCCGGGCGTGACGGAAATCCGCCCGCGAATCCAGTTCTATGCGACGGTCGATCTCGAGGCGGCGCCCGAGCCCTTGAACGCGCTGGTGCTTTCGATGCCCGACCGGCGCGAGGCGGTGATCAACGACATCGTGCTCCGCCGCGGGGCCTATTTCAGCCCCGGCCGGGGCAACGAGGTGATCGTCAACGAGGCCTTCGCCGAGGCCCACGGCCTGGCGCCGGGCGACTGGGTCAAGCTCCTGCTGAACAACCGCAGCCAGGAACTCTACGTCGTGGGGACGGCGATCTCCGCCGAGTTCGTCTACATGCTCTCGCCGGGCACGATCATGCCCGACGCGGAACACTTCGGCGTCTTCTTCCTCAAGGAGTCGTATGCCGAGGACGTATTCGACTTCGACGGGGCGGCCAACCAGGTGCTCGGGCGGCTCGCCCCCGGGACGGCGGTCTCCACGGAGGAAATCCTCGACCGCGCCGAACTGCTCCTGGCCGACTGCGGCGTGTTCACGACGACCCCCCTGGCCGATCAGCTTTCGAACAAGTACCTCAGCGAGGAGATTGAAGGGCTGCAAACGTTTGCCGTCTTCATGCCGGTGGTCTTCTTGACGGTCGCGGCGCTCGTCCTCAACGTGCTGCTGACCCGGCTCGCCGAGCAGCAGCGGACGATCGTCGGCACGCTCAAGGCCCTCGGCTACAGCGACTGGCAGGTGTTTCTGCACTTTCTCAAGTTCGGCCTGGCGGTCGGACTGGCCGGCGGACTGGCCGGCTGCGGACTCGGTTATCTCCTGGCGGAATGGATGACGTGGGTCTACCGTTTCTTCTTTGTATTTCCCGCGCTGGAGAATCACTTCTATCCGGGGCGGATGCTGGCCGCGCTGGCGATCAGCCTCGGTTGCGCCCTGCTGGGAAGCCTGCGGGGGACGCGGGCCGTGTTGCGCCTGCAACCGGCCGAGGCGATGCGCCCCGCGCCGCCGAAACGCGGCGGCAGGATTCTGCTGGAACAGGTGGCGTTCTTCTGGCGCCGGCTGGGCGTCGGCTGGCGGATGGTGTTTCGCAGCCTCGCGCGGAGCCGCGTCCGCTCGATCGCCGGCGTCTTCGCCGCGGCGATGGGAGCGGCGGTCATGACCAGCGGCTTCATGATGGTCGAGGCGACCTACTTCCTTGTCGACTTCCAGTTCAAGTGGCTCGTCCGAAGCGACATCGAGCTGACATTCAAGGACGAACGCGGGCCCGACGCCCTGCTCGAAGCCGCGCGGCTGCCGGCGGTCGCCCGCGCCGAGCCGCTGCTCAACGTCGCCTGCACCTTCGAACACGGGCACCTCCGCCACGAGGGCGGGATCACCGGCCTGGCCGCCGACGCCGCCCTGACCGTCCCCCGCGATGCCCACGCGCGCCCCATCCGGATTCCCACCTCGGGCCTGGCGATGACCCGCATCCTCGCCCAGATTCTCGACCTGGAGCCGGGCGACCGGGTCACCGTCCGCCCGACCAAGGGGCTCCGCCAGCCGCGCCAAGTGCCGGTCGTGGAAATCGCCGACAGCTATCTCGGCGCCGCCATCTACACCGACATCGAGTATCTCAGCCGGCTAATTGGCGAAGAATACGCCTTGACCGGTGTACAATTGAAAGTCGAGCCGGATCCGGCCGCCCGGGCGGAACTCAATCGCCACCTCAAGCAACTGCCCGCGATTCAGGGCGTGGCAGACCGCCGCACGATGATCCAAAGCCTCGAAGACACGATCGTCTTGAATATGAAGGTCTTCATCTTTGTCCTCGTGGTATTCGCCGGCGTGATTTTTTTCGGCAGCATCCTGAATTCATCGCTGGTGAGCCTGGCCGAACGCCGCCGCGAGGTGGCCACCCTGCGAACGCTGGGCTACGGCCCCTGGCAAATCGGCGGCCTGCTGCTCCGCGAGAGCCTGCTGCTCTCGTTTTTCGGCACCCTGCTCGGGCTGCCCCTGGGATACTACCTGACGGTCGCCATGGCAGCCAGCTACGAATCGGAATTGATGCGATTTCCGGTGATCCTGTCGGCGGCAACCCCGGCGACGACCGCCCTGCTGGCACTGGCCTTCACCGTAACGGCATACCTCTTCGTGCAGCGGAGCATTCACCGCATGGACTGGCTCGCAGCCCTCCAAGCGAGTGAGTGAGGGAGGGAGGGAGGGAGGGAGGGCACGGTCGGAGGGAAATGGCGAATGGCGAATGGCGAATGTCAACTGGCGAATGGCGAAGGAATGACCAAATACCGAAGGAGCGAAGTACTCCAGGGTCCCGACGATCCTGGTTCCTATTTAGTTCTGGTTCTCATTTAATTCTGGTTCCCAAGCTCCCGCTTGGGAACCCGGTATAAACCTGCAACCTGCCGCCCAGGCCGGAACACCCCAATGAACACGACCAAGTGGATACTCGCGATCCTCGCCGGCTGTATCATCGTTGCGGCGATTGCCAGCGCGCTGGTCCTGCGGCCGGGCGAGGCGGTCGAGGTCGTTTGCATCGCTTCCGGGCCGATCGAGGAGTACATCGACGAGCGGGCGATCACCCGGCTTTCGCGGACCCACCTCGTCTCCATGCCCTATGCCGCGCGGATCGAAGAGATCGCCCTCCGGGAGGGCGACGCCGCGGAGAAAGACAATCCGGCCCACCCCCTGGCCCGGATCGTCGCCGACGACCTGCAACTGGCCGTCGACCAGGCCCAGGCCGTCGTCAAGCGGCTCGATGCGTCGATCGTCGAGAATCTCGCCAAGGCCCTCGAGGAGCTGGCCATGCGCCAAGCCTACGAATTCGCGCGGTCGATGAACGACACGATCAAGGCGGCCCAGACGCGGGTCGATTCGGGCGCGGAAAGGAAAGCCTATTTCGCCAAGCGCTTGGAACGGATCAAGCAGGCCCACGCCGCCGCCGCCGTGACCGAGGACGAGCGCGACCTGGCCGCGCTGGATTACGTCACCAGCAAGTTCGATCTCGCCCAGGACGAATTGGTGCTGAAGATCGCGAAAGCCCTCACGGTGGCCGCGGAGATCCTGCCAGAGATGATCCTTCAGATGATCGCCGACAAGTCGCTCAGCGACGCCGTCCTCAAGCAGCAACGGGCGGAGGCCGAGGCGGCCCTGGCAAAGGCCCGGCTCGACGAGCGCCGCGCGACAATCCTCAGCCCCGTCGACGGCGTCGTGCTCAAGCGCCACGTGGTCGATGAACAGTTCCTCGCCGCCGGCGCGCCGCTGCTCGAGGTCGGGCGGCTGGAAGACCTGGAGGTCGAAGCCGACCTGCTGAGCGTCGACGTCGGCCGCGTCGAACTCGGCGACCCGGTGGAAATCTATGGCCCCGCGGTCGGACCGCGACCCGCCCGAGGCAAGGTCGCCAGGATCTACCCGGCCGGTTTTACCAAGGTCAGCTCCCTCGGCGTCGAGGAGCAGCGGGTCAAGGTGATCGTCGCGTTTGACCCTGAGGACCTCAAGCGGCTCACCGCGGAGCACGGCCTCCAGGTGGGGTACCGGCTCCGCGTGAAGATCATCACCACGACGCGCCAGCAAGCCCTCGTCGCGCCGCGGTCTTCCCTGTTCCGCGGTGAACACGGCCAGTGGCAGGTGTTCGTGGTCGAACGCGGCCGGGCCCGGATTCGCCAGGTCGAGCTCGGCCTGATGAACGATCGGCAAGCCGAGGTCCTCTCCGGCCTCGACGACGGCGCCCTGGTCATAAGCATGCCGCAAAGCAGCCTTCGCGACGGCGTCAAGGTCGCCCCGCAAGAATAGCCCGACTCGTTTGCTCTGCCCGTCCCGAAGGGACGCCCCTAAGCCAGCCCAGGGTGCAGCACGGCGAGTGAAACGAGCCGTGCGCAACCCTGGGTCGGGAGCCGCGCAAAACGCGGCCAGCCCCAA
>JAAYCB010000343.1 GCA_012744395.1 Pirellulaceae bacterium
CATGGAATCGCGCTGCATGCGATACTCGGTCATTGATGCACCTTCGGAAGCGGAAAGCGGAAACAGAAGCGGAAAGGGGAAAGCTGACCCCATGATAGCGGCTCGCCCATGGAAGGACACAGGGCCTCTGTTCCGGCCGGAACGAATCGTGCTGACGGGTGCCGCGGGGAGGAAAAGCGCGCCAAGCCCCTCGTCTTCTGGGGCCCGCGGCGCGCGGCGCCCGCGGTGCGCTTCCTGCAAACCGCCGGCCGGCGGAATCGCGCGTCAAGGGGAAACCACAGCGTCCCCTTCCCACCTTGGGACACGGCGTGTGCGAGGAAGTGCCCAGCAGGGCGTCGCCGGTCGTCGCCGGAGATTGCCAGGCAGTCAGATCATGATCCGGACGTTGACCGGGGGGGCAGCCGGTGGCAGGCAGTCCGGATCGCCCCAGGGGGGGCGGGGATCTGAACAAAAGGAGAACTCCGTCGTCGATCGTGCGCCAGCTCCGCGGGAGCTCCCCCGTGCCTCCCTGGTTGTTGTCTGATGGAGCATCGCCGCAAATCAGCATGGTTGCATGGCCTGATGATGCCGACTTCATCCGCGTACTCGAGACTGCCGAGGAAATCCAGCAACAGAGAGACGCCTCCTTTCATCGCATGGAACGGCTATGAAGATCGCCGCCATGTCGGCTTCAATGTCGTCTTGGGAGAGGTTGCCGATCGACCGGAACTGGCTGTCGCAGCACATCGAGCCAGAGTATCTGCATTCGCGTCAGGGCCAGGCTCATCAGACCCGGATCCACGGAGTATGCCAGGAAGGCAAACAGGACTGGACACAGCAGGCATACCAGAACGAGCCCCTTCCGCTGCGGCCCTTTGTGACACATCCGTTGCCCGAGAATCGTCGTCCACGCAGGCTTGTTGTTCATCTAACACACCGCGAGGTTCGGAGAAACGCAGGTGCCAAACAAGTCTCACGCTCCGGGGCGCGGCGAACGATGTTCGCCCGGCCGGGAGGGGACGCCTGCAGCTACTACGTGAATCTGCCGGATGAGGCTATAATCCAAATGTGAGAAGGAGGATTCCGGGAACAAGGCCGATCGTTCGGGAGGTAGGCCGCGTGTTGCGCAACGGGCTCGCGTTTTCCGGCAAGCGCAGAGCAGAAGAATCGCCATCGTCAGAGAATCTGGGGCCGGCGCCCGAGCGCTTCGCATGGACCGCAGCGGTGTGGGCCGATTCTGCAACCCGGCGGGGGTCTGGTGTCTTGAGGGAGGTGGTCGCGTGGACGAACTCAACCGGCAGGTGAACCGGGCGCGTTGGCGGCTCGGTCTCCAGAGATTCACTCGACTGGTGGGCTGGTGTTGTTTCGCGACGCTGCTGATCGCCCTGGCGCTTGTGCTGATTGACAAGTACCGGCCCCTGGGAATCGAGGGCTGGGTCTGGCCTCTGCTGGGCGTTGTCGCCGGCGGCCTGTCGGCGGCCGGAATTGCCGTTGTCCGCGGCCGGGGCCCGATCGACGCGGCGATTGAGGTCGATCGGCGGTTCGGGCTGAAGGAGCGCGTGTCGAGCACGCTCGCCCTGACGGCCGCGGAGCGGGAGACGGAGATCGGCCAGGCCCTGATCGCCGACGCCGAACGGCGGATCCAGAAGATCGAGATCAGGGATCAGTTCCGCGTCGCGCCGGGAGGGCCGATTCTGCTGCCGCTGGTTCCGCTCGTGGTTGCTTTCCTGGCAATCTGGCTTTCGCCCGCTGTCGCGCCGAAGGACCAGCAGGCCAATGCGGCGGCGGTCAAGAGGCAGGTCCAGCAGGCCGCGGGCAGTTTGCAGCGGAAGCTGATTGAGCAGCGGAAACAGGCCCAGCAGGCCGGATTGGAGGATGCCCGGCGACTTTTCGATCGGCTTACCGAGCAAGTGGAGGAGCTTTCCAGCGGGAAACAGGACGACCGGAAAGAAGCCTTGGTGCAGCTCAACGACCTGAAACGGCAGATGGAGAGTCGGCAGCAGCAGATCGGCGGCGCGGACCAGATCCGCAAGACGCTCGAACAGCTTGACCCGGGCAACCGCGGACCGGCCGAGGAATTCATCAAGTCCGTCGCCGAAGGAGACCTGCGCAAAGCGATCGACCAGCTGCGCGACCTCCAGGCACAAGTGGCCGACGGAAAGCTCACGGACGAAGAAAGACGGCAGCTTGCCGGCCAGCTCGATGCGATGAAAAACAAGCTGGAAGACGCCATCAACCAGCACACGCGGCAATGCCAGAACCTGCAAAACCAGATCAACCAGGCCCGCCAGGCCGGGCAGGAGGACGAAGCCGGCCGGCTCCAGAACCAGCTCAACCAGCTCAGGGAGCGCGATGGCCAAGTCGAGCGGCTCCAGGAGATGGCCGGGCAACTTGGCCAGTGCTCGCAATCTCTGCAAGATGGCCAGCTTCAGGATACCGGCGATCTGCTCGAACAGCTGCAAAGCGATCTCGGCGCGTTGCAGCAGCAACTCGACGAAATGCAGATGCTCGACGAAGCCATGGACCAACTCTGCCAGGCGCGCGACCAGATCAACTGCGCCCAGTGCGGCGGGGTGGGCTGCGCCGCGTGCCAAGGCGATCGGCCCGGAATGGGCATGGGGCCGGGCCAGGGAAGCGGCGACCGGCCGGAGGAAAAGACGGAAACCGGCTTCTACGACACGCGGGTGAAGCAGAAGATCGGCAAGGGGTCGGCAACGATTATCGGCCAGGCGGACGGGCCGAACGTCAAGGGGAGGGTCTTGCAGGAGATCGAGGAGCAACTCCAGTCGGCCCGGTCCGAATCAGCCGATCCGATCACGGGCCAACAGATCCCCCGCAGGCACCAGGATCACACGCGGGACTACTTCAATCGATTCCGCAACGGAGGGGATTAGGGGGCGCCAATCGCCAGGGGCCAATGTGCAACCGCCAAAGGGGTCGGGCGGCGGCCGCCGTTCATCCATTCCAGCGCCGCGGGAGCGTGAACGAGTAGAGGCAGACGATAGCGCCGGTGGACATCAAGCTCCAGGGCGCCCAGTCGGGGGGAACGATCGTCTTCTTGGCTCCGGGGGTGATCACGGTCGGATCGAGCAGTCCGCCTTTTCGCACGATCGGCTCCGCCTGCTTCTTGAGCGTGAACTTCTGCACCCCCAGGCACTGCGCCCCCAAGATCGCCGTATAGACGCCAAGTGCCAGGAAAATCGCACGCCACATCACTCGGACCTCGTTTCTGAACGCTCTGCCCGCTCGGACGGAAAGCCGCAGACCTCACTGCCCGCCGCGGCAGGCCCACTCAAATTCGTCGCAAGAGCCCACTACGAGAGGAGGATCGTCGTTTCTGCCCGACGTTCTCCACCGGTCCGCGCAAGTCCGGTTGGCCGCGGGGTGGTTTTCGGGCCGTTTGCATGGATTGTAGGCGTTTGCGGGAGACGCGGGCGATGCGCGCGTCGCGCGATCCGCCGGCTTCGTCCACAATCCAGCGCAAGTTGGATTAAGTGTGGGCAAATCCACTCCCCTCCAAAACACCATCCGAATGTGCATGCGATACCGAACAGGTTGGCCTGTCGCGGGTTGCACGCTCCGCTATTCCGCCGAGAAACCGAGGCGTCGTGAACTTGGCCGGTTCGTCGAGCCGATGCAAGAGTCAGGTCGCCGCCGCGGTTGTTCCCCCCGCGGCAAAATCCTATAATTTAACGAGACGTGCGTATTCGACCGGCAAGTACCAGGGAGTTGCGGGACGTTGGCCGATAAAGCAAGAGTCGACTCAGACAGTGCGATCCCGGGCCAGGCGGAAGAGGCCGTTCGGCGGCGTAACGGGGGCACCGGCCCCAAGGTCCTCGTGGTCGGGCCGACCGCGGAGATTCGTCAATCGATCGTCGCCAAGACGGTTGAACCGTGCGAAGTGATTCACGCGCGGACGCCGCTGGGCGCTCTGGCCTGTCTTTCCAGCGAGACGTTTGACGCCGTCTATTTCACGTCGGACCATCTCCAGCAGGCCTACGAGCTCGGCAAGCTTTTGCAGACCGAGCAGATTCTCGAGGGCATGCCCGACGGCGTTATCCTGCTCGACAGCAATAACCAGATCGTCTGGGCCAATGCGCGACTCCGCCAGTGGAGCGGGCGCGATGTGGTGGCGGGCGAGGACTTCTACGACGTTCTCGACAGTCCGGAGATCCTCGGTCCTGACTTCTGCCCCTTCCACACGGCCCTGGCCACCGGTGCCCCGAGCACGTCGACGCTGCGGAGCAGCGACCACCGCTATTTCCATGTCCATGCCGTGCCGGTCCACGAGGCCGACGGGCCGCCCAGCCACCTGATCGTGACGGTCCGCGATGTCACGCTGGAAATCCACCAGCAGCAGAAGCTCGCGGCGATTCACCAGGCGGGCATGGAACTGGCTGATCTGACCGCCGACGAGTTGCTCCAGATGTCGGTCGAGGAGCGGATCGAGCTGCTCAAGGCCAACATCCTGCATTTCACCAAGGATCTGCTGGACTTCGAGGTTGTCGAAATCCGCCTCCTCGATCCCAGGACCGACCGGCTGGAAATCCTGCTCTCAGCGGGCATGGAGCCCGAAGCCGCCAGCCGCGATCTCTACGCCCGGCCGCAGGGCAACGGGGTGACCGGGTTCGTGGCCGCGACCGGGAAGAGCTACCTCTGCGAGGACACCAGCGAAGACCCGCTCTACCTGCCCGGGGCCAAGGGCGCGAAGAGCTCGCTGACCGTGCCAATCGTCTTTCACGACGAGGTCCAGGGGACCTTCAACGTGGAGAGCACGGAGCCGCGGGCGTTCACCGAGAGCGATCTGCAATTCCTGGAGATCTTCACGCGCGACGTGGCCGCGGCGCTCAACACCCTTGAACTGCTCGTGGCCGAGAAGGCGGGCACGGCCGCCGCCAGTGTCGAGGCGATCCACAGCGCTGTCGCCTTGCCGGTCGACGAAATTCTCCTCGACGCGGTCAACGTCATGGAGAAATACATCGGCCACGAGCCGGAGGTCGTCCGGCGGCTCCAGAGCATTCTCAAGAACGTCCGCGACATCAAGCAGGTGATCCAGAAGGTCGGGCAGAAGATGACCCCGGCCAAGGCGCTGCCGCAACCGCCGGAAGCCCTCCGCCCCGCCCTGGCCCGCCGCCGGGTGCTGCTCGTCGACGAGGATGCGAGCGTGCAGAAGGCGGCCCACGACCTCCTCGAACGCTACGGGTGCACGGTGGAGACCGCCCCCGACGGCGCCCAGGCGATGTTCATGGTCCGCAACAGCGGCTACGACGTCGTGATCAGCGACATCCGCCTGCCCGACATGGCGGGCTACGACTTGATGCTCAGGCTCCGCGAGATCTGGAAGACCGAGCCCCTCCCGCTGATCCTCATGACCGGCTTCGGATACGACCCCGGCCATTCGATCGTCAAGGCGCGCCAGGCCGGCCTCCAGGCCGTGCTCTACAAACCATTCCGCGTCGATCAACTGCTCAGCACGGTCGAACAGATCGTCACAGCCCCCGGGCCCGTTGCCCAATCTTGACCGACCTCGGGCCCGGCAACGCCCGTTTGATGGGGCGATCGGCGGAGGGGGGCGAGGCCCAACGTCGTGTTCGTTCGGATTCTCCCACGGCCGCAGGAATTCGGCTATGCAACTCGCCGTCGTCCTGCTCCTCGGCTGGGCCTTGATCGGCCACATGGCGCTTTCGGTGGCCTTCGTCAACCGCGTTCACGCCACGGGGATTCCCGTTCGCCTGGGCAAGCTGGTCTGGCTCTCGGCAGCGTTGCTGATCACGCTCGTGCCGGCCTTCTTCGGCTATTGGTTCCACGTTCGCGGCCTCCGCTTGGGGCCCGGAACGGGCCTTGCCTGGCTGCCCGCCCCGGCCGTGCCCTATCTGGCGGCCTGCTGGGCCGCGGCCACCCTCAGCGCGGTCGACTGGCTCTGGCGGCGCGTCCTGCACCGGCCCCCGGCGCCGCTCCGATCGGATCGCCGGCGGGTCGTCCGCCTGCTGCAAAACGGCCCGCGGGAGTCCGGCGAGGAGCACGAGCACGATTTCCTCGTTCACCTTCCGGGCAACGAAATACTCAGCCTCGACGTGGCCGAACGGGGGCTCGAACTGGAGCGCCTGCCCGAGGCCCTCGATCGATTCACGATCGTCCACATGACGGATCTGCATTTCACCGGCCGCGTCGCCAAGGCGTATTTCGAGGAGGTTGCCCAGATCTGCAACACGCTGCGTCCGGACCTGGTGGCAATCACCGGCGACCTGATCGACAAGTCGCGCTGCATCGCCTGGATTCCGCAGACGCTCGGGCGGTTGGAGAGCCGGTATGGAGTGTTTTATGTCCTCGGCAATCATGATCTTCGCGTTGACACGGCCCGCCTCCGCGCCGCACTGGCCGAGGCGGGGTTGACGTATCTCGGCGGGCGATGGCTCGAACTGGCCGTGGGCCGGCACTCGATCGTGCTGGCCGGCAACGAATTGCCCTGGATCGCGCCGGCCGCCGACCTTGGCAGCGCGCCGCCGCCCGCGTTGGCCGGCGGGCCGCCGCGGATCGCCCTGGCCCACAGCCCCGACCAGCTCCCCTGGGCGAGGAGACACCAGGTCGACTTGCTGCTGGCCGGGCACTTGCACGGCGGTCAGATTCATCTGCCGTTTCTGGGCCCCGTTGTCTCTCCCAGCCGCAGCGGCGTGACGTACGCATCGGGCACGTTTCACGATCCGCCGACCGTGATGCACGTCGGCCGCGGCCTGTCGGCCGAGATTCCGTTCCGCTTCAACTGCCCGCCCGAGATTACCCGGCTGGTTCTCCATGCCCCGCGCGGCGCGTCCCCCCGGACGCCGGCGCGTCCGCAACAGCCCTAGCCCGGCCGTTGCTCGCACGGCGGCATGGATGCCGTCTCCTGTCGCCCCGGGCGATCGCCGCCGGGCCGCCGGGCCGCCGGGCGATCCGTAGAACCAGTAGATTCCGACTTCCGCGATTGACCGTTTTCCGCCGCTTGCCTGCCCTTCGCATAAGCTATGCTTCCTCTGGCAGGCCGCGCCCCGTGTCCGGCGAACCCGGCCCGCCCGACTCACGGCCTGCGATCGGGCCGGTCTGGAACTCTCGCTCGAAAAGGAAATCGAGTTGAAAACGATGAATTCTTCAACGCTCTCCAACCGCAGCGCGGAATCGAAAGAAGCCAATTTCGAGCAGCTCAAACAGCGAATCCACAGCAAGTTGGTGGACAAGCTCGACCTGTCGCGCGTCGGCGATCTGGAGGGCGAGACGCTCCGCCGCGAAATCCGGCTCGTCGTCGAGCACCTCTGCGACACGGAGGACACGCTGCTGAACCGCAGCGAGCGCGAACGGCTGATCGACGAGGTTCTCGACGAGACCTTCGGACTCGGGCCGCTCGAGGTCCTGCTCAAGGACGCGACGATCAGCGACATCCTGATCAACGGCCCGAAGCATGTCTACTGCGAGCGCCGCGGGCGGATGGAGAAGAGCAACGTCGTCTTCCGCGACAACAACCACCTCCTGCAGATCGTTGACCGGATCATCTCCAAGGTCGGCCGCCGCGTCGACGAGACTTGCCCGATGGTCGACGCCCGCATGCAGGACGGCTCCCGGTTCAATGCGATCATTCCGCCGCTGGCCCTCGACGGGGCGGCGGTTTCCATCCGCCGCTTCGGCGCCAATCCGCTGAAGCTCGAGGACCTGCTCAATTTCAAGGCCTTCACCCCGGAGATGGTGATGCTCCTGGAGGGGGCGATCAAGGCGCGGCTCAACGTGGTGATTTCCGGGGGCACGGGCTCTGGGAAGACGACGCTGCTGAACACCCTCTCGAGCTTCATCAGCAACGGCGATCGGATCGTGACGATCGAGGACGCCGCCGAACTCCAGCTCCAGCAGGACCACGTCGTCCGCCTGGAGACGCGGCCGCCGAACATCGAAGGCAAGGGGGCGATCACCGCAACCGACCTGGTCCGCAACGCGCTGCGGATGAGGCCCGAACGGATCATCATCGGCGAGTGCCGCGGGCCGGAGACGCTCGACATGCTCCAGGCGATGAACACCGGCCACGAAGGTTCAATGACCACGCTGCACGCCAACAGCCCGCGAGACGCCGTCGCGCGGATGGAAACCATGATCATGATGGCCGGCTTCGAACTGCCGCTGAAGGCGATGCGGACCCAGATCGCCAGCGCGGTCGACCTGATCGTGCAGGCAAACCGGCTTCAGGGCGGCCCGAGGAAGATCACCCACATCACCGAGGTTGTCGGCATGGAGCAGGACACTGTCGTGATGCAGGACATCTATACGTACGAGCGCGACGGGATCGACGAGAACGGGCGCTGTTACGGGCGGTTCGTCGCCCACGGCATCCGGCCGACGTTCATGCCGCGCCTTGAGGCGGCGGGCGTCCGCCTGCCGGTGAGCGCATTCCGCCAGCGCGTGATGTTGGAAGACTGACGGTTCCGCCGTTGCAAACCGAGTCCAATCAGAGCAGCGACCATGTCTACGCTAATCATCGCCACGGCCACGTTCCTGGCGGTTTCGAGCCTCGTCGGCGCTGTGGCCTTCGCTTTCCGCGGCGACTCCGCGACGCGGGCGGAGGACCGGCTGGATCTGTTCATCAGAACGGGGAACAAACGGGAGGCAATCAAGGAATCGACGTTGCTCAACGAGCCGCTCGGGGCGATCCCCGGCGTCGCCGACCGTTTCTTCAACCGCTTCGCCAACTTCAAGCTGATTTTCGACCAGGCCGATACGAACCTCACCTTGAGCAGGCTGCTGATGATTTGCGGCATCTTCGCCTTGTGCGGCGCCGGGCTCGGCGCCGCGCTCCGCGTCCACATCGGCCTTGTGCCGATCCTCGGCGCCTTCATGGCCCTGATGCCCTTTTGCTGGCTGTACATCAGGCGGAGCAGGCGGCTGAAGGCCTTCGGCGCCCAGCTCCCCGACGCCATGGAACTGGTCGCCCGCGCCCTCCGCGCCGGCCAGAGCCTGCCGGCTGGATTCAGCATGGTCTCGACGGAGATGGGCGATCCGATCGGCAAGGAATTCGGGCGGGTCTTCGAGGAGCAGAACCTCGGCTGCTCGATGGAGGACTCGTTGCGGTCGCTGGCCGAGCGGATTCCCAATACGGACCTGAAGTTCTTCGTGACTGCCGTCGTCCTCCAGCGGCAGACGGGCGGCGACCTGGCGGAAATCCTCGACAAGATCGGCCAGCTGATCCGCCAGCGATTCCAGATCTGGGGTCAGATCCAGGCGCTCACCGGAGAAGGCAGGCTGTCGGGGATCATCCTGATGGCCCTGCCGTTCTTCCTGTTCGTGGTCGTGTACTACCTGAATCCCAGCTACGTAATGCTGTTGTTCGACGATTCGCTGGGGCGGAAAATGCTCGCGGTCGCCCTCTTCATGCAGCTCCTTGGGGCACTGTGCATTCGAAAAATCGTCAACATCAAGGTGTGAGGATACCGCGATGCCGCTTGCCGTTGCATTCACCTTTGCCGACTTGTATCCCTTCGCCGTCTTCGGCATGTGCGCCGCGCTGGCCTGGTGGCTGATGAACCTCTTGGCCGCCAACAAGTCGCGCGCCGCCGAACGCCTCGACGAGCTCAGCAACCCCAGGCTGCGCGGCGGCGATGACCGGCGGGCAGCCCTCAAGCCGACCGACAAGGTCGCCAAGGTCCTGGAAAAGGCCAGCCCGGCCCTCGCCAAACCGCTCCAGCCGAAGAACGATCTCGAACTCGGCAAACTCAAGAGCCGCATGACCGCCGCCGGGTTCCGCGGCGAGTCGGCCGGGAGCATCTTTCTCGGGCTGAAATTCGCCGGGCTGCTCGTCGGCCTGTTCCTCGGCGGCGGCACGATCCTCGGCCTGGGGGGCGTCAGCCAGAAGACCCTGATGGCCGCGGTTGCCGCGGCCGGCCTGTTCTTCTACCTGCCCGACATGGTTCTCTGGTTCATCGCCAAATCCCGCAAGGACGGCCTGTTTCTCGGCCTGCCCGACGCCCTTGACCTGATGGTCGTCTGCGTCGAGGCCGGCCTCGGCCTCGACCAGGCGATGCGGAAGGTCGCCGAGGAGATGCGAAAAACCTATCCGGTGATCGCCGAGGAATTCGGCATCGCCAACTTCCAGCTGCAAATGGGCCGGGCTCGAAACGAGGTCCTCCACGAGCTCGGCGCCCGGACCGGCGTGTCCGATCTGCGGTCCCTCGCCGCTGTCCTGATCCAGGCCGACAAGTTCGGTTCGAGCGTGGCCCAGGCCCTCCGCGTGCAGAGCGATGCGATGCGCACGCGGCGGCGCCAGATGGCCGAAGAGAAGGCCGCCAAGACGGCCGTCAAGCTCGTCATCCCCCTGGTGCTGTTCATCTTTCCGGGCATCTTCGTGGTCCTCGTCGGCCCGGCCGCCGTGCAGATGGTCCGCGAATTCCTGCCGCTGCTGAAGACCGGAAAGCTATAGACGGCAAACGCTTCCGCTCAGGCGGAAGCCGATCCGCCGCGTTCGGCATCGATCCGGTCCTGCGAACGGCCCGCGCGGCCGCGGCCAAGGTAGACGGCCTCCTCCGTAATCACCTTGTCGAGATGGACGTCGTGGGCTGCCATGGGAACGCGGGGGAAAACCTGGCACTCGTAGGCCAGGCCGGCGGCCACGGCGTCGGGTCGGAGGCCGGCGAGCAGGCGATCGAAGTAGCCGCGGCCATGTCCGAGCCGCCCCCCGCGGCGATCGAAGGCCAGGCCCGGCACGCCGAGAAGGTCCAACGCTTCGGGCGGGATTTGCCGGGCGGACTCCGCGCGCAGCGCCGCGCGCGGCTCAAGCAGCCCGTAGTAGCCTTCCGCGAGTTCGTCCATCGTCTCGAGCCGGAACAGTCGCAGCAGCTGGCCCTCGCAATAGGGGACCACGACCTGCTTGTCGCTCGCCAGGAGCCGGCCCAGCAGTTCGGCGGTTTGGACCTCGTCGCGGACGTGCACGTAGAGAAACACCGCCCCCGCCGCGGCGAACTCCGGCAGCGCCGCGAAACGCCGGCAGATTTCTCGGCTGCGGGCCTCTCTGGCGTCCAGCGCGCCGCGCAGGGCAAGCGCGCGGGACCGGAGTTCCCGCTTGGAGGTGCCGGGCGGGACTGGTTCGCTTTCCCGCGGTCGCTGCGACACGAGACGCCTCGCTATCCCTTGTCGGCAAGTCGCTCCGGGCCGCCGCGCCGACTCCAGCCGCGCCGGGCCCGCGCGCCGCGGCCGCCGTGATCAGCGCGGGGGGCCCCTGGATTCTAGATTTCGTCCCAGCCTCCGTCCAGCATGAGGAAATCAACGGCGCTGTCCACGTCCTTCTTGTTGCGCGGCGCGTCGCCGTAGTCGTTCACCCCCCGGACGATGTCGAACCCGAGCGCGTCGTACATCTTCGCCCAACCGCTCCCGTTCGCCGGCTTGGACAGTTCCGCCCACGTCTGGCCGTTGTTGAATCCGGCCACGAGCAGGTCGATCGCCGGCGTGTCGTGGATTCTCGCATAGTCGTTGCCGCCGGCAGCCGAGATCGCGTGCACGATGTCGAACTTGCGGGCGACAATCCGCTGCTGGTAGGCCGAGGTGTCGGGGTTTCTGGGGCCGATCTCGACCTTGTGCGATCGTAGAACCGCCTTGTCGTCACCGGGGCTGTCGTAGAGGTTGAGCGTGTCGTAGCCGCCGTTGGTGGCGTAGAGAATCACGTCCTCGAACCCGCGGATCGTGGCGATCTCGCGTTTCAGCCCCGAGCCGGCCCCGCTGGTGACGACGATCTGCTCGTAGGAGGCGGTCATCGTATCGTCGGCCTTCGTGTCGTAAATCCGGCCGACGTCGTTTCCGCCCGTCGACAGGACCGTGATCTCCTCGAAGAACTTGCCGCGGATGAAATACGACGGGTTGTAAAGCTTGACGGTGTCGTCGGCTTCGACCTTGACCTTGTCCTTGCCGGCCGAATCGCTCAATTCGATCGAGTCGCGGCCGCCATTGCGGGCGTACACCTGGACCTGCCGGAAGCTGTCGACCTGGTGGCTGAAGCCCTGGCCGGCGATGCCCACGCTGGTCGGCCCGCCGACCACCGTGTCGTCGCCCGGCGAATCGTTCAACACCGCCACGTCGCCGTCGCCGCCGCCGCTGGCGACCACCGCGCGCTCGATGTTCACCGCCGTGAATTCAAATTCCGTCCCCTGGAAGGTCACCTCGTGGGGATGGATGACCGCCGTCTCGGCGTCGAGCGGATCGGCCGAGCCGGTCACGTTGACCACGTCGTAGCCCGCGCCGCCGTCGAACGAGACCGTGTCGATTCCCGTACCCGCATAGATCAACTGGTTGTTCAGATACACGGTCAGCCAGTCGCCGCGGACCAGTTCGAGCGTGTCGTCGCCGGACGTCCCCGGAACGGCCAGCGTCGTCGAGGCCGCCGGATCGTTGTCGGTGACGGTGACCTCCACGGTTGGCGGCACGGCGTAGCTGTAGGCCGGATCGTCGCTCTCGACGAGGTGCTCGATCGATGCGGTCATCGTCCCTTCGACGATCTGATCGTCGAACGCCACGACGCTGACCGTCTGCGGAGTCGCCCAGTTCTGCGGCGTGAAGAGCAACTCGGCCGGGCTGGCGACAAGCTGGCTGCCATGCACGAGGGTGATGCGGACGTCGCTCGTCGGCGCGGTCTTCAGGGCAACCTGGTAGGTGTCGGCCGGGCCCGCCTCGGTGACCGCCGTGCCGCCGTCGGTTTCGGTGAAAACGATCCCCGCCTGACTCACGTCGTTGTCGGCGATCTGGACGGGCACGCTGGTGATGCTGGTCAGCGCTGCGTAATGGGGATCGGTCGACGTGGCGGAGGAATGGGTGATCGACGCCGTGTGGGTGCCCTCGACGAGGTCGTCGTCGACGGCGCGGACGTTGACCGTCTGCGGCTGGTCCCAGTTCGAGCTGTTGAAGCTCAGGGTGATCGAACTCTGGTAGACGGCGTCCGGGCCGGCGGGCGCGACGAGCAGTTGGGTTCCCGCGTCGGCCACGACGCGGACGTCGCCGACCGGCTGCGAGGTGAGCACGACCTGATAGGAGTCCGTGCCGCCGCTCTCGCTGACCGAGATCACGCCGCCGCCTCGCATGATCAGCACGCTGGCCACGTCGTTGTCTTCGACGACAACGTTCGTCGGCGGCAGGACGAGGCTGTTGTAGGCGCCGTCGTTGCTGCGGATCGCGTTGTAGATCAGCCCTTGATGTTCCTTGCTGCCGCCGGGGATGCCCTCGGCCACCAGGTCGTCGACCGCCTGGATCGTCACGGTCTGCGGCTGGTTCCAGTTCGCCGGGGTGAACGTGAGCGAAGTCGGCTTGACGGTCACCTGGCCGTTGGTTGTCAGGTCGATCGTCACGTCGTCGGCCGGCCGTGCGTTGAGGACGACCGTGTAGGTGTCGCTCAGCCCGCCTTCCTTGACCCGGTTCGAGCCGCTCGAAGGCGTGAACGTCACGCCGGGCTTGTCCGTGGTGATGCGGATCGCGTAGTCTTCGACCTCGCCGTTCATGGCCGAGCCGATGTAGCTCAGACCGCCGTCGCGGCTGAAGCGGAAGCGGGCGTAGGAGTCGCCGAGCACGGTGACGCCGCCGGCGGCGGCCAGTTCGGGCACGGTCGTCGTGAGCAGCACCTGGATGCCCGGCGTGGCCGGGTCGATGTCGTCGGCCGCCGCGATGAAGCGGCTGCCGCTGAACAACTGCTCATAAGGATCCGCGTTGCCCGCCGCGTCGCCGAATTGTCCGTTGCGGTCGAAGTCGACCCAGGCGTCGAGGTAGCCCGGTTTGGAGACCGTGACGAGCATTTCGACGGTGCCGCCCGGCACCCAGTAGGAGCGGATTTCCACGCCGTCCTCGTCCTGGACGCCGGCGTTGCTGGAGATGTCGTCGCCGTTGGCCCGCGCGCTGGGCTGCCCGTCGGCTTCGGTGTCGATCGCCTGCCCGAGGTAGTAGCCCTCGTGGCTCGCGTCGCCGGGCTGCGTGACGTGGCGCGGACCGTTGTCGGCGATCCGCGTGCGGTAGCTCGCCGGGGCGTCGCCGTAATCCAGCGCGCCGTCGTCGTTGTAGATTCCGATCGTCGCCCGCGTCGCGTCGAACTGGCCGAGATCAACGCCGTAGATTTCCACGAAGAAGTACTCGTCGTCTTCTACGACGTTGTCGCCGTTGATCACGAGTTGGACCGTCTGGGTGGCCCTGGACAGGGCCTGCGTCGCCACGACGATCTCGAAATCCTGGCCGTCGTTGCTGCGCCAGACGAGCAGGTCGTCGGAGATTTGCGGCCCCCAATCGTAGTCGTAGTTGTTCGAGACGTTGGTTGGGGCAAACGGCAGGCTCTGGTCGAAGTGCATGACTTCCCAGTCGTTGCCGTCGAAATGATGCCAGACGATCTGGTTATTCGAGATCTGCGGCTGCTCGTCGACCCCGTAGGTGTTGGAAATGTTGGCCGGCGCTCCGCCGTCGGCGATGTTGTAGAGGAAGATATCGCGATTGCCGTTCGTGCCGCCCTGCCAGACGACGCTGTCGCCGGAGACCCGCGGCGTGATGTCGTCGCCGCTGCTGGTGGAAATCTGCCTCGTTTGCTGCGCGTCGATCTGGTAGAGGAAGATGTCGAAGTCGTTGCCTTCCAGGGCCTGCCAGACGACATGGTTGCCGTCGATGTGCGGCGCCGCGTTGCCCGCTCCGTTCGCCGTGACCTGCCGGGTTTCCGTTCCGTCCCAGAGGAAGATGTCCGTGCTTGCGCCCGTCTTGGCGTGCCAGACGATCTTGTCGCCGGAAATCTCCGGATCGTAGCTGTCGTAATCGCTCGAGGAGATCTTCTGCGGGGCCTGCGTGCCGATCGTGGCGATCGGCTGCACGTAGATGTCGTGCTTGCCGGAGGCATTCGCGCTGCTCCAGGCGATGTGCGACTCGGAGATCTGCGGGCTGAGGTCGTCGTAGGCGTTGTCCGTCAGCTGCGCCGTGCGGACCACGCTCAGGCTGTGCGCCGCCACGTCGACTTCGACCTCGGCGAAGAAGATCTCGTAGTCGTTGCCGTCCCAGCCCGACCAGACCACGTAGATCGCGTTCTGCGTGGCGGTCTTGATCCGCTGCACGTCGCCGAACCGCTCGTCGGTCGTGCCGTAGGCGGCCTGGTACGCCGCGTCGGTCAGGAGCAGGGGCGGCATGCCGATCTCGTGGCAGTAGACGGAGATGTCCCAATCGCCGTTCTTCGGATCGATCGCTTCGAAGACCACCGCGTCGCCGGAGACGCTGTAGTCGTAGTCGTTCGTGGCGTTGTGGGTGATCGCCCGCGAGGTCCATTGCCCCGGCGTGGCCGTCTGCGGGAAGAACGTGAACGAGCTGTCGACCGCCTCGTAGTCGTTGTCGCCTGCGACGCCGGGCGCGTCTCCGGCCACGGCCGTCCCGTCGACCGTGCGGTAGTTAACGACCACCGGCGCGCCGAACGAACCGGTCCGCTCGAAGGTGACGTTGACGATCGTCGTCTCGCCCTCGGCCCCCTCGGCGACGCTGACATCCGTCACGGCCACCCTTGGCGGCTGGAAGTTGCCGAAGAGCAAGTCGGAGACCGTCTCCCCGGCGCCGACGGTGATCGTGTAGGACCCGTCGGCGTTCATCTGGCCGCCGGGCACCGGCGCGTCCATGTTGGGGAAGGTCTGCTGCCAGCCGGGCAGCGAGGAGAGGTCTTCGCGCACGACGTAGGAGCCCGGGAAGAGTCCGCTGAACTCGAACAGCCCCGCCTCGTTCACCGCGGGCGTCGCCAGGTTGTCGCGGCGGGTGATGGCGACCGGCTCGCTCCAATCGACGACGCCATCGCCGTCGGTGTCGAGTTCCGTGAACTGGCCGTCGTTGTTCAGATCGAGGTAGAGCATCGCGCCGGGCAGGCCGGCCTCGCCGGCATCGACCGTGCCGCTGTTGTTGATGTCGTTGAACTTGAAGCCCTCGATCGTCGTGTCGCCGATCGCGATCGTCACGAGGTAGTCTTCGACCTCGCCGTCGGAGGCGGGACCGTCGTAGGAGAGGTTCTCGTCGCTGCTCAGCCGGAAGCGGGCGTACGTGTCGCCGAGGACGGAGATCGCCGCGGGATTCTCCGGATCGAAAAGTTCAGGAACCGTGATCGAGTAGATGCCGGTGGGCGAAATCGGCTGGCCGCCGGCGGCGCTGCCGAGAATCTGCTCGCCCGGATCGTCCCAGTCGCCGTCGCCGTTGAAGTCGATCCATCCATACAGATAGGCGTCCAGGCCGAAGGTGTTGGTGACGTCGATGGTGATCAGGGCTTCCTGGCCGGGCACGAGGCGGCCGAGCATGTCCATCCCGTAGGCCGAGAACGACACGCCGTCTTCATCGTCAGCGCCGCCGGTGGGATAGGTCGTGTCGTCGCCGTCGGCCGCCAGGCTGGGCTGCCCGTCGAACTCGGCGTCGACCCGCTGGCCGAGCGCGAGGCCGGGCACGATCACGTGGCTGGCGCCGTTGCTCGACCGCAGCGTCGGATAGCTGTTCGCGCCGGCGATGCCGTCCGGTGCGTCGCCGTAGTCCATCCGCTGGTTGACGATGAACACCCGGTAGTCTTCCACTTCGCCGTCGACGGCCTCCTCGCCAAGGCTCATGTCCGGGCCGGCGTAGCCCAGATCCGGCGTTGAACTGACGCGGAATCGGGCGTAGGAGACGGCCTGCTCGAGCCCGCCGGGCAAAGCCGGAATCGTGAGCGAGAAGGTCTGGGTCTGCCAATCGGTGCCCGGATCGGGCTGGAACCACACGTTCTGCGCGAAGTGTTCTCCGGCATCGTCCCAGTCGCCGTCGGCGTTCAGGTCGATCCACGCATTCAGGTAACCCTCGCCGGTCACCGTGACGGGGAACGCGTTGGGCGTGCCGCCGTCGGCGAGCAGCACGCGATTGGCCAGGTCCACGCCGTCTTCGTCGTCGACGCCGGCCAGATCGTCGCCCCGGCCGTCGGCGCTCGGCTTGCCGTCGAGTTCCGAATCCGGCGGCACGCTGCCGAGGTACAGGTCCGGATTGAGGTTCGTCGCGTGCCAGGCGCCGTTGTTGGCGACCGTTGTCGGATACGTCTGCGGCGTGCCCTGGGCGCTCGTGCCGTTGGGGGCGTCGCCGAAGTCCTTCAGGTAATCGACCACGTGGAACACGTAGTCCTCGACTTCGCCGTCGGAGGCCTGCCCGGTCAGCGACGTGACTTCACTCAGCACGCTGCCGAAGCGGAACCGGGCGAAGACCGGGCCGCCGACGCCGGCGGGCACCGGCACGGCCATCGAATTGGCGCCATCGTGGACGGAGATCACCTGGAAGTGATCGCCGGGGCCGCCAAAATCGCCGTCGCGCTCGAAATCGAACCAGGCGGCCACGTAGGCGGTGTCGCCGTGCTCGGCGAGCAGGCTCGGATTCTGCATCGTGACGTTGATCGTCAAGGCGGCCGTCGCATTGGACAACATGCCGCTGCCGCTGAGGATCACGCCGTCGTCAAACGTGTCGCCGTCGGCGTCGGCGGTGGTCCGCGCGTCGCTTTCGCTGCTCACGCCCGCTCCCAGGTGGAAGTCGGACCAGACCACGTGCCGCGGGCCGTTGCTGGCCAGCAGCGTGGGATAATCGTTGGGGTTGCTGGGGTCGTCGGGCGCATCGCCGAAGTCCAGGCCGGCGAGGGAAATGTTGAACACGGTCAGGCCGTTGAACGTGCCGCTGAACCGGTTCGGCTGCAAGGCGTTGTTGGCCAGATCGCGGATCGTCTGGTCGAGAACGATCGTGTAATCGAAGCCTTCCGCCCAGAGGCCGGCCAACGGGATCAAGTCGATCGTGTCGTTGGTGGCGTTGTAGACCATCTTGTAGTCGATCCCCTCGACCAGTTCGGGGTCTCGCGTGGCCGGATCGAGATACGTGCTCTCGTCGAGATCGCGGTAGAGGTGGATCGCCGAAGTCACCACCGACGCGTCGTCGATGCCGACGCCGCCCGTGTCGCTGAGCTGGATCGTGAACTTGAGGACCTTCTTGCCGACGACCTTCAGATCGTTCGCCAGATTGGCGATTTCATCGTCGGGCCCGTTGTCCAAGGGGACAATCACGCTCGAGGTCGGCGCGACGAAGTCCACGCGGTCGATCGCTCCGCGGTCCTTGTAGACGTTCTGGCCCAGGCCGACCGGCGAGGCGACGGCCGGGTCGTCGCGGCGCAGCTGGCCGAAGAGGTCGTAGTCGGGCGCCAGGATCGGCGAGGCGGGAATCCCCATCGGATTGAGGATGTTGTTGAAGTAGGCCTGCCGTTCGGCCACCGAGTCGATCGAGCTGTCGATCGCCAGCGAGCCGTGGTCGAGGTAGAAGTTGCCGCCGGCGGCATCCACGAACAACGGCTGAGTCGGCGTGAGGATCTGCGCCAACGTCCCCTCGGTCGTGCCCTGGACATTCGTCGCGTTGTTCTGGTACAGCATGCCGCCGAGAACGGTGTTGCCCACCGACGAGGTGTCGACTTGGACCCCGACGCCGAGGCCGGCCACGATGTTGTTCAGCAGGGTGGGGCCGGCGGTGTTCTCGACGAGGATCCCCACGCCGCTGGGCGAATCGGCGTAGCCGAAGACCGTGTTGTTGACGATCCGCCCGAACGGCACCGCGCCGACCGGCTCGCCGGCCGGATTCGTGTCGCCGCGGAAAGCGATCCCTGCCTGGCCGCTGTAGGCGACGAGGTTGTTCTCGATCATCACGCCGCCGACGAGATCATTCGGCTCGTTGACCGTGCGGCCGGAGGCCGGGTGCGCGAACTGGCCGGCGCCGTCGCGTTCCGCGGGGCCGACGAGGATCCCGGTATGCAGGGAATACATCACGCTGTTGCCGGTGATCACGATCTGGCCCTTCTGCCGCTCGTGATTCTCATCACCGATGCTCGTCCGCACGACCTGGAACTGGTCCGGCTGCTCTCCCGTGTCGACGTTCGAGAACGTGCCCGCCTTGACGAACACGGCCGTGTCGAGGAGTCGGTCATCGGTGTCGGAAATCGCCAGCTTCATGTGGTAGCGGCCGGCCGCCAGGCCGGCGGCCCGGGCGGTGAGGATGTCGGTGAAGCCGTCGTAGCCGATCTCTCCGAGGAACGCCCCGCCCTCGTCCATCGCGTTGTTGTTGAAGTACTCCGGGTAGGAAGCATTCGGATCCCCGTAGGGGCTGCCGCCGTTGACCGTGTTGACCGAAATCGGGATCGACGTGCCGGGCACCAGGGCCAGGTTCTGCTTCGGGAAGGAGACCCCGTCCGCGCTTTCCAGGTAGAATGCGAAGACGTCGTTATACTGCGAATACGTCCACTCGTTGTACTCTTCCGAGGCGAACACGAATTCAAAAGTCAAGTCGCCGCCCTCGAAATCGAAGTCGAACTCGAGCACCGACGAGTCTTCGGTCGTCAGCGGCCAGACGAGTTGGTCGAGGTCCGCGTCGCCGTCGCCGGAAGCGATGTTCTCCGTGGTTGCATTCCCGCTGGCGTCATTGAGATTCGGCCCCTCGGCGTTATACACCGTGCCGGTGGCCAGGATGATGCCCTGGTTCACGCCGTCGGACCAGAAGCCGGCCGACTGCATGCCGCCGACGTACGTGGCACTGCTCGGCAGCAGGGTCACGCCGGGTCCGAGGATGCTTTCGACCAGACGCTGGGCGGCCGTCGCGTCCGCGGCGTTGACGGCTTCGGTGATCACCACGCGGCCTTGCGGGAACGAGGTTCCCACCAGCGCGGCGTCCGGGTCGGGGCCGTAGATGATATAGTCCAGGCCGGCGACCTGCGCCGCGCCGAACAAGATCACCCGCTCGCTGCTGGGGCCGGAGACGGCGGTGATGCCGAGCCGCGTGGCGGCCGGTTCGAGCGCCGCCTGGTTGATCGCCGCGGCGACGGCGTCGGCCATCGCCGAGGCGTCCATTTGCGAGTTGAAGTAGACCGCCTTCATGCCCCCGGCGCCGCCGCCCATCGTCGTGTCGAGGAAGATGAACGTCCGCTGGTGCAATCCGTCGCTGAGGACGAACGTGTCGCGATGAGCGATCTCGGACGCCGGCGGCACGATCAGCGTGAACCCGTTGGCCAACCGGTCGTTCGTGTCAATCCACTGGTTGAGCCGCAGCCAGTCCCAGTC
>JAAYCB010000344.1 GCA_012744395.1 Pirellulaceae bacterium
CCGGGGCCATCAAGCCCAGCACGCTGCCCAAGGCCGATACGCCCGTCGAGCCCGTTGAGATTCCCGATCATTTCCTGGACTGGTTGCAGTGCCTTCGCACGCGCCAGACGACCAACGCGCCGATCGAGGCCGGCTATCACCACAGCGTCCCGGTGATTATGGGGACGCGGGCCATGGACACCGGCAAGCGGCAGATCTTCGATCCGCGGCAACGTGAGATTCGCGAAGGATAGGCGCGCCGGCGCGGACTGCCGGCACGACACGGTGATCGACAGCGGGCACGACGAACAGGGATCCGCTTGGCCCACGGGGCCGCGGAGCCCCAACCTCCGGCCGACGCGCCCGAAGACGCCACGAATGACCGGCTCTACGCCTCCCGCGGAACCGACCCTTCCTTCGGGTTGTCGATGCAACGCTCGGCTTCGGCCGGGGTCCGGAGAAGATTCGCGTGCATCCAGATTCCGCGGAGAGGCGGTTGAGCCGCGATCGCGACTCGACCGCTGCCGATCGTCAGGATCACTGCAACGATCAGAAGGCGCCCTGCGACGCCCCCACTGCGCTGGAAATCGGACACGGCTTCACCCCCCCTCCTTCAAGGCGCACGATGGCACGCGGGGTACGTTCACGGCAGCGTCACGTCCCAGACCTTCGTCCGCCGCGCCCGGCCCTCCGGTCCCTCGACCTGAAGCGTCACAATGAACTCGCCGGCTTTCTCATAGCGATGGACGGGATGCCGTTCGGCCGACGACTGCGCGTCGCCGAAGTCCCATCGCCAGGCGGTGATCTTGCCGTGGGACCGATCGCGGAACGCGACGACGCGTTGTTCCCGATCAAGCACTTGGAACGACCAATCCGCCTCGACGGGCCGGCGCAGGCTCTGCTCGATCGGCATCAAGCGGAACGCGACCAGATCCGATGCATTGCCATACATCGTGGTCTTGTGCGACAGATTCCAGAAGCCGCCGTATTGCTCCGCATGCGGATCGTCATAGTCGAGAATCGCCCACGACATGCCGATGACCTGGCCCTCTTCCAGTTGCGTCGGAACCGCTCGTGCGCGGTCCGGCGGCGCGTGATCGAACGGCGTGACGAAGAACTCCAGCACCAGCTTGCCGCTCTCGCCCGGCCGGAAGTTGTACCGAGAGGCCGCGTTGGCATAAGGCAACTCCTTGACCCAGGGCTGCGAGCCCCAGACCATCGCCCAGTCTTTCCCTTCGGCCGGCGTGAAAATGTGATAGTTCTGCGCGTGGACGCCGTGGAATCGATAGTACGTTTCGGGTTTCTCGCGCAGTTGCTGATCGGGATGCATCTGGCGAATCAGCGGTCCGCCCGACCGATCGCCGTCGATCACGACTTCGAAGATGTCGTTGTGCAGGCCGTCGCTGGCGAAGTCCCAATAGTCGTCCTGGGCCTCGTACAGAAAGTACAGATGGTTCTGCCCCCGTACCCAACCGACCTTGACCCGCACGTCCAGGTTGGCCGGATCGCGTTTGTCGCCGAGCCCGACCACGGTTTCCCGCAACTGATCCGTGCCGATCGTGTAGGATTCCGGCACCAGGGACCAGTCGTCCGGATTGCCATCGATCCGCGGAATCTTGTCGGCAGGGAACTGAAAGATCTTGAACTCCACGTCAGGGCGAGCCAAACCGGCGTCGCCGCCGATCAGCGCGAGCAAAAAGAGCAGATTCTGCACGGCAAGTCCTCCAGAAAGCCGAGCTGCGATGGCCGGTCTCCTCGCTGCCGTTCGGATCGAGGGCAGTACGCTTTATTTTCGCGGCCCACCGGGGCGCGAGGGGCTGAACAGCGAATTCCCGGCAGTCGGCGCCGGCAGCACGGATACCAGGATCGCCGTGTCAGGAGCCTTGCCGGAGTAGAAGGCGACGTAGTGTGTGTCCCGAACCGCGGTGGCGTTCGCGTTGCCCGCGTCAATCGTGATCCGACTACCCGTGGCGACTGCCTCGGAAGCAGGCCAGTTGAGCGGATTGCCGAAGACGCTGTCTGGATCAACGACTCGGCGCCAGAGAATTCCCCTGCCGCGCTGATAGTAATAGTTGCTCAGCAGACCCGTTTCGGCGTCGAGGATCAGGCTCGGCGTGGAGATCAGGACATCGCCGATGTTTGTTTGCGCGCGGGCCCACGTCGCACCGTAGTCAGATGACACCATCTGGAATTGAGAGCGGCCACCCTGCTCTGTCCGTGCGACGACGAGAATCCTGCCATTGCCGAGATAGACAGCGGCGGGCTCGGTCGGCCACTGAGGTTTGGTCAACTCGGACTCGATGGTGCTCTGTGCCCAGGTTGCGCCGTTGTCACGGCTGGTCAGCGTGCCCCACGAGTGACTTGGGCCATCGTCACCGTAGCTCCCCGCGAACCAGAGTGCCATCAGCCCGACCGTGGGGACCGAGAAGATGTCGGTGATCTGCACGGGCGCCACGGCAAGCTTCGGCGTCGCCACGAGCAGGAACGTCACGCCATCCGTGGTGCGGTAGAGGTC
>JAAYCB010000345.1 GCA_012744395.1 Pirellulaceae bacterium
GCATCGTGGCGCACCGGCTTGGCCCCGGGCGCGTGCTGGCGGCCGGATCGTTCGGCAACGAGAATCGCGGCTGGATCGCAGTTGTCGAATTCGACGGCGTCCAAGCCAAGGTGGAGGTGATCCACGAAGCGACCAAGGTCTGGGACTACCAGCGCGCCGAGAATGCCACCAACCTCGATCCGGCCATGAGCTTTGTGCCCGAGGCGATGTTCGAGCACGTCCTCCCTGGCCCCAAGCCGCGACGGATCGTCTTCATCCTGCGGCGCTACAACCCCCTCCTGGTGGAGCCGGAGACCGGAAAGGTCTGGGTCTATCCGGTTGTTGACTGGTACCGCGATGCCTTCCCGCGGCGGGACCCGCCGGGCGATGCGTTCCTGAGCATCGATGGCGTCCTCTGGATCGCCGGCGCCGATAAGGATTTCCGCTCGTATCGCTTGAATCAAGAGACCGGCCTGCTGCAAGTCGTACGCGACCGGCCCGACTGGCACATGGGCAATTCGCGCGGCGGCAGCCTCGTTCGGGTCGGCGACTGGCTCTACTACGCCGGCGACAACTGGCGGCGGATCAATCTCCGCACCGGGAAGGAGGAGCTTCTGGTGGATCATCCCCGGGCCCTTCCCCGGTACGGGTCCGGCATGGACTGGCGAATCGCCAACTCCAGCCACTACGGCCTGGTGGCCCTTTGCGGGGACACGCTCTACCGCGTCTTGATCGACGGACGGGCCCCAGGGCAATAGCCGCCCGCGAGGGGGCCGCCAGGGCGGCACGGCGGTTCCAGCGGGCTGCCGCTGGTCTTGCGGCCGGTTCGCCACGCTCGGCTCCGGAGCCATGCGTCGGCAAAGCACGCGAACCATCGGAGGATGGGCGCTCGATAGCTCCCGTGCTCTCAGTCCTCTTTCACCTGGCGCCAGTGGATGTCGCCCTGGCTGGTGCGATTCTGTGCGTCTGCCTGGCTTGTGCTGATCCCCACGCGGGCCAGCAGTGTGTAGCGAACCTGCGGATCGTATTGCGGCAAGCGGAGCGCGTACTCGTGTTGGAGATTCGTCGCGCCGGCGCGGCCGCGGTGAATATCCACGGCGATTTCCTGCTCGCCGCCGCCGGGCGGGCAGGCGGTCAAAGCCACCCGCTCGATCTGGAGGGACTCCAGGCCGCGCGTATAATCGAACGACACGAGATACACGCCCGGCCGCGTGATCTGCCCGGTTATGTCGATGCGATGGTCGACCTTCTCGCCGGAGGCGGGGAAGGTGCCGGTCTGCCAGGACGCGATCCGCTGAGGGACGTAGGACATGAAGGGCGCGTCAACACCAAGCGCGCGGGCCGTCTCGACTGCCCCGCGTTCGATCGCATCCAGCTTGGGCCAGCCCATGGGAAAATGATCCGCGGGCGTTTCGTGTTTCTGGTTCGGGTAAAGCGACACACACCGGCTATAGGCCACAAGCTCCTCGGCCACCTGCGCCAGGGCCAGATGAATCTGCTCGAACAGGCGGGCGGCTTCCTTCCGCTTCGATGGAGAAAGCGTCTTCTGGCCGGCCAGCAGCACGGTCAAATCGCGGCTGGCCCTCGCCATCTCCAGGGCCGCCAGCGTGTAGCGCGCCTCGTGCAGGAACCGCTTGTCGGGGATCGAATCGGCGATCGTCGCGGCGTGCGCCGCGCCGGCGATATCCGCCTCCAAGCGGCCGTCCTTGGCGAAACCGGCCAGGAACCCCGTGCCCGGTTGGCCGCCCCGGCGATCAGCGATGAACCGGGCCACCTGGGGCCAAAAACCCTCCGACGTGAGATTCGAGATATAGAGGTCCCGCTGAGGTTCCTCGATCTGTTCCCACCACTGGGCGACTTTCTCCGCATCGGTCAAGCGATGCCGCGTGGCCCAGGCCAGCACGAACTCCCTCGGCGTGCGCCCGGACGAATTCCAGGCGAACTCCGCCGCGGCACTCAAGGCGAACTCGTTGAGCCGCAGCGAGGGTGTGGCGAAACCGACAAGGTTCACCGCCCCGACCTCGTGCAACTCGCCCATGCGTTCCTTCATATACGCCGCGCCCGCGAACGGACTGATCGCGTACCAGGTTCCGCTGAGCGTCGGGCAGCAGCCGAACCAGCGCCCCCGAATCGCCTCGCGCATGGCGGCGGGAATCATCGGTCGCCGGGCGACGGTGTAGGTTCTTCCGCCGTCGTAATAGGTGATTCCCACGTCGCGAGGCGCGCTGTTGATGATCGCGAGGTTCTGCGGGTTGCTCCCCTGCGTCAGCAGCAGACGGAGCCGGAGCGAAGGCCGCACCTTCTGGGCCTCGCGCCAGGCGTGGATCACGACCTGCATCTCGTGCTGGAACTGTTCGACCGGCTTGCAGCGATCGCAGGTGCAGTAGACGGCGTTTTCCGAGAGCCACACCATCACGTCGTCGCACGGCACGGTCTTGCTCAACGACACGAACCATTCGTCGAAGATCCGTTGCGTCTCCGGTTGCGAGAAACAGATCACGTCGGCCCAGTCGGGATGCTTCCCCTGGCCCCGCGTTTCGGGATAGGCTGCAAAGATGCCCGAGCCGCCGAGTTGTTCCAGGTGGCTGACGATCGGGATCATCTTGATCGCCCGCAGGCGGCAACGGTTGACCTCACCGGCGTCGAGCGTGGCGGTGGCGGGCTCGCCCTTTTCGACCAGCAAGTGGGCGCGAATCTCCTGGTGGTTGAGTTTCAGGCTGGAAAACCAGTCGAGGGTGCCGTCGTCGTAGCCCGATTTGCCCCACCACAACCCGCGCGGGACGCCGCCGTCGGCCCTGGGTGACTTGCGCCACCAGATGCCGCGTTCGGCCAGGTCGGGCCAGTCGGTGATTCGAGCGAGCGGCAATTCCACCTTGCCGCCAGCGATTTTCGGCTCCAGCAGTTGGCCGAATGTTCGGGCGGCATAGCTGACGCCGCGGGGGTCCAGCCCGACCAGGGCAATCCGGTCTTCACCCAGCGGCGCGATCCGGTAACACTGCTCGCCGTTGGGCAGCTTCGCCAACTCGGCCGCCCCCGGCACCGTCTGATCGCCCAGTCGCCCCTCTTCGTCGCAGACGCCCAACAGCAGTTCGAAATCGGCGTCCGCAGCCTGCGAGTCTGCGGCTTCCTTCGGTTGCAGGAGGGCCTCCAACTCCCGCGCGGCGAACTGCTCGACGTCGCCGGCTCCATCGTGCAACCTGACCTTCACAGCCTCCAGCGAAACAAGCCGTCTGGCTGGAATGCTTGCCTGCTTGGGCAAGGGAATCACCCAGCGGAGCCACGCGTCGGCCTCGCGCTGCGACAGCGGCGCAGCCGGCTCTCCGGCCGCCACAGGCGCCGGAAGAATCACCGCCACGCAGATCAAGATGCATCCCGCCGTTCGTGCCATGGCTCGACTGCCTCCGGGGAAACCGCAAACGAAGTCTACGCGAGGAACGGTCAGGGCTGAGCGGCTGCTTGACGTGCGGCCCCCGGAGCCACGGCGTCCGCGCCCTTCAAAAGCGTCGCGTAAGAGCGGCTCTCGATGGGGATCAGCGTCGGCCTGTCATTGATCATCACGCGTTCGCCGACGTCCTCGTTCTGGACCCACAGATGGGCGTATTTGAACCAGGTGCCGTTGTTCGTGCCGTCGGCGCGGACGATCATGGGGATCACGTTGTCGTTCGCGCTCCGCTGGGACGCGAGAACCTTGCGCGACCAGCCCTCGGCATTCGAGCTGAAAAGGTGGAGCGAGTAGCGCTCGGCATTCGAGAAGACCACGTCGGGGTGGCCGTCTTCGTCGATATCGACGAGCCGGAAACCGGCGTCGCGCCCTTGGGCATCGACGATGGCGGCGCCGGCCGGGAGCGCAAACGGCAGCTTGCGCCAGCCGCGCGGCTCGGGCAGCCATTGGAACACGGCCTGCTGCTGCGGGTTGCCGACGATCAACTCGCAAACCCCATCGCGGTCGAGGTCGCCGAGGCGCACTCCCAGGTCGCGGCCGGCGCGAGCCGTGGCCACCGGCCCCCCGGCCTCCAGCCCAGCCAGGCCTTGGGCGTCCGCTTCCCACTTTCCGCCGGCGAAGTGCCACAAGCCGGCCGCTTTCTCATTCCGGACCAAGAAACTCGCCTGGCCGCTCTTCTGGAGCACTCCGAACCGGACGCCCGCGTCGCACAAGTCGCCCCGCTCGTCTGCGCTGACGATCTCGACCGGGAAATCCAGGCAGGTCCACTGCTCCGTCTCCGGCTGCCAGATCCGCGTCTGCCGAACCTTCTGGTTGCCGATCACCACGTCCATGTAGCCGTCGTTGTTGACGTCCAGCAGGCGCACGCCGTTGTCCTGCCCCTTGGCCGTGCGGAGCGGCTGGCCACCCAGGAGGTTCCTGGTAAGCCGCTCATAGGCCTCGCGAAAGTTGAGAAACATGGCCTTCTTGCCGTGCTTCTCCACGACGTGGTCGATCATGTCGATGACCTGGTCGTTGCGGATCCAACCGCCGGGGTGGAAGGTGAGCACGTAGATGCCCTGTTTGATCGCGGCTGCGTCGATGGCGGCCTTCATGTCGCCAACCGTGATCGGATTGTAGTTGCCCTGGAGGTTGATTCCCTGCCAGTCGTCGGGAATTGCCGTGGGCATCTCCCAGCAGAGCCGGGCGATCACGTAAGGGTAGGGATAATCCTCGACGTAGTTGATGAACTTCCGCTCCGTCGGCAGGTATTTGCGGAATCGCTGCTGGCGGTCGTCCTGCATCACCAGCTCGCGGGGCAGCGCCGGATCGCTCGGCGTGAACAGCACCATCACCGACGAATCCATCTTCTGGAAGTTGCCCGCGGGCGTGGTCTTGTTGAAAATCTCCGCGTAGAACCGCGGGCTGGCGGAGTTCATCGAGTCGCAGCAGGGCATGCGGAATGCCACCGCCCGGCCGTTCGAGACGGTCTTCATCAGGTCCACGGTCTGATCGTAGGTGGCCTTGGCCTTGTCGAAATTGCCGCCGCCCAGGCAGGGGCAGGGATGGTCGTAGGTGTGCGTCTCCAGGTTCACCCCTTCCTTGTACCACGGATCGAGCTGCGGATCGTTGGGGTCCACCCGGTTGGTCATGATGCTCACCGGCCCGCGGCCATCGATCTTCTTGAGCCGCTCGATGATCGGGCGGAGAAACGTTTCGTAGCGGCCGGTCTCGCGCATGTCGTCGATGGCCAGCACGAGCGCCGTCTCGACGCCCTGCTCGCCGATCCATTGCGGCGTGACCAACCTGGCGGTCTCCAGGCCGGCGTAGTAGGGGTCGCAGGGTTCATCCAGATAGGCCAGCCGGTTGCCCTCTCCTGCCCAGGCGAGGCTTGCCGCGGAGAGCACCACAATCGACC
>JAAYCB010000346.1 GCA_012744395.1 Pirellulaceae bacterium
CCGCTGCTGCGGTTCCAGTACAAAGGGCTCTACCCCGCCCTGGAGGAAGCCAGCCGGATGTCCCCTTCGTTCCGCGCGCGGCTCGAGCACCTGGTGGGGGAAGTCGAGTGCTCGATGTGCAACGGCAGCCGGCTCCGCGACGACGCGGCGGCCGTCCAACTCCGCAATCGGACGATCGACGAGCTGTGCCGCATGCCGCTGGGCAAACTGCTCGACTGGTTTGCGGCGTGGAAGCCGGCGGCCGCCGAGCGGCAGATCGCCGGCGAATTGATCCGCGAGGTGCAGAGCCGGCTGCGGTTCCTCGTCGACGTGGGCCTGGAGTATCTGACGCTGGCCCGCCCGGCCCCCTCGCTTTCCGGCGGCGAGATGCAGCGAATCCGCCTGGCGGCCCAGGTCGGCAGCGGGCTCTGCGGCGTGCTCTACGTGCTCGACGAGCCGACGATCGGGCTCCATCCGCGCGACAACCGGCGGCTGATCGCGGCACTGAAGAAGCTCCGCGACCTGGGCAACACGCTGCTGATCGTGGAACACGACCGGGAGGTCGTCGCCAGCGCCGACAAGCTGCTCGATTTCGGGCCGGCGGCAGGCCGCTTCGGCGGAGAGATCGTCGCCCAGGGGCCGCCGGCGGCCGTCGCCCGGAGCGGCGCGAGCGTGACGGGGCCGTATCTGTCGGGCAAGAAGGCGATTGCCGTGCCGAGCAATCGCCGCATGGCCGGAGCCTCCCGGGGCAGGAAGGCCCAGCCGCCGGCGCCGCCCGGCGGCGGCTGGCTGGAAGTCGTCGGCGCCCGGCACAACAACCTGAAGGATGTCCACGCGCGGATTCCCCTGGGCACGTTGACGGTGGTCAGCGGCCCGAGCGGGAGCGGCAAGAGCTCGCTGGTCGACGATGTCCTGTACAGCGCCCTGGCCCGGCTGCTGCACCGCGCCCGCACGTCGCCGGGGGCCCACGATGCGATTCGCGGTCTGGAGGCGGTGAACAAGGTGATTCGCGTCGATCAGCAGGCGCTGGGGCAGACGCCGACTTCGAACCCGGCGACGTTCACGGGGGTGTTCGACCAGATCCGAGCGCTGTTCGCCCAGTTGCCGGAGGCCAAGCTGCGGGGATATTCCCCCCGGCGGTTCAGCTTCAACGTGGCCGGAGGCCGCTGCGAGAAATGCGAGGGCGCGGGGCAGCTCCGCATCGAGATGCACTTCCTGCCGGATGTCTGGGTGGAGTGCGACGCCTGCCGGGGCCGGCGCTATGATCTGGAGACGCTGGCGGTGAAGTTCCACGGCCAGTCGATCGCCGACGTGCTGGAGATGTCGTGCGTGCAGGCCCTCGACCTGTTTCAGAACATCCCCAAGATCCGCCGCGTCCTCCAAACGCTCTGCGACGTGGGGCTGGAATACGTCAAGCTCGGGCAGGCGGCGCCGACGCTTTCCGGCGGCGAAGCGCAGCGGGTGAAGCTGGCGGCTGAGCTGGCGCGGCCCGACACCGGTCGGACGCTCTACCTGCTCGACGAGCCGACGACCGGGCTGCACTTCGACGACCTGGCCAAGCTGCTCGACGTGCTCAATCGGCTCGTCGACCTGGGCAACACGGTGGTGGTCATCGAGCACAATCTCGACGTGATCAAGACCGCCGACTGGGTGATCGACATGGGGCCGGAGGCGGGCGACGAGGGGGGGCGGATCGTCGCCGCGGGAACGCCCGAAGAGGTCGCCGCGCACGCCCGCAAGGCGCGCCGCGCGCGGGGGGCGAAATCGCCGGCGGCGGCGCTGATGCGGAGCCATACCGGCGAGGCGCTCGGCCCGGTCCTCAAGGCGGGGCCGCATGCCGAGCGAACCGTCTACGACTTCGCCGCCGCCGAGGAGCGGCTCGCCGGCGACCTGGACATCAACCAGGTCGGCGGCGACGCGCGGATGCCGTGGGAGATCGACGGCCGCCGCTGGCACACCCGCGAGCGCGTCGGTCGCAACGGCAACCCGGCCCGCTGGGACGGCCGCATCCTGGCCGACGTGGTCGATCGGATCCAGGAATCGGACCATTTCAGCCAGACCGGTTGGAACGACCGCAGCGTGGTGGAAATCCGCGGGAAGAAGAAGTCCGACGGCTGGTTCTTTCACGCGATCACGGGCGAGGAGTGGCTCTTGAAGATGAAGTTCCGCACGACGCGGGGCACGTTCAAGCGGGAGGAGATCGTCGCCCGGCTCGACCTGAAGCCGCTTAATGAGATGCCCGATTTGCCGCTCTACGGGACCGAGCCGCGGACCCGGTGCAGGAACCTCCGCGGCCCCTGGCAGGAGATCGAGCTGCGGGTCCACAGCTATGGCGAGATCGACCGCCCCGAGTTCCGCAAGTTCCTCGATGAGGCGATTGCCGGCTTCGCCAAGTACGCCGCGCGGGTCGGGACGAATCCCGAGGACATCATGCCCTGGAAAGTCCTGGGCCGGCGCTGGCATTACACGCGGCGCGGATTTCCCCGCGGCAGGGTGCGCTGGGCGAACGAGGTTCTCCAGCGTTTGGAGGAGCTGCTCGTCGAAGCCGCGCCCCAAGCGCAGGCCCTCTGGAACAACAAGATCCTCGTGCCCTTCTACCTCAACGAGCAGAAGGAACCGTGGGCGACGTTGTTGACGAAGAAGCCCGACGCCGTGCACCTCGTGCTCGCCGGCCCGAAAGGGCGGTTCACGCTCGGCCAGGTGCGGAAGCTCGGACACGAGCCGGAACTCGACGCCCAGCGGTCCGAGTCGGACCTGATCCGCCTGAAATTCCGCTCCCTTGAGGACGTGGACCGCGGCCGGCTGGCCGAGTTCCTCGGCCGGCACCAGGCCGCGGTGGCCGAGAATGGGAGACACTAGGGGGAATGACGAAGGTCGAAAGGCAAATGTCGAAGGAATGACGAATGTTTGAATGACCAGGTGAGGCGCGCGTTCCCAAGCTCAAGCTTGGGAACGAGATCGTGTAAAAGGCTGAACCCCGAACCCTGAACCCTCCCAATGCTGCCTTCCCGCTTCCTGTTCCGTTTCTCGGTCCCCTGCTTCCAGAGCGAGCCGCTCTGGTCGGACCAAGGCGCCGCGCTCGGCGAGCGGCACCGGCTCGCTGGACTCCAGGACCTGGAGGGCAGCGCGGTATTTGCCGACGTCCGCGCGGCCTGGAGCGCGAGCGGGCTGGCATTCTCCGTGCATGTTCAAGGCAAGCAGGCGTCTCCCTGGTGCCGGATCAACCGCATCGGCGACAGCGATTCCTTCCAGCTCTGGATTGACACGCGCGACGTGCACAACGTGCACCGGGCCTCGCGATTCTGCCACTGGTTCATCGCACTGCCGTTTGGCGGCGGCGGCCGGGCGGACCAGCCGCTCGTGCAGTGGATGCCGATCCCGCGGGCGCGCGACAATCCCGCCGCGATCGCCGACGGCCTGCTGCAAGCCCGCAGCGAGAGACTCCCCGGCGGCTACCGGCTCGACGTCCTTCTGCCGGCCGCGTCGCTGACCGGCTACGATCCTGCCGAGCATCCCCGCCTGGGATTCACCTACGCGGTGATCGACCGCGAGCTTGGGGAGCAGACGCTCTCGGCCGGGGCTCCCCTGCCCTATCGCGAGGACCCGAGCCTCTGGGCGACGCTCGAGTTGGTCGAGCCTATACGTAAATGATCTGCTCGCGGCTCGGCCCGACGGAGACGTGGGAGATGGGGACTCCGACCGATGCCTCGATGAAATCCAGATAGTCGCGGGCCTCTCGGGGGAGCTGCTCCAACCTGCGGGCTTCGGTAATTGGCACGCTCCAGCCGGGCATGTCTTCGAGAACCGGCTCCGCCCGCTTCAGCGCATGGAAGACGGGGAACTCGTCCGTCTCGTCGTCGCCGACGCGGTAGCGGGTGCAGACGCGGAGCGTCTCCACGCAGGAGAGGACGTCGAGCAGAGTGACGCAGAGCGACGTGGCGCCCTGGATCATTGCCCCGTGGCGCGTGGCCACGGCGTCGAACCAGCCGATCCGCCGCGGCCTGCCGGTGGCGGCGCCGTATTCCTTGCCGACCTGGCGGATACGGTCCGCCTGTTCGCCGGAAATTTCGGTCACGAACGGCCCGTCGCCGACACACGTGCTGTAGGCCTTGACGATCCCCAGCACCTTTTCGATCGCCGCCGGCGGGACTCCAGCGCCGACGGTGGCGAACCCGGCGATCGGGTTGGACGAGGTCGTGTAAGGGTATATGCCCCAATCCAGGTCGCGCAGCGTGCCGAGTTGGCCCTCGACGAGAACCTGTTTGCCCTCGGCGAGCAGCCGGCGAATCGCCGGCACGGGGTTGGCGATATATGGGGCGAGCCTCTCGATCAGGGGGCGGAGATATTCGAGCGTCTCGTCGACGGTCGATTCGGCCTGGCCGAGGCCGCGGAAGAAGATGTTGGCAAACTCGACCGCCGCTTCGAGGCGATCGCGGAGTTCGGCTTCCGGGGCCAACAGCTCGCCGACCTGCAAGCCGACCTTGGCCGCCTTGAACTGGTACGCCTGGGCGATGCCCCGCTTGGTCGAGCCATACTTGAGCATCTTCGGCGAGCGGTCGAGGGCCTCTTCGATCTGCCGGTGGATCGGCAGGACCACGTGGGCCCGGTCGGAAACGATCAACCGCCCGGTCTCCGCCACGGAACGCTTCAGCTTGTCAAGCTCCTCGGCCAGCCGCTTCGGGTCGACAACCACCCCCGTGCCGATGATGTTCACCGTGTGTGGCGAGAGCATGCCGGAGGGGAGCAGGTGAAAAACGAACTTGCCCAGGTCGTTGATGATCGTGTGGCCCGCGTTGGCCCCCCCCTGGAACCGGACCACGGCGTCCGCCTCGGCCGCCAGCAGGTCGACCATGCGACCCTTTCCTTCGTCTCCCCATTGCGTTCCGACAATTGCAGTCGCGGGCATGGCGTTTCCTATTCCCAACCCCGAAAGAAACAAGGCAAAGCTATTGATTGTGCCAGTTGTCACCCCGGATGTCAAGGATTTGTTCCCACCCAGCGGCGGGGAGGAGGGGGTCGGGCAAGGCACGGCAGGGGGCGAAAACGACCGCTCTACGATCGGCGTTGGGGACGACCTCAAGCGTTGGCCCCGCAGAGGCTTGTCGCAATCAACAAAACTCTCCCAGCCTGCTGATTTGACTTAAGTAGCAGAGCCTTCCCAGCCGATTCCTCTTGTTGCTGTCAACCGATGGGGCCAGCGTTTCTTTGTCACGGAGGAACCGGAGTGGGGAGGTTTTTGATCTCGATCCTCGCGGGCATGCTGGCGTTGGGGCTGGCAGCGGCCGGCGAGGCCGCCTCAGCCCCGTGGACCGGAACGTCCGAACCGTCGGCCGTGGGGAAGCTCTCCGCGTCGATCAAGAGCGGATTCAGCAAGCTCACCGGGGCACTGACGCCGCAGATGACGATCGAGCAGGCCCCCGACCCGATCTCGCTCTCGGTGCCGGCCCGGCCGAGCCCCGAGCTTCACCTTTCGGTGGGCAAGATGGCGGAAGATGCGGGCAATTCGGAGAAGGCCGAGCATCACTACCAGGAAGCCCTGAATCTCGACGGCAAGCACTTCGAGACGCTGATTGCCTATGGGCACCTGCTCGACCGCCAAGGGAAGCTCGAGGAGGCGATGGAGCTCTATCGCCGCGCCGTCCAGGCCAAGCCGGCCAGCGCGGTGGCGCACAACGATCTGGGCATCTGCTACGCCCGCCGCGGCATGCTGGCCGAAGCGATCGCGTCGCTCGGCAAGGCGATCCAGTCGCAGCCCAAACAGCCCCTCTATCGCAACAACGCGGCGACCGTGCTGGTTGAAATGAATCGCGTCGACGAAGCGTTTTCGCACCTCAAGGCCGTCCATCCCGAAGCGATCGCCTGCTACAACATGGGTTACCTGCTGCACAAGGCGGGCGACCCCCAAGCGGCGGCGCGGATGTTCGCCGAAGCGGCCGCCAGGGACCCGTCGCTGAAGGAGGCGCGGGCCTGGGCCGAGCGGCTGCGGGCGGCGGATGGGCAGCGCAGAGACCCGGCCGCCCGCGTCGCCCAGCGTCCGGCCGATCCGCCGCTCGCGGCGCCTCCGCCGGGCAGTTCCACGCCGATGCCGCTGCCCAATCGTGGAGCGCCTGCCGCCGGCAACCCGGCCCTTTTGGGCGTTTCACCTCGGGCCGGCGCCGTCGCCGCGCCGTCGATCCGCCCGCTCCCGCCCGCCAGCCCCAGCGATCGACGCTAACGGAGGCTGAGGCATTTCTCAATGGGGGCCGAGGTCCACGGGCCGCCCGGCGGTTCTCGCCGGAGGCTGCATTTCCACCGCCTTCCGCGGCGCCTGCGTCGTGCCGGCGATGTAGTTGTCGATCGTCGCCTGCGCGCGGAGCTGCTGGAAGTGATCGGCCATCGCCAGGTTGAGCTTCTTTTCGAAGATGTCGGCGTGGAGATACTCCTTGACCTCCTCGAACTTGACCGGCTCCGGCTTGGTCCGCCCCTCGCAGAGCAGGATCAGAAACCGCTGGTCGATCTGGAGGATGCTTGACAGTTCGCCGGGCGCGAGGGCGAAGGCTTCTTTCTCCAGCAGCGGCTGCCCGCCGTGGCGCTGAATCGGCGGGACCTCTCCCCGCAGTGCCCGGCTCCCCGGCTCGACGGAATATTGCTCGGCCAGTTCGCCGAAATGTTCGGGCGTGGGATTGGCGCGGGCAAGCTGCCAGACTTCCTGGGCGCGGCGATGGTTGTCGAGCACGATCGCCAGGCAGCGGACCCGCTCGCCGTAGTTCGCTTCGAACCCGCGCTGCAAGTCTTCCTCGGTGACCTCGACCCTGCCGCGAACCAGCTTCTTCAGGGCCACCGAGGGCCAGACGGCATCGCGGCGGTAGACCTCGACGGAGACGCCTTGCTGGCGGGTGATCAGCTCGATCCACTTCTCGATGTTGGGGCTGCCGTCCGGCTTCGTCTCGATCATCTGGGCCGCCGCGCGGGCGATTTCCGCGTCGAGTTCCTGCTCGCTCACGGTGACCTGGCGCCGCTTGCACTCCTGCTCCAGCAGGCGCCGCTGGATCGTGCCGCCGAGGACTTCTTCCCCGTGCCGCTCGATGCACATCTCCGCCAACTCTTCAAGGCTCACCTTGGAGCCGTTGATCAGCGCGGCCACGCCCGGCATCTGCTTGCTCTTGACCGGATCGTTGAGCACGTTGACGACTTCGGCGTTCTTCTTCAGGTCCTCGAAGAGGCCGTTGGCCACGATGCCGAGCTTGGTATCGCGAATCGCTTCCTCGAGCTGCGGGCGGGCGTCTTCGAGCTTGATGCTCCGCGCCGGCAGATGGCCCTCGCACTTGAGGATCACGTACTGGCCGGCCACCTTAATGATCTCGGAGATCTGGCCCTCCTTGAGCGCAAAGGCCGCGTCCTCAATCTCCTTGAAACCCAGGTGGCGGCGGATCGGATTGACCAGGCCCTTAGCGCTGGCACTGTTGACATCCTCGGATTCGTCCTTCGCCAGGTTGCCGAACTGGTCGGGATTCGCCTTGGCGACCGCAAAGATCCGCTGCGCCTTCTCCAGGGTGCCGCAGGCGATCATCCGAGCTTTGACCGCGGGACCGTAATACTTCTCGTATTCTTTCCGCACCTCCTCCTCGGTGATCTGCAACTGGCTCCCGGCAAGCTTCTTCAGCGCCAGCGTCGGCCAGATGATGTCGTTGGCATATTGCACGGGGCTGATCCCGCGCTCCTGCTTGAGCATCGTCAGCCACTGATCGACCGGGAGGCTGAATCGCGTCGCCATGCGGTGGATCTCCGCGTTGACCTCGTCCTGCGAGACCTCGATCTGGCGCTTCCGGCACTCCTGGATGATCAGGTACTTCTTGGTCATCCGCTCGAGGACGTCCTCGCCATAATGGCGGAGGCACTCCTGGGCCAGCTCGTTGCGCGAGATGTCTTCGCCATTGACGCGGGCGACAACCTGGAGCTTGGCATCCTTGGCCGGCGGCTGGGGGCCGGCCGGCTGGGCAGCGAAGGCCGTGACGGCCGCCAGGCCGGCGATTGCCGCCGCTGCCAGGATGATCGCTTGCCGCCCGGAACGCGCCCGGCGGCGCGAGCGGGCGAGTTCTTCCCGATCCGTTCTCGTTGGGGTCATCTGTGGTTCCTCCGTAAACCATGGTTTGCCAAAGCGCGTGCTTCCGTGACTCGACTTCTTCCGCAAGCGCGCGGGGGGTGGAGTATAGCGCGACCATTGATTTCCGGTCAAGGTCAACCGGTTGACCGCTAGCAGTGCCGGCATTGCCGGCGGCGATTGCCGGCGGCGTTCATCAGCCGGCCTGGTTGCGGAGTTCCTCCTGATCGACGCCGCAGATCTGCCGTTGGAGCCGGGCGAAGTCGTCGTGTCCGCCAAAATACACCACCAGCTTTCCCCGTCCGCGGCTATTGTGCGTGATCGCCACACGCAACCCCAGGGCCGCGCGGAAGGTCTGCTCGAGCGCGGCGACGTGCTCGCTGGTGACCCGCCGCATCGGCCGCCCCGCCCCCGCCTCTCCGACGACGCGGAGCTGCCGGCCGTCCGACTCGCGGATCGTCTCCTGGACCAGCGTCTCGGTCTTGCGCACGGAGAGCGCCTCGTCGTGGATCTTCTGGCAGAAGGCGATCTGCTCGCGCTCGTCGCCCAGCGGCAGCAGCGCCCGGGCGTGGCCCGGCGTGATCCGCCCTTCGCGGACGGCTTGCTGAACCGCGTCGGGCAGTTCGAGCAGGCGGATCAGGTTGGCCACGGTCGAGCGGTCGATCGTCAGCCTGGCGGCCAGTTCCTCCTGGGTCGCGCCGTATTGGTCGAGATATCGCTGGAACGAAGCGGCTTTTTCCAGCGCGTTGAGGTCCTTGCGCTGGAGGTTCTCGACGATCGCCAACTCCGCCGTCTGGCGGTCGTCGGCCTCGATCAGCTGGATCGGCACCTCCGTCCAACCCGCCCTTGCCGCGGCGCGGAGGCGGCGTTCGCCCGCAACCAGCTGGTACCGCTCGCCCACCCGGCGGACGACGAGCGGCTGGAGGAGGCCATGCGACCGCAGGCTGTCGACCAGGCTGTCGAGCTCCGCATCGCCGAAGTCCCGCCGCGGCTGGAAAGGATTGCTGTCGATTTGTCGGATGTCGACCCGCGCCGGCCTGTCCGCCTCGGCGGGATTCGGGGGCGATTCCGACTCCAACCGCTGGTCCGCGCGGGGAGGGCTCTCGGCGGTATTCTCGGGGAATTCCGCGGGCTGCCGGCCTGCCCGTTCGCTGTGCGGCGCTGCGAATTCCGGCTCGGCCGCGGCGGCCATCGCTGGACCGCCCGGCGGCAGGGGCGAGCGTGTGTGCGCGGCCCCGTCAAGTGATTCCTCCGCCTGTTGCGTGGCAACCTTTCCAAGCAGGGCCTCCAGCCCGCGTCCCAAACGCCGTTCCTTAGTCACGTTCAAGCACCTCCATGCAGAGTTCGACATAGGCGCGCGTGCCTCGTGCCCGCGGAGCATAGTCAAGGACCGGCAGCCCGTGACTAGGCGCCTCCGACACGGCCACGTCGCGAGGGATGACAGAATGAAAAACGATCTCGCCGAAGAAATCGCGCACTTCCGCTTCTACTTCGTGCGTCAATTCCAGGCTGGGATCGTACATCGTGAGCACGATGCCCCCGAATTGAAGCCGGCGATCCGGGCGTTCCATGACTTCGCGGATGACCTCGATCATCTGGGCGAGGCCCTCCATCGCGAAGTATTCGCACTGGATCGGCATGAACACCTCGGTCGAGGCGGCCAGGGCCGTCTTGGTAAGCTGGCCAAGGGAGGGGGGGCAGTCAATCAACACAAAATCGTAAGCGTTCGCGGTGGCCATCAACCGCTGTTCGAACGTCGCGGCCTTGGGGCCGTCATCGCGGGCGAGGGCCTCGATGTCGCCGAAACGCCGGCTGCCCGAGAGGATGTCCAGGTCCGGCACGCTCGTCTGTTCGACGGCTTCGAGGATCGGCTGGCCGGAGACCAGGGCGTGACTGGCGGTGGGGCCATGGCCCAGCCCCGAGGTCGCGTTGCATTGCGGGTCGAGATCGACCAGCAGCGTGCGAGCGCCCGACTTCGCCAGCCCGGCGGCCAGATTCACGGCGGTCGTCGTCTTGCCGACGCCACCCTTCTGATTTGCCACGCAAAGGATGCGTCCCAACCTTTCGGCCTCCTTGCCGAGCGCGGTCTCCCTGTTATCCGTCTCCGCGCGGCGAGGATTGTAACCTGGAACCGCCGAATCAGGAAATGCCAGTTCGGCAGGGCGGCAGTTCAGAGTCCATCGGGACGCGCCGGATGGGGGCCTGCGCGCCGAAGTCTCCCCACGCAGGGCAAAGCTGCCCGGCTGTCGCCGCTGCGCTCGGCGATGGGTTGATTTTTGGCTGCCCCCTCCGCGGCGAAATGCGGGCGGGAAGCTATGCAGCCGCAGCTCACAGGTGGTCGGTGACCTGCAACCTGCCGCCCCTTGCGTTTCACGTGAAACGTTGTGTTTCCCTCACCCGCAGAGGTCGCCCAGGCCCGTTCCACGTGAAACATGGCATTGTTTCGGCGATCATTCCAGCGGGTTGATGACCAGTCCGCTGAGCAGCTTGGGATAGAAATACGTGCTCTTGGCGGGCATTCGCTGGCCCGCCATGCTGACCTGGCGGATGTGATCGACCGTGGCGGGCATGACCAGCGCGGCCAAGGGATAGTCGCCGGAAGCGAGCCCCTCGACAACCTCGTCGACCAGGTGCACATACTTCGGTTGGAGGTCTGTCCCCGGGGCGAGTAGCGTCTCGAGAATCAGCCGGTGAAGAATGCTCACCCCCAACTGCCGCCACGACGGGTCGCGATCGGCGGCGACTTGATCCATCTTCTCCTGGCCGGCGGGGGTCAACTCGACGATCGTCCAGAGCTTGTCTTTCCGTGTGTAGAGAGCCAGCGTGCCCTGCCGATCGGCCGTTTCCACATCCTCCCAGACCGCCTGGGCGCTGCCGGGTTCCTCGCCGCCCGGTCGCGTTGTGAACAGATCGCCCAGTCTGGCCGCCAGTTCCCCGGCCGACAACGCCGGCACGTCCGGCAGGAGGCGATGCGTCGGCAGGACGACCAGGCCGGCGTCTTCCATCGCGACGCACTGCATGAGCACGTAGTTGGCGGGGTGTTCGGCGTTCAAGAAGCCGCTGTCGTAGACCTGGTCGCGGTAGTCGCAGGCGGTCTCGTAGCGGTGGTGCCCGTCGGCAATGAAGACCGGCTTGGGGCCCATCATGGCCGTCACGGCGGCAATCACGGCCAGATCCGTCACCGGCCACAACCGGTGGGTGACGCCCAAATGGTCCGTGGCGACCAGCGGCGTTTGGTCGGCGATCGCCGCGTCGAGGCGGGCCTGGACCTCGCAGGATTTGTCGGGATACAGCCCGAACACCTGACTCAGATTGGCCTTGCAGACCGCCGTCAGCATCATCCGGTCGATCTTGGGCTTGCTGAGGGTCTGTTCGTGGGGAAAAATCATCCCTTGGCCAAATCGCTCGAGCCGCACGCGAGACATGAAGCCGCGGCGCAGGAATACCCGGCCTTGGGCCTCAAACTCCTGGTGGTAGACATAGATCGCCGGGTCGGCCTCCTGGAACAGGACGCCCTCTTCCCTCCAATTCTTCAGGAAACGACCCGCCCGGATGTACCGATTGTTGGCCTCGTCGTCGTCGCGTTCGATCCGGTTGAGAATCAAGCGGACCACATTGCAGGGGTGCTTCTTGTACAGGTCATCTTGCAGGGTCTCATCGATCACGTCGTAGGGAGGGGCGACGACATCGCTGAGCGATCCGACATGGCCGAGGTTGTATCGAATTCCGCGAAAGGCTTGGATTTCTGGCATGCTGCTGCTGGCTAGGGAAAGAGGGTCGTGTCCGTGAACCGCCCGAAGCATCGTCCGTCAATACCGGTAGTGATCCGGCTTGAATGGGCCCTCCACGGGAATGCCGAGGTACTCGGCCTGCTTCGGCGTGAGCTTCGTGAGCTTCACGCCGAGCTGCTCGAGGTGGAGCCGGGCGACCTCCTCGTCGAGCTTCTTGGGCAGGACGTGCACGCCCAGCGGGTACTTCTCCGGCTCGGTCCAGAGGGCAATCTGAGCCAGGACCTGGTTCGAGAACGAGTTGGACATGACGAACGAGGGGTGCCCCGTCGCGCAGCCCAGGTTGACCAGCCGCCCGGCGGCCAGCAGGAGGATCGCGTGGCCGTCGGGGAACGTGTAGCGGTCCACCAGCGGCTTGATGTTCGTCTTTTCCACGCCCGGATAGGCCTCCAGGCCGGCCACGTCGATCTCCAGGTCGAAGTGGCCGATATTGCAGACGATGGCGTCGTTGCGCATCTTCGCCATGTGTTCGGGGCGGATCACGTCGCGGCAACCGGTCGAAGTCACGAAGACGTTGCCCACCGGGGCGGCGTCTTCCAGCGTCACGACCTCAAAACCCTCCATTGCCGCCTGTAGCGCGCAGATCGGGTCGATCTCCGTGATCAGCACCCGCGCGCCATAGGATCGCATCGACTGGGCGCAGCCCTTGCCCACATCGCCATAGCCGCAGACGACGACCACCTTGCCGGCGATCATCACGTCGGTCGCCCGTTTGATCCCGTCGGCCAGCGACTCCCGGCAGCCGTAGAGGTTGTCGAATTTGCTCTTGGTCACCGAATCGTTGACGTTGATTGCGGGGAAGAGCAGCGCGCCCTTGGCGTGCATCTCGTACAGCCGGTGCACGCCGGTGGTCGTCTCTTCGCTCACGCCGCGGATTTCCTCGGCAATCCGCGTGAACCGCTGGGGATCCTCCGCGAGGCTCCGCTGGAGCGTCCTCAGCAGGGCCTTCTCCTCAATGTGCGAGACAGACTCGGCGTCGGGCACGTGCCCCGCCTTCTCGCACGCCGCCCCCCTGTGAATCAAGAGCGTCAGATCGCCGCCGTCGTCGACCAGCATCGTCGGACCCCGGCCGTTCTCGAACGAGCCGAGTTGCGCGAGAATGTTGTCCCAGTAATCCTGGAGCGACTCCCCCTTCCAGGCGAACACCGGAACCCCCAGATCGGCAATCGCCACTGCGGCGTGATCCTGGGTCGAGTAGATATTGCAGCTCGTCCAGGTAATCTCGGCGCCAAGTGCCCGCAGCGTCTTGATCAGCACGGCCGTCTGAATCGTCAGGTGCAGGCAACCGGCGATCCGCGCCCCTTGAAGCGGCTTCTGCGGTCCGTATCGCTCGCGCAACGCCATCAGCCCTGGCATCTCGTTTTCCGCCAGCATGATCTCTTTGTGGCCGAATTCGGCGAGCTTCCTGAATTCCTCGGCGGAACACTCCACCACCTTGTACGGCACGTTCGTCTCAACTTGCGACACGGAAACCTCCTCGGTCACGCGCTGGAGCGGTCGATTTGAATGGCATTCCCTCGATCTTACGAGCTTGAGGCCGGGTTGGCCAGGGGGGCGTGATGCGCCCCGAACGGGCAGTGGCGTGTGCCGTTTGCCGCAGGGGGCGCGGGTTTCCAAGCCGGAGCTGGGGAACCAGGAGAAGCCCTGTGACCTGGACAGCCCAGGCGGGCTAGCGCAGCGACTCGAACGCTCGGCGCGCGTTCTGGATAAACTGGCGAACCAGGCCAGCGTCCTTTCTTCCCGGGCTGGCCTCAACGCCGCCGGCCGTGTCGACAGCCGCCGGGCGGACCAGCTGAATCGCCTCGGCCACATTCTCCGCGGTCAGCCCGCCGGCCAGCACAAGCGGCGGATGCCACGCCGCCGAGGGGTATTTCTGAACAACAGTCCAGTTGCACGTCGCGCCGCTGCCGCCGTACCAGCCCGGCCGGTAGGCATCGATCAACACTCGCCGCGGCAGACAGCCGAGTTGCCGGCAGTCCTCCAGATACTCCAGGATCGGGTCGAGCCCCAGGGGGCCGAGCCGCAACGCCCGCATCACGGGCCGATCGCCCAATGCGGCGAGGTACTCGGGCGGTTCATCGCCGTGAATCTGGATCAGATCCAGCCCCAGCGAGTGGACTGTGGCGACGGCCGCCTCGGCCGGAGCATTGACGAACAATCCGACCTTCACGACCTCGGCGGGCAAGGCCCTGACGACTGCCTCGGCGCTTGCCGGGCTGAGGAACCTGGGGCTCGGTTCATAGAAGTTCAGCCCCACGGCGCCAGCACCCGCAGCGGCCACGGCCCGGGCGTCTTCTTCATTGGTGATGCCGCAGATTTTCACCCGGAACATGATCGCCAGCGATCCGTGGCAGGGAGTTGATTCGGGCGGGTCGTGTCCAAGACTCACTCCGTCTTGCCGGTGAACTGGAATGCGTTCCATTCTACGGAGAGAGGGAATCCATTTTGTCGTGACTGTTCCTAATCGAACAGGCCCCGGAAGAACGCCAGGTCCGCGGCCGTTTGCTTGAGGCACTCTTCCGCATCGAGATCCGCGAAGCTCGCACTCCCCTGATACTCGCTATGCAGCGAGTAGATTCCGTCGTAGCCGATCTTTCCGAGCGTCGCCACGTAGTCGGGCAGCGGGGAGATTCCCTCGGCGATCGGCACCACCACGCGCTTCCATCGCACCTGGCCGTGCTTGTCGCGATCGCCCTGAACCCAGCGAAAATTCTTCACGGCGACCAATTTAATCCACGGCGCCAACAGATCGAGCCCCTGCCGCCAGCCGTCGCCGCCGCCCTCCAGTGCCGTGTGGAGCATGTCGACATAGGCGCCGACCTGGTCGGGCGAGTATTCGCTGATGAGCTGGTAGAGCTGCGTTCCGTGGGATGGGATGTACGCCCCCGAGTGGATATGGACGCAGGGCAGAATGCCGAATTTCTTGGCCATCTGGATCACGCCGCCGATCCGCCGCCGCGTCTCATCCAATTGCGTTGCCAGGCTGCCAAACGGCCCATAACGATAGTAACCCAGCTTGAAATGCGTGATTCCCAGCCGGGCGGCCGTCGACAACGTCCGCTCCGCCTCCGGCGTGGCCTCGGTGATGTCGGTGGTAATGAAGAGGATCTCCGAACCCGCTTCGAGGACCGACCTGGCCGCGGCGGGGAGCTGCTCGGCGACGTGGGACGGCTCGACGTGGCCGCCCCGGCGGACCGTAAGGTCTAAACCGTCGAGGCCGATCTCGCGAAAACGCCGGCAGACCGTCGGAATATCCCAGTCCTTGAAGCTCTTGGTAAACGCTCCGACTTTCATCTCAACATCCTCCCACAATTTCCGTTTGCTTCGCCGGCGAGACGCGCGCCGAGGCTCGATCCATCGTGATCGAGAGCCAAGTGACGTGCAAGCGGCGCCCAAAAACCGTTGTTGCGGCGGCGATCGGCTCGACGCCATTGAATTGTGGCAGGCGGATGTGCCGAATCTAAGAAAGGCAACCCTTGTCAACCCGCCCAGGGAACGCGCGTTGGAGACGCGCACCCCCATGGTATACATGAGCCAGGAAGGCTAGGCAATGTACGAGGCTAGTTTTGGACTCTTCTGTCGACCTTTCCCATCCGTTCCACAGCCCACATTCTACTATCCCGCCTCGGCGATCGAGTATGCACGGCAGACTCTGGCCCGATGCGTTCAGAGGGGCGAGGGCGTGGGAGTTGCGGTCGGGCCGGCCGGGTGTGGCAAGAGCCTGCTGGGAGAAATGCTCTGCGAACAATTCGCCGGCCAGATGCGCGTGGTTCAGCTGCCGAGCGGCCGCCTGGAGTCGCGGCGCTCGCTGCTTCAGGCGATTCTCCACGGGCTGCGGCGGCCTTTTCGCGAGATGGACGAAGGAGAGCTGCGGCTGGTGCTGCTCGATTGTCTTAGTCGCGATGAAGACAAGCGGCGCCCGATGCTCCTGCTGGTCGACGAGGCCGACGGGCTCGCCCTGCGGTTGCTCGACGAGTTGCGGATGATGACCAATCTGTCTGCCGATGGGCAACCTTGCGCCCGGCTGATCCTCCTCGGCGGGCCGATCCTTGAGGAGAAATTGACCAGCCCGAAACTCGAATCGTTTTCCCAGCGGATTGTCGCCCGGTGCTACCTCGAAGCGCTCAGCCGGACGGAGACGGGCGAGTGCATCCGCGCGCAGATTGCCGCGGCGTCGACTGCACCGCGCGACCTGTTTTCCGAGGATGCTTGCGCCGCGGTCTACGAGGCGACCGATGGGGTTCCCCGGCTGATCAACCAACTCTGCGACTACGCCTTGCTCCGCGCTTGTGCCGCGGGCAACGATTCCATTGGACGCGAAACCGTTGTGGAAGCCTGGGCCGAGCTCCAGCAACTGCCCGCAACGTCCCGTGCCGAGTTCCAGGAAGACCGCGAGACGATAATTGAGTTCGGCAAGCTCGACGACGGGCAAGTCTTGATCGAGCCGGGGGCGAGGAACGAACCCGGCGGCGTCGAGGTTCCACGGCCGGAGGACGATCCGCCGACCCTCCGTGTCGCCCCGGACGCGGAAGACGCGATCAGACGATCCGGCCGGCAGCTCGACGCACTCAGCGACACGCTTGTCGGTCTGGACGACGATCCCGGCGATCGATTCGAACCGGCCGGCAGGATCATTCCCGAGGTGAATCTCGTCTACCACGATCCGGTCGATCTGCTGAATGAAGACTTCCAGGAAGAGGAAGTGATCGTCGATCGCTACGCCGGCCAGCCCGCGCCCGCGGCGAAGGAACAGGCAGCGGATCGGGCCGGCAGCGGGACGCCGGCAAAGCGGACGTTCAACGGCGGAACTTGTGAAGCGATTGCCATCGACGCCGGTTCGCCCGAGCTGGAAATGCACGTTGGCCGCGCGCTTCCCAAGGTCGGCAGCAAGGATTTTGCCCGCCTGTTCTCCAATCTGCGGCGCACGGCAAATTGACCGGCGCCGTTGCGGCGGGTTCTAGCGCACCAGGGCCACGGGCGCCGCCTCGACAATCCTCTCCAGCGCGGCACGCAGCGGGGTAGCGCCCCGGCCGACGCAGACGACGTGGTCCGGGAGGCGGGTTTCCGTGTTCAGAGTGCCGTCTCGGCGCTCAGGCTCCGTGCCCGCGGCAGTCACGAGGACAATCATCTGCTCGGCGCCGCGCCAGCCGGCCGCGCCCCCCGAGGCCTCGCGCAGGAGCTGATCCGCCAACCGAAGGCCTGTTTCCAGTTGACTTGACGACCCGTTCACGCCCGCCGGTTGCAGCCGGACGGCGGCGCGAAGCGCGGAACCGTAGTCGCTCGTCAGCGCCTGCCGGACGCGCGCGGCACCGGCGGGCCAATCGAGCGAGACAATTGCCACGCGGTCCCTCGCCGCCGGATCGCCGTCGCTGCCGTTCCGCTTTGCCAGCGAGTAAATCGCCTCGGCCAATCCGCGGCGCGCCTGGTGCATCGGTTCAACCCGGGGGGGGAACCGCAACGAACCGCCACCCACCTGTTCGAGGTGCCAGGGGCAGTGCCGACTGTGCTGCGACAAGGGCACATAGAGGCCCTGCGCTGGCTCGATCCGTCCGCGGCGGAGCATGAACCGCACGTAGCTGGCGTAGCCGATTTTCGCCCCGCTTCCTTCCGCTCCCGACAGATCGTCGAGATATGCCAGCCAATAGCGGCGGTTTTCCGGAAGCTGCGGGTCGGGCATCGCCCTGGGCATCAATTTCAGAATCTGGCGGTCGATCACCGCGGCGCCGGCCTTCTCGCGTCGCACCGAGATGGGATCGCCGGGCTCGATTCGATACTTCGCGGGGACTGCCGCGTGGGAAAGCGGACCATCCACCGCCGCCAGGGCGTCCCAGCCCGCGCCCCAAGGCGCCCCGAGCGGTTCGTCCGGACCGGGAAACGACTCATAGCCGAGATCCTGGTACAGACCGCCGAGCACTGCGGCGTCGTATGCCTGAATGCTGCCTGGCCGCGATTCGAGCCGCTCGGCCGCCGCCAACGACTCGGCGGCCATCGCGCTGGAGAGATCGACGACAAATACGAGGTCGCGAGGGCGGACCGCCGCAACGGCCGACGTGGCTGTGGCGGCGGGTGACGGCGCAATGACACGAGCGAGCCAGCCTCTGCCAGCTCTGTTCTCGGCCTGCGGCCCGCGAACGGTGACTTCAATGGCGTTCGGGCCGGACCGGGTGGCGACGAATCGGCGGCGGGCGGCATCCCACCGGCCAACGGCGACCTCGGCGGCGGCCGCGGACAAACTCGGCCCGGACGGTTCGGCTTGCCGCGCAAGTGCCGCGGCGACGGCCAAGGCCGTCTCGTCCGCCTCGTCTTGAAGACTAGCCCGGATGCCGATCGTCTGAACGATCCGGACCAGCGCCAGGACGCCACCGAGACCCAGCACCAGGATCAGCATCGTGCTCGCCGCAACGCTCGCCCGCCGATCTTGCCTTGTTGGCTTGCCCGCGCGACCCGCCATCAGTGCGTTTCCTCGTGCCTCGGGTTCGATCTCTTGTGCCGCCAGGTTTTCGGGGCGCCGCCTCGCGGCATTTCCTTCGGCATAAGTCCTTGTCCCCTCACCAACTTTGGGACTGAAAACGCGTCCAGTCAAACGCTTCTGGGCACTGCGGCCGGATAATGGGCCGCTCGAAGCCAGGGCCAGCGCGGAAAACCGGCGGCCGCCTAGGGTGGGGCCGCAAGCACGCCCCACGACCGGGGGGGTGCCAGAAGGCGGCTTTTCGTCCACCACGGAGTCGCTTACAGAGATTATTCCGATCCTGGCGGCTCGCCGCCGGAGAATCCGGGAACTGCCCTCACTGGCGCCAATAGCCGGGGTGCCGTTTTGCGTGTGCAATCGCCACGACGAGCACGCGGTGGTCCACCACTCGATAGACAATACGAAACGGAGAGTCAATGCGAAGCATCCGGCACCGCGACACCCATTCGACGCAATGCCTCGGCCTTGACCTGCTCCCACGACACCATTGCGGTCGAACCAGAATCGTATTCGGCCGAACGTTTTTGAATCTCCGCGGCCCACTCCTTGCTCAGTGGCGGAAGCGAACCGGCGGGCAGCGTTTCCCAAAGCGCATCGATCAGTACAATTCAAGAAACCCTGCACCTCGCGCGGCGGAGGATGGACCATGACGAGCGTGGATTTGGTCGAACGGCGCACGCAGGAGATCGGCCGGGGCTTGCTCGCCTCGGCGCGGAGCGAGCACGGCGGCTTGTTTTCCACCCGGTTCTGGTCCGACCTGCTGATGGATTGGTCTCTGAAGGACCCCCGATTCAAGGTCCAGATGTTCCGCTTCGTCGACGCCTACCCTTCCCTGCAATCCGCCGAGGCGGTTCGCGATTGCCTGATCGACTACATGAGTCTGCCGGGCGTGACGATGCCACCAGGAATGGGCCTCGTGCTGCGAGCGAGCGGGGCGGCCAGGACGATTTTCGGCAAGACGGTCGGCAACCGGATCGAGGCGCTGGCCGAACGATTCATCGCCGGGACCGACCCGGCCAAGGCGATGGGGAAGCTGGAGGCCCTCTGGCGGCGCGGCGTCGCCGCGAGCGTTGATCTGTTGGGCGAGGCGTGCCTCAGCCGCGAAGACGCAGACCGCTACCGGCAGCGCTACCTCGAGCTGATTGAAACCCTGGGCGGCCGCACGCCCGCCTGGCCCGAACGGAAAGCGATCGAGAACGATCATCTCGGACCGGTGCCGCGGGGAAGCGTGTCGGTCAAGCTCAGTTCGCTCGATCCGAGACTCGATCCGGCCGATTTCTCGGGCACGGTCCAACGCCTGGAAGACGCCCTGCTGCCGCTCCTGGAAGCCGCCCGCGACGCCAATGTGGCGGTCAATTTCGACATGGAACAGCACGGCCTGAAGGAGTTGACGCTGGAAGTCTTCGAACGGTCTGCGGAGAAGATTGCCTTTCCCGCGGGCATCGCGCTCCAGGCCTATCTCCGCAGCGCCGAGGACGACGCCCGGCGGCTGATCGCCTGGGCCCGCCGCAGCGGCAGGCGGGTGACGGTGCGGCTGATCAAAGGGGCTTACTGGGACTATGAGATCGTCCATGCCGAGCAGATGGGCTGGCCGCTGCCGGTGTGGACGAAGAAAGCGGCAACCGACGCCAGCTTTGAACGCGTGGCCGAGATCATCCTCAGCTCCGCGCCGCGGGCGGGCGGAGAGGGAGGCGTCTGCCTGGCGGCGGGGTCGCACAACCTCCGCTCGATCGCCCGGATTCTCGCGCTGCTCGAACACCACAACCTGCCGCGCGAGGCGGTCGAGTTCCAGATGCTCTACGGGATGGCGGCGGAGGTCAAGGCCGCCCTGCTCGCCGAGAAGCTCCGGCTCCGCGAGTACGTGCCCTTGGGCGAGATGATTCCGGGCATGGCCTACCTGGTCCGCCGACTGCTGGAGAACACGTCGAACGAGTCGTGGCTCCGCGCCGGGTTTTCCGAGCAGCTCGATCCGATGCAGCTTCTGGCGTCGCCCCATCGAGCCGCCTCGGCGACGGAACCGGCCGAAGACGGTTTCCTCCACCGGGCCGCCCGGCGGCACGAGCTCAGCTGCGCGGTGGAATCCCTCGGCAATGGGCAGCCGTTTCTGAACGAGCCGCTCCGCGACTTCGCCGACCGCGACCAGCGCGAGCCGTTCGCCCGGGCCGTCCAGACCGCTGCGGCCCCCGGCGCCCCTGTCCAGGCCGATCCATCGGCGGTGGAAAGGGCCGTCGCCCGGGCCGCGGAGGCGTTTCTCCGCTGGCGCCGGCGCGATCCGTTTGAGCGGGCGGAGATCGTCGTCCGGGCGGCGCTGCGGATGCGGCGGCGGCGCGACGAGTTGGCGGCGATCGTCGTCCACGAGGCGGGCAAGACCTGGCGGGAGGCGGACGCCGACGTCTGCGAGGCGATCGATTTCTGCGAGTACTACGCCCGCCTTGCCGTGGGGCTGTTCCAGCCGAAGCGGCTCGGCCGATTCGTCGCCGAGCGGAACGAGGCGTGGTACGAGCCGCGCGGCGTGGCCGCCGTGATCAGCCCGTGGAATTTTCCCCTGGCGATCGCCGCCGGCATGACCGCGGCGGCATTGCTGACCGGCAACACCGCCCTGCTGAAACCCGCCTCCCAGACTCCCGGCGCCGCCCGGGCGATGTGCGAAGAGATGTACTCGGCGGGCGTGCCGGAAGACGTGCTGCAACTGCTTGTCGGGCCGGGCGGAACGATCGGCGGTGCACTCGTCCGCCACCCGCGGGTGGCCCTGATCGCGTTCACCGGCTCGAAGCAGGTCGGCCTGGAGATTCTCAAATCGGCCGGCTGCGTGCCGGAGGGCCAGCGGCTGGTCAAGAAGGTGGTCTGCGAAATGGGGGGCAAGAACGCGATCGTCATCGACGAGTCGGCCGACCTGGACGAGGCGGTGGCGGCCGTGCGGCAATCGGCCTTCGGCTACGCGGGCCAGAAATGCTCGGCGTGCAGCCGCGCGATCGTCGTCGGCGCGGTTCACGACCGTTTCCTGCGGCGATTGGTGGAGGCGGCACGGTCGCTGGGGATCGGCGACCCGGCGGACCCGGCGACGGACATCGGCCCGGTGATCGATGAGGCCGCGGCGGCGAAGATCCGGCAGTACATCGCACTTGGCGAGCGGGAGGGGACGCTCGAGCTGGCGTGCCCCGTGCCCGCCGCGATCGCGGGCAAGCTGGGCAAACCGCTGATCGGCCCGCACATCTTCTCCGGCATTCTCCCGGAACACCGGCTGGCCAACGAGGAGATTTTCGGCCCGGTGCTGGCGGTGATGAAGGCGGCGAGTTTCGATGAGGCGCTGAAGTGGGCCAACCAGACGAGCTCCAAGCTCACCGGGGGAGTCTTCAGCCGGATGCCATCGCACCTGGAGAAGGCGAAGCGGGAGTTCCGCGTCGGCAACCTGTACTTGAATCGGGGCATCACCGGCGCGCTGGTCGGGCGGCAGCCGTTCGGCGGTTTCGGCCTTTCGGGCACGGGAACCAAGGCCGGCGGGGCCGACTATCTGCTCCACTTCGTCGAGCCGCGGTGCTCGACGGAGAACACGATCCGGCACGGGTTCGCGCCCGGGGTGGAGGATTGGCAGGGGTGAGCGGCGCGCCGGGCGATTCAGTCGCGCCGCACGCGGCCGTGGAAGTAGATGTCGAAGCCGAGTTGCTCGATGTGGGGTTTGTCGAAGACGAACGCCTGAGGCATCTCGTCGATTCCTTCTCCGCCGATCGGGCTCCGCGCGGCGGTGCCGCCGATGAGTTTCGGCGCGATGAACACGTGGGCCTCGTCGATCTGGCCGGCGTCGAGCAGGCAGCCGGCCAACTGGCCTCCGCCTTCGAGGAGGACGTTGGTGATTTGGCGGCGGCCGAGCTCCTTGATCAATTGATCGAGCCGCAGGGCGCGGGTCTCGCCGCCGCAGACGAGCACCTCGCAGCCCAGGTTTTCCAGCCGGCGGCGTTCCGCCTTGGGCGACTCTTCGCCGACGGCGACGAGCACGGGCACCTCGCGGGCGGTGCGGACGAGTTGGGTCTCGCTGGTCAGCGACGCCCGCGTGTCGACGACCACGCGGAGCGCGGTCCGCGGGCCGGGCGGCCGGGCCGTCAGCAGCGGATTGTCGAGCCGCGCGGTCTGCCGGCCGATCATGATCGCGTCGACCCGCCCGCGCAGCGCATGCACCACCTTGCGCGACTGCTCGTTGGAGATCCAGCGGCTGAACCCGGTCCGTGTCGCCGTCTTGCCGTCGAGCGTCATGGCCCACTTGGCGATAATCCACGGCCGCCCCTTCTGGCGGAGGGTCAGGTACGGCGCGTTCAATTGGCGCGCCTCGGCTTCGAGCAGCCCCACCTTGACCTCGATCCCGGCGCGCTTCAGGTCGGCGATCCCCCCCCCGTCGACCTGGGGAAACGGATCCGCGTGGGCGATCACGACCCGGGCGATGCCGGCTTCGACAATCGCTGCGGTGCAGGGGGGCGTCTTCCCCTGGTGGCAGCAGGGCTCCAAGGTCACGTACATCGCGGCCCTCGCAGCGCGGCGGCCGGCCAGTCTGAGTGCCTCGACCTCCGCATGGGGGCCGCCGAACCGGCGGTGCCACCCCTCGCCGATGATCTCGGCGCCCTGGACAATCACGCACCCGACCATCGGATTGGGCTCGACGTGGCCTTGCCCCTGGATGGCCAGCTCCAAGGCCCGCTGCATGTGCCAAACGTCGAGATCATGCTGTTCCATGGGTGATTCCCTTCACACAACGAAAACCGGGGATGCCTCGTAGCGGCTGGCCAGATAGAGTGGCAGCCGGTCGCCGAGGATTTCCCGGTGGACCCGCTGGGCCTGCTGCGGGGTGTTGTTCTCTTCCGAGAGGTGGGCCAGGCACAGCCAACGGAGTCGAGCGGACGCGGACTCGGCCACCAGCCAGGCGGCCTCCTGGTTGGACAGATGGCCGCCGGGGCCGCGAATCCGCCGCTTCAGATGGGGTGGATACCCGCCGCTGGCTAGCATCCGCGGCTCGTAGTTGCTCTCCAGGATCAGCCCGTCGAGCGACGCGATCAGCGACCCCAGGCCGCGAAACACGTGCCCCAGGTCGGTGAGAATGCCCAGGCGCCGCTGGCCGTCGTCAACGACGAAGGCGACGCCGTCGACCCCGTCGTGCGGCGTCTGAATCGTCTCCACCGTGACGTGGCCGAAGTGCAGCGGCGCCCCCGCGGCAAAATGCGCGATCCTGTCCAGCCTGCCGAGGGCCTTGCGGCGGCCGGCCTGGAGCAGTGTCCGGGGAGTGACGTAGACCGGCAGACCGAACTTCCGCTGGAAAACGCCCAGCGAACCGCTGTGGTCCGAGTGATCGTGGGAGATCAGCACGGCGTCGATATCGCGGATGTCCAACCCGTGTCCGGCCAGCCGCGACTCGGCCTGCACGCCGCTGATGCCCGCATCGACGAGGAGTCGCACTCCGCCGGACTCGACGTAGATACAGTTGCCATTGCTGCCGGATTGAACCGAAATCACGCGCATAGGGGCATTGTAGTGCGCGCCGCTCGGAGCGAGAAGGAGTGGCGGCCGGCACGGTTTGCCGGACCTGGGCTTGAGAACGACGATCAGCTGCCGGTGGAGAAGCGGCAGGGCGGCCCGGTGCTTGCCCGGCTGCCTACAATTCTTCGGTTCCGACTTCGTCACCGAGCGGGCGGGCCTCCGCCGCGCCACCTTTTTTCTGACAATCGTTCCCCGTGGCCGTGCTTCTTGGGACGGCGCGGCGCTGGGAATGGCTGTCTTCTTCCTCCATGGAGACACCGAATCATGGCCGACTGGCTCGAGCCCGGAAAAAAAGCCCCCGACTTCACCCTCCCGGCCGACGACGGCACGAAGGTCAAACTCAGCAGCCTGCGTGGAAAGCCGGTCGTCCTCTACTTCTATCCCCGCGACGACACGCCGGGCTGCACGGCCGAGGCCTGCGCGTTCCGCGATCGGAAGTCGCAGATTGCCGAGCACGGCGCTGCGGTTCTCGGGGTCAGCACCGACCCGGTCGAGAGCCACGTGAAGTTCCGCGACAAGTTCCAGCTGAATTTCCCGCTGCTGGCCGACACCGAGCACAAGGTGGCCGAGAAGTACGGCGCCTGGCGGGAAAAGACCCGGTTTGGCAAGACCTCGATGGGTGTTCAGCGTTCGACGTTCCTGATCGACGCCGGCGGGGTGGTCCGCAAGGTGTGGAAGAGTGTCAGGGTGGCGGGGCATGACCAACAGGTGCTCGCCGCACTGGCCGAGCTGGCATGACCTTCCCCTCGGGCGGCCGCCCGGCCGGCCCTAGAACTCCCGCACAACGACCACCCGGCGGTCGCGGTTCAACGCTTCCACCTGGTCGGCCAGTTCGGTCCACGGCTGGAGCACCGAGTCGTGGTAGACTCCGCACGCCGCCACGTAGGCCGCCTGGTGGTCCGTGCCGAAGGCCATCCGCCGAATCGTGATGGCAGGGCTCGCCAATTCAATCGTGTCGGTCACGCGGAGCGACGGCGAGCCCTCCAGAATCTCGATCGTCCGGGCGAACCGGATGGGAAGCGGCCGGCGGCCGGTGATTACGCGCTGCTGGAGGAGCTGGCGAACGGTCGTCCGAAACCAGCGGCCCACCAGCCACATGCCCACGTGGAGGAGGGACTGCTTCAGCGGCGTGGCGGTTTCCGCGGGCGCAGCGTCGAGCATCCCGGAAACGGTGATTCGCACCTGCCCGCCGTCCTCCAACGCGACTTGGGCCGCTCGCCGGCGGTCATGCGACTGGGAGACCGCCACGGCGCCGTCGTCCGTTTCCACAACCAGACCGGCGTCGGTCAGGCAGGGCATCCGCGGCGCGAAGTGCTTGAAGATGCCGTTTCGCGCCGTGCTGACCACGGTCTGCCGGTCGCCGTGGCGCGAGACAACCAGGCCCGCGTTGGCGAAGTGAACGAAGATCGGCTGCTCGGCTCCGGGCGGCCTTGCCCGCACCGGCGACCAGTCGAGATAGGCCTCGATCCGGTTGCCCAGGCGGTGGGCAAACAGCCGGTCGTCGCTGAAGTAAGCGTGCGTGGCTCGGGCCAGCGCGTTTAAGAAGCCGTCGGCCAGGTCGGCCGCCTCGGCCGAGACCGCGGCAAGCAGTTCCATTCCGTGGGGATAGAAATGGGAGGTGCCCCGGCTGCCGTACTCGCCCGCAAAGCTGCCGTCGGGATGGAGAAAGTGCCGCGCGAAGCGGACGCCGCGGCGGATCGGCTCATCCAGAATCTGGTTGCCGGTGGCCCGCCGCAGCTTCGCCATACAGTCGAGGGTGACCGTCTGGTAGCCGGGGTCCGCGCCGCCGTATTCCTCGAACCAGCCTTCGTCATCCTGCCAGGCGAGGACCCTGCCGATCCGCTCCTCGGCGGCTTGCCGGTAGGCTGGGCTGCCGGTGATTTCGGCGACTCTCCAGAGTCCCAGGGCCGCCAGGGCATGGTGGTTGGCGAGGTTGCCCGATTCCCCGTGGCTGATCAGCCAGCCGGCGCGGCGGTGGAACCACTCCAGCAGCACCGGATCGTCGATCGCCAGGAGCGTATAGGCCTTGGCGGCCGCCTGAAGCGAGAAGACGGCCGCGCCCAACGCCCGTTCGAAAGGGTAGTAGTCGTCGCAGGAGCCGTCGCGATGGCAGGAGCGGGCGGCGAATCGCATCCCGGCCAGGGCCAATTCGCGGACCCGAGGGCAACCCCGCCAGCGATTGCCCGGCAATTCGTGGGTGTAGACCAGCGCTAGCGGCAACACGCCCTCTTGATACATCTCCGAGGGGAAACAGGCCGTGCGATAGTGCCAGAATTGCCGGTCGAGGCAGCCGTAGGTGGGCCGGAATGGATTCCGGTCGATCGCCCCGAGCAGCCTGGCAATCCCGTCGGCCAGGCCGTCGAGATATCGCTCGCGCAAGCGGGGGTCGCGAGCGGGCGCGTCGGATTGCGACGAGCTGGCGATTGGCATTGCCGTTCATTCCGCGGGATGCGCATTCCGCCCGCCGGTGGGCCGTGTGGTTGAGGCCCGCTGGGGCGGCGCTGGCGTTTCGGTTGTGTTGCATTGCTCGTGCAGGAGAACGTCGGCGGTAATTGGACCGTCTCGGTCTGGCCCGCTCGGCGCCGCCCTACCGGCGGTGGTGCGCGACGATCACTTCGGCCAACAGCCCCAGCATGCACGTCATGAAACCGGCCGTAAGGACAACGATGTTCGACTCCTGCATGCTGCCGGTGACGGCAAAGCTCGCGATGCTCATCAAAACACCGAGGGCAATCACCAGGGCGGACAGCGGCAGAAAGACCTTCAGCGGCCGGAAATAGAGCACCATTCGCAAGACGGTGCTCAGATAGGCGGCCGTGTCTTTGACCGGATGGAACTTGCTCCGGCCGATCCGCGTGCGATAGGGAATCGGCACGTATTTGACCGCGTACCCGTTGGTCAGGAAGGCCAAGGTCATCGTGGTCACGCAACTGAATCCGTCGGGCACGACCCACAGCCAAGGGAGCATGGCCTCGCGTTTGAACGCCTTCAGCCCGGTGTTCAAATCGGGGATCGACTGGCCGGTCAGATAGCACGCCAGCTTGCGGATGAACCACTTGGCCGGCACGCGCAGCCAGGGGAGCGTGCCCTGCTCGCTGGTCCGCGCGCCGTTGACCTGGTCGTAGGCGGGAAAGTGCTTGAGCAGTTCGGGAATGCACTCGGCCGGGTAGGTTCCGTCGGCATCGAGCATCGCCACCAGCTCGCCCTGGGCGGCGCGGATTCCGACTTTGCGGGCCGCCCCGGCGCCGCGGTTCTCCGGGCAGCGGATCACCCGCACCCGGCACTGCCAGCAATCGGCCGCGTAGCGCTCGGCCAGCGCGGCTGTCGCATCGGTCGATGCATCGTCGACAACCAGAATCTCGTAGCGAATCGACTCGCCCGACAGCGCGGCGACGATTTCGTCAAGCACCGCCTCGATCGCCAATTCTTCATTGTACGTGGGCAAGAGCACGGTCAAGCGGCAAGTCGAAGCCACCGCTGCCGCCGAGGCCGTGCGAACCTGGGTCTGCCAACCCTCCATGGTCGGGCTCCGGATGGTCTAAGGGGATGAGCCGGTCGGCGACTGTAGCGCCGACGGCTGATCGTTCCGTCAAGTGCGGGAGCCGATTTATAGCATAGACTCGCCGATGGCCCCAACAGCAGTCGCTCCACCCGTGGCACGATACCGGGCTCGGTGGGTGATTGCGAAGTGCTTCTTCAATCAATCCAGCTTCACCATTCAGCCCACACCCCCTTGTCTTTCGGATCGTGGGTGACGCTCGCATGGCGCGAGCGCGGCCGCAAGCGTCAAGCGTCGGCCGCCTGGAGCCGCTCGCTTTCCAGCGGGATATTGAATCCCGAGACGGGTCGGACAGTCCCGCGAGGCGAGGAATGTGAACTCGTAACGCTTCCAGTCGGCTGTTGGGACGCAGGCCTCGTCCAGGCCGATGCTTGCCCAGTCGCGCGTGTCCCTGATCCCGATCTGCACGATCTCATCGGAGAGCCCTTCGCCCCGGGCGCGGAAGGCCAGCCGATGCTAGCGGCCCCGCTCGGCGGGGATCCCCATCTGGCAGAGCATCACGTGCGACGCGGGGCCGGCGGCCAGGAAGGCGAGCCGCCAACCACATCGGCGCCGAAAACCGCAACATCACCGGCTCCTTCGGGCAGGGACCAGGTGAGAGGTTCGAGTCTACAGCGTTCCGTTCTCCGCTTCCCCCCCAACTTGACTCACGTCCGCCACGCCGCCTTGTAACTCAGGCCGAGATTGATGATCCGCTGGAGCAGCATTTCGTAGGAGATGCCGACTCGTTCGGCACTTTCGGAGAAGTCCTCGCCGTACTCGAGATTTGGATTCGGATTGGCTTCGAGCAGGTAGACGCGGCCGTCTTCGGCCAGGCGGAGGTCCATCCGGGCGTAGCCTGTGATCGAAAGCGCCCGGTAGACGCGTTTGCAGAGACTGACGATCTGCCTGTCGAGGCCGGGGGGCAGGTTCCTGGCCGCTTCCGTCCGGATGCCGTACTTCTCCTGGGTTTCCACATGCCACTTCACCTTGCGGGTGGCGATCCGGGGCATTCCCTCGGGCATCCTGGGAAAGAGCATCTCCCAGACGGGAAACGCCGTCAGCCGCTGATTCCCCGTCAGGCCGACGTACAGTTCGCGGCCTTCGATGTACTCCTCGGCCATGGCGTCGCTGTGGATCTCCTCGTGCACGTAGGCGACGCGATCCGCCAGTTGCTGCTCGTTGGAGACGATCGATTTCTGCGAAATTCCCAGCGAAGCCTCCTCGTTGACCGACTTGACAAACATGGGAAACCCAAGTCGCCGAGGGCAGCGGACCTTCTTGCCCCGTTCAAACACGGTGAACTTGGGCGTCGGGATGCGGTGGTAGGAGAGAATTTGCTTGCAGAGGGCCTTGTCGTGCGCAAGCATCAAACCACGGGGATTGCAGCCGGTGTAAGGCTGCTGCATCAACTCCAGGTAACTGACGACGTGCTGGTCGTAAATCGCTACGCCGTGGAATTCTTCGAGCAGGTTGAAGGCGACATCGGGCCTGGTCTCCTCGATCGCGCGACGGACCACTCCCAGGTCCGCTCGGACTCCCAGCGGGCGGACCTCATGCCCTAGCGCCTCAAGGCCGGCGCAGACATCGTATTCCGACCGGTAGTCGGCGATCTCCTCGTCGCTCAGACCTTCAATCGTGTCGGGCGGAAGGAGGTCCTCGTGCATTAGGACCAGCACACGCAGTCGCTTCATGGGGGGGCCGGGCAGCAGAAAAGCAGTCGAGAGGGCAATACGGGGGGTAGGGTTGCCGCCATTGTACATGATTTCATCCCCCAGGTCTCCCCAGCCAAGATTGTGCCCCGTAGCAGGGGGGGGTCGGCCCGTTTTGCTTCCTCGCGGGTCCGTAGGACGGGTCTCCAGGCCCGTCGGCGGACCGTGTGATAGGCCATTGGTGGGGCGGCGCTGCTGTCCTGGCCTAGCCGAGTCTCAAGATTGGCCGCTCTCTACCACCCTAGAGGGCGAGACGATGATTCCCCGCGTGCAGGTAGTTCATTGTCTGCACGGTGAGCATCACCAGCATGTCGCGCCGCACGGTGTCGTCGATCCGATGGGCGCGCAGTCTCAACTGGCGGCAGCGATCGATCATCTCGATCAGCACCTGGTCGATCGTGTACTGATATTCGCCCGTCCAATGGGCCACCAGGCGGCGCAGCTCGGGACGCATCTTGCGGAGCAGCGCTGCCGCCGACGGGTGATGGGCGTGTTCGGGGGCGTCGGAAAAGATCCGCCGCAGATCGCGGTCGTGGGCGTTCGGGCGATCCAGCCCGTAGCGGCCACGTTTCTCCAAGTAGTGCTCGCCGAGTGTCTTGGTCATTTCGCGGAGCGGGGCAACCCGCTGGCGGCAGGTATTGCTCGGCTTCTGTTGGCAAACCTCGTTCAACAGGCGGTCGACGTACTCCAGCTTTTTCAGCGCTGGCCAGCCGCGGTACTGATTTCTCCAGCCGGAACGGGGTTTCAGCCAAACGGCAAACGTCTCGGCGAAGTCTTCCGCCGGGTGGCTCTGCGCGTACCACGCGTCGAGGTGCACCACGTAGCTCCTGCTGTATGGCCGCGGGCGGTAATACTCCGGATAGGGCTCGGAGAACCTGCCGAAGACCTCGCGCCAAGCCTGCCGCCGATGCAGCCCGTAGGCCGTATCGACAGCGTGGCCCGTCTCGTGCCGCAGGATTCGCATGCACCATTCTTCGGTTCCGCCCTCGACATCCAGCACCTGCCGGCGTTCCAGTCGGGCCAGCCGCGGGTGGGCCAAGTAGAACGGCACCGCCACGCCCGGCACTCCGTCGGGAGAGAACCACTCGTCGGAAATCCAGAAATGCGGCCGGAAGGCGATTCCTCGGGCGGCCAATTCCTGGTAGAGCCGCTCGATTCGCCCCTCGAGGGCCGTCCCCTCAATCGAGAGCTTCAGATCGCACATCCGCACTTGGAGTAGCTCGGCGTCTGAATACTCGCTCCAATGAGGCTTGCGACCGCCGCGTTGTGCCCGCGACCCGGCAGGGTCCACCGAATGTTTCGCGATCCGGTATCTCTTGGCTCGAACACCCATCCTCGGTCGGCCTCCCCCTGGCGCAAACGGCCGGCTCCCCCGTAAACAGTCCGTCTCCAAACCCCGGCTGGCATCGCCCGCCAGACGCTCTCACCTCAAACTTGCCTTGCCGCCTGGGGCCGATGCGTGTGAGCAAGCAGGATATGGGAAGTATATCGTCATGGCCGCGAGCTTTCCAGTTGTGTCGCCGAATGTTCTTCCTGCATCAACCGTCCCTTGACGTATTCATCGGAAGGCGGTGATGGCCAGATCGATTTCAGGCTGCGGCAAGCACGGAGTCCGCGCGGCTCGGACACGCCATGCGGGAGCCAGAACACCGCCGCCAGTCTAGACCATCGTCGATTCGCCGTTGCCGGCTTGATTCGCATTTGGCCCGACGGCCGGCGACACCTCGGGGCGCAGCGTTGGAATCGCCCGGCTGCCTAGGCCCAACTCGCGCGCAGCCTCTTCGAGCAACCGCAGTCGAAAGCTGCCGCACGCTGGCCAGACAAGGGGCCGGCATGGGCACTGCGAGATGCCGGCCGGGCGTGACGACGGGGCTGCCAAACCGGGGCTCGCCCGGCGCGGCGGCGACTGCCCCGCAGGCCCCGAAATGCGTGCGGCAGCAGGTCTCGCCGCCGAAACCGGCCGTTTGGAAACGCTTGGCGCGGTGCGGATTTAGGGTTACACATAGGGGCCCGGGCAGTGCCGCTGTTGGCGCCCCGGGACAATCCCAACCCGCACGGCGGAGACCGCTTGTGGATGACGGAGGCGTGGCTGCTGTGAAAACCAGGCTGTCTTTCGCGGTTTCCGCCAGGCCTCCAGATTTCCCCACGCCAGCCACGGACAAACATGAGCCGAGCGGCCCTCCGCTCCCGCTGCGCTGTGCCCTCCGTCGAGACCGGCGCGGAACCGGGCCCGCGAATCGCGTCTACTATCTGGAGACGTCCGAATGAACCGCATTTCCCTGTTGTCTAGTGCGCTGCTGCTCCTTTCTTGCGGAGCTGCCGGGACGGCCGCCGAGTTGGTGCTCGCGGCCGGCGGCCGGTCTGAGTACCAGATTGTCGTGCCGGACGAGTATCCCAGCCCGGCAATCGGCGCGTGCCTGGGGCAGACCGCCCGGCTCGTGCAGACCGCTTTCCAGGCCAACGGGTTCGAAGTCCCGGTCGTGCCGGAAGCCCAGCACGATTCGGCCAGGCCGGCGATCTACCTGGGCAACACGGCGTTCGCCCGATCCAACGGCATCGAAGTTGAGCGTCTGGCCGGTTGGGGTTACATCCAGCGGGCGGTCGGCAAGGACCTGATCATCGCCGGGCACGATCATCCGGCCCGGGGCGAGACCGCCAACAAGCGGCGCCCGAACTGGGACCGGATCGGCACGGCCAAGGCCGTGGCCGATTTCGTGCGGCAACACATGGGCGTGCGGTTTCTGTATCCCGAGATCGCGCCCTACAATCCGGTCAGCGCGGCGTCGAGAATCGACCTGATCGCTTCGCCGGCGATCGAGTTCCTGCCCTGCCCGGCGATCGCGGTCCCGGCGGACCTGGACCTGGAAAAGACGCCGGTCCTGCGAGTCAACACGGCGCATCCGGCGGGCGGAGGTTTCTACGACTTGGCGCACAACCGGTTTCCCCGCGTCAACGAGGTCTTCGGCGGCCACACGTGGCAGCGCGCCGTGCCGCCGGAGAAATACTTCGACGCCCACCCGGAATATTTCGCCCTGATCGATGGGGAGCGGGCGAAACCCGACGGCGGCAATGCCCAGTATTGCCTGTCGAATCCGCACGTGCAGGAGCTGGTCTATCGCGACCTGGCTTCCTGGCTGGATCGCGGTTACGAGTCGGTCGACCTGGGTCAGCCGGACGGGTTTCGCAAGTGCGAGTGCGACGCCTGCGCCAGGCTTTTCGACACGGGCGACGACTGGGGCGAGAAGATTTGGATTTTCAACCGCCGCCTGGCGGAGCGGTTGCAGCAGTCGCACCCCGGCCGGCAGGTGACGATGATGTCGTATATTCTCACGGCCGCGCCGCCGAAAACGTTCGCCCGGTTTCCGGAGAACACGTGCATCATGCTCACCGGCACGAATCAGGAGGACATCGCCGCCTGGCGGGGCTGCGAGGTGCCGCGCGGTTTGACCGGCTACGTCTACAATTGGTGCCCGAACCTCGGCACCCGCTACACGCCGATGCGGACGCCGGGTTACGTCGAGGCGCAGGCGAGGCGGCTGGCTGCGAGCCGGATTCAAGGCCTCTATCGCGACGGCCCCGGCCAGCTCTTCGGCCTCGAAGGCCCCGTGTATTACATTATGGGCCGCATGTTCGACGATCCGGAGGGCAACACCGCCAGGCAGCTCATGCCGGAGTTCTGCGACGCCGCATTCGGCAAGGCCGCGCGGC
>JAAYCB010000347.1 GCA_012744395.1 Pirellulaceae bacterium
AAGTGGATCACGGGCGGCGGCACACAGGATTGCCAAAAGATTCCGCCCTTGTGGTCCGTAGTCCCAGAACTGCCAGAAAATGCGAAAGATGGGGGTCTGCTTGTCAAATGCGTATAGTTCCGAGAGCCTCTGAAAGGCCAGACGTCGAGTAGCGTTCGTCTTTTTTCCCAGCAGGTTCTCGTCAACAACTGCCCGCCGGAAATCCTCCGTGGAGGCTGTTGTATCAAGGGCGTCCAGCAAGGCAGCCAACTCCGAGAACATCATCGTTCGGGATGAGTGTGTGCCGCGATCACCGCGTCGGAAACCGAGGTCAGCGGCGATTCGGTCTTGCTTTTTTACCTTCAAAATCACTTCCGTTTGCGTCATTGGCGGTGGAACCGGCCTGATTCGGGAGCGTTCAACGGGCGTTTCGTTTGGACGGACGTTTCTTCTTAGCGGAGAGGTCGAGCCAAACACAGCAAGTCCTCACAAGATCGCGACTTACGAATTGTCGATTTTAGCCCCCCGTGGGGGTGGCGTGCAAGCAATGACACTTACCCGAAATAAGAGAGGTCTTCTCCGACGCCATAATCTGGGCAGGTTATTCTTGTCCCGTTGTCGAATCCGTCGATCCGAGTCGCTCTTCAGGGGGATCGAACTGGCGACTGCAAACCGATTCGCGGTGCTCGATTCCCTCACGGTCACGCGGGCGGACCGCCGGCCGACAGTCGGAACGCAACGAAGAACTCCCGCTGGCAGCAATATCGGCGGTGGTTCTTTTGTGGAGCGCGGCTGTGGCCGGGAGGCAAAAGCTGATGAGGCGCCGGTGGTACGGGGAACCTCATACAGAACCTTTCGGCCGGCGGACGCTGCGTGGGTAGACCGCGACGGTCGTGCTCGAAAGGAGGTGCAGTCAGACGAGACGCGACCGGTGATCATGTGCTGATTCCGGTCGCGCGGCGTGCCGGCGCACGCAAAGCGGCTGCAACCGGTCGAGAGCCGGCCTGGTGGCGATCGGCCGCGAGGGGGAACCGCGCGGGCGACCGGCCGAGGCCTGGGCTCTCGCCGGGTGCTTGTGCGCTGACGGTCCGCCGGCCGCCGGCCGGATTACTGCTGCTTCGCCTGACCGGCGATCGCTTCGGCCCGGGCGGCGAGCTTCTTATCGGTCGTCCGCTTCGCCACACGCTGCATCGCCGCGGCCACTTCGGCGGCGTGCCGGGCGCGAATCCTCTCGGCGATCGCCACCGCCGCCAGGCAGGCCTCCTCTTTGAGGGCGGCGTTGTCCAGGTGCGGCGTAAGCGCCGCGAGGGCCTCGACCGCGGGGATGTTGCCCAGGGCGCTGAGGACCAGCCGCCTCTCCTCGTCGCGCTCGGCCAGCGCCATCGCCTCCTGGAGCATCTCGGCCTTCTTGGCGTTCGCCGCGTCGTCCTGCGGGACGAGGCGGACAAAGCCGCGGAGCGCCAGGACCTTGATCGTCCGGCTCGGGGGCGCCTTGAGCAACCGGGCCACCTCGGGCAGCGCGTCGGGCGTCGGCCAGTCGCACAGCGCGCGGAGCGCGGTCTCCTTCACCTGGGCGTCTTCGTCGGCCGCCGCGCTCTTGACCGTTGCGAGGGCCTTGGCCCCGCCCACGGTCCGCAGCACGCGCAAGAGAGCCAGCTTCGCCTCGCCCCGGGCGCCGGCCGCCGCGCCGCAGATCGCGTCGACGATCGCCGGCGGCGTCGAGACCGCCGTGAAGGCAAGGCTTTCCCCTTCGGCAACCGTCTTGCTGGCGGCGGCGCCATTGACGGAGTAGTCGACGCGGAGCTTCTTGGTCACGCCCCGGGCCGGGTCGCCGAAGTTCCCGTTCGTGGCCTCGACCGCCAGCGCACCGTCGTTGACCATCGCGGCGACCTTCGCGGTCACGTCGGCCGAAGGCCCGCCCGGCAGATCGCCGTACTCGGCCTTTTCAATGACGATGTTTCCGCTGACGGGCACCTTTTCGCGGGCGCAGAGGGCGCCCAGGACGCCTTCGGCCGCTTGCGTCTCGGCCGCCGAGCGGGCGCGGACGAGGATCGCCAGCAGCTCGGGCAGCTCGGTCTCGCCGACTTGGTCGCGGAGCGCCTTCAGCGCGGCCAGGCGGACGGACTGTTCCTCGTCCGCGGCGGCCTTCAACAGGCTGGCCGCCGCCTGGCCGGCCTTCCGCTGCCCGATGATCTCGACCGCCAAGGATCGGACGGCGGCGTCCTTGTCGGCGAGCATGCCGGCGATTGCCGCGTCGGCGTCCTCGCCCGGAAAGCCGCTCAGGCAGTCGCGGGCGGTGGCGGCCAGCTCGCCCTGGCCGGAGAGGGAGAGCTCAGCCAGCAGGGCCACCGCGGGCCCGTAGCCGAGTCGCGTGACGTTGCGGATCGCGGCCAGCCGCACGGCGTCGGGCCCCTTGGCGGCCAGGGAAAGCAGGGCCGGGCCGGCCGACGCATCCCCGCGGTTGCCCAGCGCGCCGATCAGCAGAATCTGCTGATCGGCCGGCAGCCTGGCGAGCTCGCCGGCCAGCGCGGCGGTGACTTCCGGCGCCGGCATCTCCATCGACGTTCGGGCGGCGGCGGCCGTGAGCACGTAGTCCGCTCCGCGGATGGCCTCAAGCATCAGCGGGATGCCCTGTTTTCCGCGGCTGAGGATTGCGCCCCGCAGCGCGCCGGCGCGGACCTGCTGCGGCGCGCCCTTGCGGTCGCGGAGGCGGTCGAAGATCGCCTGAGACTCGGCGGGCTGCCCCTCGGCGGCAAGGGCTTCGGCGGAGCGGAAGAGCCCCTCGCAGAAGTCGACCTCGGCGGCGGCCGGGGCGGTGTCGAGGGCCGCTTCGATGGCCTGGGCGGCCTGGAGCGTGCCGATGTTGCCCAATGCCCGGGCGGCGGCCCGGGCGGTGTCGCTGTCAGCGCTGGCGAGCAGCCCGGCCAGGGCGTCGACGGCCTCGGCGTCGCGGCGCACGCCGAGGCTCCCGATCACGCCCAGCAGCGGGCGCCCCTTGACCTTGCTCAAGGCGTCGCGGAGCGCGGCGCTCGCCGCCGGGTCGGGGATCGGCTCCAGGGCGTAGCGGGCCATGTGCGAGAGCTTTTCATCGTCCAGCAGGGCCGCCAGGGCCGGGACGGCCCGCGCGGCGCCGACGTGAGCCAGCTCGCGGCAGGCGTCGGCCTTTTCCTTCTGCCCCGCGTCCGACTGGAGGACGGCGATGAGCTGGGCCTCGTCGGCCGCGCTTGCGGCGGCCGCCAGGAGCATCACGGCGGCCAGCGCGAATTGCAGAGCCCGGGCCGGGACCAGCGGCGCTGGCGTCTTTTTCCGGCCCTGGGAGGCGTTCCGCGCGGTGTTGGGATCGGTGGTCAGTGTGCTGTTCCCCATAATGGCAAGTCCTTCTCGAAATTGCTGTGACTGCTGAGCAAAGGCCGCGCCGCGCGTGTCTCAGTACACGTACGGCTCCCGCATGGCCCGCGAGCGGAAGCGATTGGCCTCCTCGTCGCCGATGAACTCGTCCTTGACCGGATCGTACTTGAGACTCCGCTTCAGCCACATGCAGATGTTGGCGGCGTGGACGGTGGTCATCGAGTGGTGCATCACGGCGGCGTTGGCCACGGCGGGCTCGCGGCTCTTCACGCAGTCGAGAAAGTTCCGCATGTGGTCGAGGGCCCTGCCCGTGCGGGCGACGTACTCGCCGATGACCTTCTTGTACTGGCGGAGGAGGTCGGGCGAGGAGACGTCGGGCCGGGAATAGCCGTCGGCCGCGGCGGCCCAACCCTCGGCGCCGTCGAACCGCTCGCCGCACGAACCGTGCCAGTACTTGTCGCCCCGCGAGAGGATCATCTTCACTCCGCTGGCGAAGTGCGTGACCATGCCGTCGCCGGTCTCGTTGTCGACGTACTCGTACGCGACCGGCGAGGTCTCGCCGCAATCCAGTCCGGCCTGCGCCTGGGCGAAGGTGTGCGC